>JBGSOJ010000106.1:0-2285 GCA_041739175.1 Sphingomonadaceae bacterium
AGGTCTTCACGGAAGCCCATATCGAGCATTTCGTCGGCTTCATCGAGCACGGCAACGCGCAAATCCTGAAGCGCAAGTGCGCCGCGTTCCAAATGGTCGCGCAAACGGCCCGGTGTTCCGACAACAATATGCGCACCAGCGTTCAGCGCGCGGCGTTCCTTGCTGGCATCCATCCCGCCGACGCAATTGGTGACGCGCACGCCCGCGCCTTTGAACAGCCATTCCAGTTCGCGGCTGACCTGCAACGCCAATTCGCGGGTGGGGGCGATGATGAGCGCAAGCGGCGCGGCGGCGCGCGGCGGGAAGCCGTCCTCACCCAACAATTGCGCGGCCATGGCAAGGCCAAAGGCCACGGTCTTGCCAGAACCCGTTTGCGCGGACACGACCAGATCGCGGCCAGCGGCTTCTTCTTCCAGAACGGCGGCTTGAACAGGGGTAGGCTCGGCATAGCCACGGGCAGTAAGCGCCTCGGACAGAAGCGGGAATGGGGTGTTAAATGTCATAATCTCATGGGCTTTAAGGGTAAACGGCGCGCAAAAAGGCGGGACCGGTGGCGGGGAACTGCCCGCACAATGGCGCTCGCATAGTCTTTTTTGCCGCGCCGCACAATATAATTCGGGGTAGCGCCATTCGGCGGCGGCGTTACGCGTCGATGGATTCCAATATCTCGCTGACCTGCATCCATTCCTTTTCGGCGGCGGCGAGTTTTTTGGCGGTGTCGGCGCGGTGCTTTTGCAGCTCCGGCGGCGTCATATGCGCCAGCACATAGGCCGCATTGCCGGGGTCCAGCAGCGCGGCGTCAATCGCCTCCATTTGCTTGTTGAGTTTATCGAGCGTTTTTTCGGCATTGAACACGCGTTTTTGCAAAGCCTGCGCCTCGGGCGAGAGTTTGCGCGTTTCCTTCTTCGGTGTGCCCTTAGCGCCTGCGCCTTTCACCGCGCTGGCAGGCTCCTTGGCCAGCACAAAGGCGATGTAATCGTCGATCGATCCGTCAAATTCTTTCGCCGTCCCCTGATCGACCAGCACCAAACGGTCGGCGGTCATTTCCAGCATGTGCCGGTCATGGCTGACAATCACGACCGCGCCCGAATAGTCATTCAGCGCCTGAATCAACGCCTCACGCGCATCGACGTCCAAATGGTTGGTCGGCTCATCAAGGATCAGCATATGCGGCGCATCGCGGGTAATCAGCGCCAGCGCGAGCCGCGCGCGCTCCCCGCCTGACAAGCGCCCGACTTCGGTGGTCGCTTTCGGCCCGGAAAAGCCAAAGCGCCCCAATTGCGCGCGCACCGCACCCTGGTTTGCGCCCTTCATCAACTGCGTCATATGTTGCAGCGGGGTTTCCTCGCGGTCCAATTCCTCCACTTGATATTGGGTGAAGTAACCGACTCGCATCTTGCCGCTGGCATTCATTGCGCCGTCCATCGGCGTTAGCTGCGCCGCCAGCAACCGCGCCAGCGTCGTCTTACCATTGCCGTTGCGCCCCAACAGCGCAATGCGGTCGTCGGGATCAAGCCGCAGGTTGAGCCGTTCCAGCACGGGTTTCTCGCTATACCCCGCCGACGCCAGATCGAGCGTGATCAGCGGCGGGCGGAGTTCATCGGGATCGGGGAAGTCGAAACTCAATGAGGGATCGTCGATAAGCTCGGCAATCGGCTGCATCTTCGCCAGCGCCTTCGCCCGCGATTGCGCCTGTTTCGCGGTGGAGGCGCGGGCGGAGTTTTTCGCGACATAGTCCTGTAATCGCGCGCGTTGCATCTGCTGCTTTTCCCGCGCGCTGGCGAGTTGCGCCTGCCGCTCGGCGCGTTGCCGTTCAAATGCGTCGTATCCACCGGGATAGAGCGTCAATTTGCCGCCGGTCAAATGCAGGATCGTATCGACAACATTGTTCAGGAAATCGCGCTCATGGCTGACCAACAATATCGTCGCGGGATAGTTAATGAGGAAATCCTCCAGCCACATCACCGCCTCCAAATCAAGGTGGTTCGATGGCTCATCGAGCAGGAGCAAGTCCGGTTGTGAGAACAACAATGCCGCCAAGGCCACCCGCATCCGCCAGCCGCCGGAGAACGACTCCAACGACCGGTGCTGCGCCTCCTCATCAAAGCCAAGGCCGACCAAAATGCGCGCCGCCCGCGCCGGCGCACTGTGCGCGTCGATGGCGATCAGGCGTTCGTGAATTTCGCCCAGATGCTGCGGATCGGCGCAATTTTCGCTTTCGGCCATAAGCGCCGCGCGCTCCACATCGGCGGCCAGCACGGTTTCAAATGGCGTGGCGTCGCCGC
>JBGSOJ010000171.1:0-2253 GCA_041739175.1 Sphingomonadaceae bacterium
CGCCGGTCAGCGTCAGATCCTCAATCCCGGCCATTCCGCCCGCGATGGGCAAGCGCACTTCGGCGAACAATTCTTTTGCATTGTACGACCCTGCGGTGGGCAAGCCGCCGTTGAAGCCGATCACATCGCCCGACGACAATGCTGTGTCAGGAATGAATTCCGAAGAAACGCCGCGATATTCCGCGCCGAATGCCACGCCAATGTCATCACCGCCAAAGCCGAAATTGCCCAGCGAACCCGACACCACGGCCGATGCCACTTGCAATGCCGAT
This sequence comes from Sphingomonadaceae bacterium, assembly GCA_041739175.1. Taxonomy (GTDB): domain Bacteria; phylum Pseudomonadota; class Alphaproteobacteria; order Sphingomonadales; family Sphingomonadaceae; genus JBGSSR01. Next base: position 273 of record JBGSOJ010000171.1, read on the forward strand.
ACATCGCTGTTCTGTGCCAGAATCGAAATCTGATCGACCATCGCAGGGGTCAGCGTGTTGGGGCCAAAGATATTGATTGGCGTACCCGTGCCGTCCAGACCAGCGGCAAAGGCCGATTGCGAGACGTTACCGGCCTGCACGTTGGAGTTGCGCGTGCGGGCGTAGCTGTAATACAAATCGTAGCTAAAGCTATCGGTGATTGGACCGCGCAGACCAACCAACATGCGCAGCGCGTTACGCTCATCCAGCGTGTTGCGCGAACCGGTCTCGACCACGCGGCGCTGCACGAACATGTTTACCACGCCCGCATCATCGTCGTCGCCATTTGCCGCGTTACGCGTAGTTTCTTCTGCGTCGATAGCTTGCAAAGTGGCAAAATCAGCCGCGCTCAGGAAAGGTTGTACCGCGGCCAAGTTGATGTCGAAGTTACCGGTGACGGGCGTTGCGGCCAATTCGTTGGGCACGCGGTTGTTGACGAAGGTTGCCTCAACATAGACTTCGTTGCCGCCGCCGATGTCATAATCGGCATAGCCGCCCACCAGATAGCGTTCTTGCGAAACCTGCAAATAGTTGGCGGGCGCGTAGTTATACAGGTCACCCGCACGCGGACGGAACACACCGGCGGCGTCAAACACAACGGCGTTGTTGTTGAAGAAGTCGCCGAGACCGTTGTCGGTGGGCTCAACCTCTGGCGTGTCCGGGTTATCGCGCAAACGCTGTGGACCAGTGCCTTGCGCACCGCCGAAGTAACGCAACACGCCCTCTGGCAAGGTCGACGAACCGCCGTCAATCAGGCCGCCCTCGCCGTCATCGCCCTTGGCAAATTCGCTGAAACCGCGTGCGCCTTGGAAAATGGGTTCGCGCTTGTAATATTCGGCATAGACCGTGGCGTGGCCCTTATCCTCGGCAAATTCGCCGCCCAACGCAACATAGGCGTTGTAGCGCGCGCCGTCGCCGCGTTCGGTCAGGCTGTATTGACCACCGGCCATCACGCCATTGAGGTCATCTTTCAAACGGAAGTTCACAACGCCGGCCATAGCGTCCAAACCGTAAACAGCCGACGCGCCGCCGGTCACAACATCGACCGAGTCGAGCAGGAACGAGGGCACGGTGTTCAAATCGGTGACTTGGTTGACATCATAGAACATCCAACGGCGGCCATTGACCAGCACCATTGTGCGGGTGTCGCCCAAACCACGCAGGTTCAGCGTCGCAACGCCGCCGCCTGGGTTGTTGGAGAAACCGGTCGTGCCAGGGATAACCTGCGGCAGGCTGTTGACGACGTTCTCTACGTTGACGGTACCCGACAATTGAAACTCTTCTGCGCTCACCACCGTCACGGGGGCGGCGGAGTCGAGGTCGCGGCGTTGAATGCGCGAACCGGTAACAACGATGTCCTTATCGTCGTTGACGGTTTCTTCTTCCGCTGCTGCGTCCTGTGCCATGGCGGGCGTTACGGCGACGCTGGCGAATGCCGCACCACCGACCAAGGCCGCTGCGCGCAAGGCGGAGCTGCAATTGAGCTTAATAAAGTTGGTTTTTTTCACAGTGAAACCCCTATCGAGAATGGATTTTTTCGCTATCCCTGATGCCCTTTGCCGCTCGGACCTGCCCCAACATGGAACGGCATAGGAATGCTGAAGCCTATTCTTCCAGCCTTTGGCCGGGGGAGTAAAGCAACATTGCGTCTTAATTGCGCAATTTATGCCTGCATGTGATATAATTGTTACATTGCCGGGTTTTGGCGCAACATAACCGCAATACGGCGGAAATGCGCGGTGATTGGCGGGGGCAGCCGCATGGTATCGCTACCATAAAGCGCGGAGGTTGTCCCGCGCGCCACGCCAACGGGCGCGGGCTGTTTTCCTACGCGCCACGCCAACAGGCGCGGGCGGTTGTTTGCGCGCCACGCCAACAGGCGCGGGCTATGGCAACACCCTAGTCCATGCTCCCGGCCAGCAGTTTCCAGCGCCTCCTGTAT
>JBGSOJ010000174.1:0-6249 GCA_041739175.1 Sphingomonadaceae bacterium
GCGCCGATCGCAACGCGCCGATGCAAACCGTGACCACCCGGGCCGTCATTGGCGCCGATGGCGCGCGCAGCGGCGTGGGGCGGCAATGCATCAAAAACGCTGACCGCGTGCCGTGCGTGTTTGCCTATCACGAAATTGTCGAGGTGCCCGAAACGGTGACTGCCGATTATCAGCCGACGCAATGCGATGTCTATTATCAGGGGCATTTGTCGCCCGATTTCTACGCCTGGGTCTTCCCGCATGGCAAGACGGCAAGCATTGGCCTGGGCAGTGCGGATAAGGGCTTCCCCTTGCGCGAAACCACCGCATTGATGCGCGAGCAAACCGGCTTTGCGGATTGGAAAACCATCCGCCGCGAAGGCGCGCCGATCCCACTTAAGCCATTGAAAAAATGGGACAATGGCCGCAATGTATTGCTTGCTGGCGATGCCGCGGGCGTGGTTGCGCCGTCCTCTGGCGAGGGGATTTACTACGCCATGGTCGCGGGCCGGATGAGCGGCGCGGCGGTGGCGCGATTCCTTGACACGGGCGATGCCCGCGCTCTGCTTGGTGCCCGCAAAGCGTTTATGAAGGCGCATGGCCGTGTGTTCTGGATCCTCGGCATTATGCAGTATTTCTGGTACAAGAACGACAAACGGCGCGAGCGTTTTGTGAAGATGTGCGCCGACCCCGATGTGCAACGCTTGACTTGGGAAGCCTATATGAACAAAAGGCTGGTGAAGCGCGATCCCATGGCCCATGTGCGGATTTTCCTAAAAGATATGGGCCATCTGATCGGGCTAAAACCCGTCAAAGGATAGGCCATTCTTATGAAGCGAACTGCGATTTTCCCGATGGTCATTGCAGGTTCGCTGGCCCTCATCACGGCGTTGGTTGGCGGCACCATCACGGTGCTGGACGAATGGTATTATTCCCTGCAACAGCCCGATTGGGCCCCGCCCGGCTATATGTTCGGCGTCATCTGGACCGCGATCTTTGCGTTGATTGCGGTGTCGGGCGTGTTCGCGTGGGAGCAAGCGAAAACCCGCCGTGATGTTGAGGTGACGCTTGGCATGTTTGCGCTCAACGGATTTTTGAATCTGGGGTGGAGCTTTATCTTCTTCCGGATGCAGCGGCCCGATGTGGCGTTTTATGAGTTGATCGCGCTGTGGCTGTCGGTGGCGATCCTGATCCTGTTCGTCGGCCGCTTTTCCAAGCTATCGGCGGCGTTGTTGGTCCCCTATCTGATTTGGGTGACCATTGCCGGCGCGCTGAATTATCAAGTCGTGCAGCTCAACGGACCGTTTGGCTGATGCAGGCGTTCTTCGCCAGCGGGCATGCGGTCGATGTTGTGCTGTTGGTACTGGCGGGCGAGGCGATATGGTTGCGGTTGCGCGGCCGAGCCAGCGTTGATATTGCCGCTGCGTTGCTGCCCGCCGTTTTGATGATGCTGGGCCTGCGCGCGGCTCTTACCGGCATGGCATGGCCGTTTGTGGCGTTGCCGTTGATGCTGTCCTTCCCCGTGCATCTCTATGACCTTCACCGCCGCGGGATGCTCAGCCAACGCGGCTAAGCCAATCACCAATGCGTCAGACACAAAAAACCCGGCGCATCACACGCCGGGTTTTTTGGTTTTTGCGCAAAGCGCGGATTTAATATTCCGGTGCGTAGCCGTGCTCGATAGCCCACAGGTACCAATTGTCCACCACGGTACCGGTTAGCAAAATGCCAATCCCGCCCGTCAGTGTGCAAAGGACCGCAAACCACCAAGCCCAACGGTGGATTGATTCCATCGTCGCGTTGAAGCCCATCGTCCATCTCCAGAACAACGCAGCGCGTTCCGAAGCGGTACCACGGTCGGTAATCTGCTCCAACTCACGCTCTCCGCCGTACCGGCCCACCGCAAGGATGGTTGCGCCGTGCATGGCGAACAGCAAGGCTGAACCATATAAGAACACAATCGATAACGCGTGGAACGGATTATAGAACAAATTGCCATATTGCAGTGAGAAGTTGTTGGTCCATTCCAGGTGCGAGAAAATACCAAAGGGCACTGCTTGCGACCAATCATCCAAGAAGAACGGGCGGATGAAGCCAAGAACGAGGTACAACCAAATCGCCGAGGCAAAGGCCCATGACACATGCGTGCCCATGCCCAATGCCAACGCCCGGCGGTAACCCCGCACCCACCACAACAGGATGGATGTCGTCAGGAAGAAGCCGGCCATAATCCACCAGCCGCCCTCATTTAACGGAACAAACGGCGTAAAGCCATGCTCCGGTCCCGGAGGGTTCAGCGTTAGCCAGAAAAACTGACGCATGAATTCCAACGGATCCCAATTCACCGACGCCGCCATGTTGAGGCCGATAATCTCAATCGCAAGAAAACCGAACAACAACGAGGCAATGCCAAGCCAGCCGAGATAGATCGGACCGATTTGGGCCTGGCCGAACTTACCCATCCAATAGCTTACACCGGTAAGCGCAAGGCGGGGTTCGTCACGCGGCGGAAGCGGCATGCCCATTTCGGGGGCGTGCGACAATTGCACTTGTGTAAATATGTTTTGATAACGTGCCATTATTCTACCCTCCCCTTAAGACCAAATCGGTATGTTGCGCCACCATTCCCACCATTCAGGCCAACCGCCTGCATAGAGGGGACCAGCAATCACGATGCAAATCGCGCTCCAGAACCCGGCATTCAGGGCGAGGAACAGGCCTACGCGGTGAATACCAATGGTGCCGACCGAATAACCGATGAAATCGCGGAAGAATGTATCTTCATATTCGGGAGTCCGTACCGCCGTCCCCTTTTGCGGGTTCACCGCCGAAAGGATCAACGCACCATGCAATGCCAGCGCCAGCGTGGTCGTAAAGAAGAACGACACCGCAATCATATGCGCCGGATTATAGTGGAAGTTGACATAGGCATAGCCGGTGTTGGACACCCAATCGAGGTGGCTGAAAATCCCATACGGAAATCCATGACCCCATGCGCCCATCAAAAATGGCCGGATAATAACCAAAGTAACATAGGCAAAAATGGCAAAGCCAAAGGCAATCGGCACATGATATCCCATGCCCAGCTTTCGGCAAATTTCCACTTCACGCAGCGCCCATGAAACAAAGGCACCCGTCGCGCACATCGTGATAATCTGCCAGAAGCCGCCTTCTTTCAGCGGAGCCAGACCAAGGCCATATTTCAAATCCGGTGGATTGATGGATATCAACCACGGATTCCACGTTGGCCCCAAAGAGGCGGCATAGAAGATCAACGCCGTGCCCAATATCGCGAAGATGGCTGTGAGCACGCCGAAGAAGCCGACATAGAAGGGCCCGATCCAGAAATCGAACAAATCTCCGCCGACCAGCGTGCCTCCGCGCACCCGATATTTTCTTTCAAAACTTAATAGCGACATAGCAAATCCCCTGCCACCTCTTGTGAAAACCAGATTTCGGAACCGAGGGCGCCCGGGAGGAGCGCAGCCGTGGTAAGGCTACGATCCTCTGGGGCGTTGTTCGGTTCAGGGAGCTGGCGTTGCTGCTGGCGCCGGTGCTGGTGCAGCGGCAGGCATAGCGGCAGGTGCAGCCACAGGGGCGGCAACAACAGCTGGACCTTCGATCCAGTTGAAACGGTCAGTGCTCAACAAAATGAAATGGATGAACAAAGCCAAGACGAACAAGAAAACGGCCAATGCAACAAGTGTACGGCGCGGATCAAAAATTAACCAAAGTCTCCACATGACTATAACTCCTTAAACTAAAAATGTTGTAATTGCGGCTTGTGCCACTTGTGTCGCATCGGACACCATTGCGTAGCCATTAATGCTTGGAAACCACGAACGCCACGACCACACCAATGCGTGCGCGATAATCGCGACGATGGTGAATCCGATGAAACTGGTCACAAACATTTTGTGAAATTCTTTGGCTTCTTCGGGGGTTAAATACGCCCCTGGGCCAAAGCGCTCATTACTATCGCTCATATTACCTTCTCCATTTAAACCCCAAGTGAACGACGGCGCTGACCGGCTCGTTTGGGCTGTTGCCTCGCAGCACACGTTGCTGCGGAGGTTGCGGACATCGGGTGCAGGGCACCTGATGAATCTGTTTTACGGGCGCTCATGCGCTCGCACCTTGTAACATCGCGGCGGCCAAGCGGTCGGCGGAGACGCATGTCTCTCCCGCCGCGCGCGCCGAGCGTTCGGTGGCATCGCGCAGGTTCTTGGCGGCGGAAATCCGCACCAACACCGGCTGTGCCTCGATAATCGCGTCGAATTTGTCCTTTGCCGCCGGGTCCCAGCGCAAAGGCACTTCGCGGCGGGCAGGGGTGGCAACGCCTGCGTCCATTTGCGTGGACAAAGGCAGGATGTGGAACAGGGCGTCGAACAACGCATTGCACACTTCCTGAATAAGGTAGGTCGCGCCGGAATAGCCCATAAACGGCGTGCCGGTATGACGGCGGATCGCGGCGCCGGGGAAGCTGGCGGGGATGAAAATCCCGCGCGCGCCGGTTTCCGCCATGTACATCCGCTCATTATAGCTGCCGAAGACAATCAACGGCGGGTTGGCGATGATGGCCTCGCGCACCGCATCATTGTCGGGCTTTATCCCCGCCTTCCGCCCGAACGCGAAATTGCACGGTAGGCCCATGTCATCCTCAAGGAATTTCTTGATGCCGCGCGAATAGGTGTCGTTGGCGACAATGCCGAAACTGGCGGTGCCGAAGAAGTCCTGCGTCACCGAACGCCACAAGTCCCAAAGGGGCTTAATCGTGGTATGCTTTTCCTTCGCAATGAACGGTTCGGGGTCGAGGCCGGTCATCTCGCCCAATTGGCGCAGGAACAACGTGGTGGATTCAAGGCCAATGGGCGCTTGCAGATACGGGCGCTCCAAAATCTCGCACAAATTGCGACCAAATTCGCGGTACATGCACACATTCACTGACGCGGCGGCGAGCTTTTGAATGTCGGCCAAATGGCATCCCAGCGGGAACACCATGTTGACCTCCGCCCCGATACCCTCAATCAGGCGGCGGATTTCGGCGAGGTCCGACGGCATATTGAACATGCCGTAGGATGGGCCGATGATGTTGACTTTGGGCTTCTCCCCCTCGGCCAAGGCCTTGGGCACAGGGTTCTTCTTCGGCCCGAATTCGGTCCACAGCCACGCCAGCGCGCGGTCTTCCGATTGCCATTGATCCTCATCAATGGTGCGCGGCAGGAAGCGTTTGATGTTGGTGCCCTCGGGAGTCACGCCGCCGCCGATCATTTCGCTGATCGATCCAGTGACCACCACGGCGGGCAAATCGGGGTCTAAGGAACGCCACGCACGGCGCATCGCCGCCTCGGTCCCGGTTTTGCCGAGCTCTTCCTCGCCAAGGCCCGTGACCACAATCGGCAATTCATGCGGCGGCAGGCCGTCGGTGTAGTGCAGCACCGATGTCACCGGCAGGTTTTCGCACCCCACGGGGCCATCAATGATGACTTGCAAGCCCTTAACGGCGGTGAACGCGTAAACCGCGCCCCAATAACCGCCTGCCCTGTCATGATCGAGGATGAGCGTCATAGCTGCGCACTCCGTTTGTCGTCGATCATGACGAAACAAAAAATGCCGTGGTCTAATATCAGCGTCATGATCCGATAGCCTCCGCCGCCTTCGCCGCAGCCGCATTTTGCGCGGCATATTTGGCCTTGAACTTGGGACGGTCGGTGGGGGTGTCTTCCCATATACCGCTGGTGAAACCTTCGCCGACGCCATCAAAGAACGCCTGCATTTTGTCGAAACGCGCCTTGTTACCGATGGCGGCGTTGATGACTTGTGCCAGACTGCCTGCGCCTGCCGGTCCCATCAGGGGCCGTGCGGAGATCAGGTTGGTGAAATAAAGCGATGGGATGGCCTTCGCCTTGGCATGCTGCACGACGGGCGTGGTGCCAATGGCAAGGTCCGGGTTGAATTCGTCCACTGCCGCCAAATCCTGCTCCAAGCTGGCGCGATATTGGACGCGCACGCCCTTCGCCTCCAGCCATTCGCGGTCGGGGTCGGACCATTTGGTGCGTGGGCAAGCGGTGCCGACATAGGGCACATCCGCGCCGCTTTCGATCAACAACCGCGCGACGAGCAATTCGGAGCCTTCGTAGCCCGAAACGGTAATCCGGCCCTTGATCGGTTTCGCCAGCAACGCGCCGTGGATTGCGGGCAATATAGCGTTTTGCGCGGCGGCGATTTGGTCGGCGCTCGCGCCGGTGACCTCGCCAATCGCTTTCAGCC
>JBGSOJ010000193.1:0-2174 GCA_041739175.1 Sphingomonadaceae bacterium
TGCCCGCGAACAACACGATCAAGCCGATAATGGCGGCGCGCGAGGCCATCATCGCCTCCCCATCCTCATGTGCATTCCATGCCTGCCACCCCGCACGCAGCAGCAGGAGCAACGCAAGCACGGCAACAACGACGCCGGGCAGGCCATATTCAAACACCAGTTCCAAATAGTCATTGTGGACATGGTTGACATACGCCTGCCCCAACATCTCGGTCGGTTCGTAGCGATAGAACACATAGGGGAAAGTGCCGCCGCCCGCGCCGATGGGGAAGAAATCGCGCATCATCTGCATGACCGGGGCCAGGACGTCGCCGCGAATATCCTGGGTCTCACCCGATTCCATCAGCCTCTGCCACGCCAAGGTGCGGCTTGCCAGCAAGGCAATGGTGGAGAACAATCCGGCGACCAACACGGGGTAGATATAATGCATCCGCCCGCGTAACATCGCCGGGCCCGGCAGGCTGTGCGCGACGCCCTTTGGCAGGATGAAGAACACCGCCACGGAGGAAAACACAAACAGGACCAGCCCGCTACGCGAACCCAATGCGAAAATCAGCATCGCCAAAAGCACGCCCGTTCCGGTGGCCAGCCACGGCAACAAGGCATGACGGCGCGTCGTCACCACCAAATAGGCCAAGAGCGGCGGCATACAGGCGAGCAGCATCCCCTGATGGTTGCGGTTGGCGAACAGGCCGACGGGCGATCCCGCGTTGGTGATGGTGTAAAAATACAAGGGGCTGTCCTTACCAACCCCCAATTGCATAAGCCCGATCAGCGCGGACAAAAGGCCGAACAGGATGATGGCAATCATCGCATAGCGCCGGAAATGACCACGCGCCGCGATAAACAGTATCAGCACCGCCACCGGCACAATGGCGGCGTAGAACGCGTTGCTGGTCTGCGATGGGACAAGGCTGAGCGGGCGCCATACATCGGCCGCCCCGACCGCTGCGGAGGCCGCGATATAGGGCGCTTGCCCCGGCAGGGCGGCAAGCATCGACGGTGGCAAGGGGATCAACTGCCCGCCAATCCACGCCAAAGCGAGCGCCGCAACGATGAGCAAAGGCGCAAAACTGCGCGCCGCATCGCGCGTCATCAATGCCAATCCGACAAAACCCGCCAGCATTGCGACGGGCCGAAGCACCGCGACCGAATCCACATCGCCGCGCGCACCACCGCCAATTGCGAACGTCAATGTCAGCAGGCTCAGGAGCAGCCAACCCGCCCAAATTGGCGTCGGTCCGTAATGGGGCCCATGTTGGGGCCCATGCTGGCGTGCGCTCGGCATGGCCTATTGCATCCTCAATGCGGTGATTTTCGCGGTGATTGGCGCGCTAACGAAATTGCCGGGCACGCGAATGCTGAGTTCGATAAAGGGGCAGCCAGCCATATTCACCGTGTCATTGAACCGGTACGCGCCGTTGCCAGCGGCCTGCGGCAGGATAAACTGCGTTTCCTGCTTCCGGCCGCGGCACGCGATGTGGAGGCGAGGCAGTTGCTCCGCTGTGCCACCCTTGGCCGTCATCGTTCCCGACACCGTGAACACCGCATTGTTCAGCCGTACAAGCCGCTTTGCGGCAACCCCGCCCGCGCCGCTGGCGACCTCAACCGACAGGCCGTTGTCCGCCGCCACGCTGGCCGATACCGTGCCCGAGCGTAAGATTTCCCAGCCAAAGGGCGGCAAGGCGCGGCCCTTGCCATTGGAAAAATCGGAAAGGTCGGTGGCGTCCATGCCCAACAAAGCGACACTCTCCGCCTGCGGCAACGCCCCTTTGTCGAGCAAGGCGTTGGCCACCGACACCCGCGCGCTGTTGGGCACCAAAGCGGCGGCATCATTGCCCAAGGCGGTTAGCAGCAGGGGGAAATTGTCCAACGCCTCGGCATCGCTGGCGAAGCTGCGATAGAAACCGGCGGCCCATACGGGGTTCGCCCGCAATAGGGTCGCAATCGGCGCAGTCAGCTCCGGATCGGCGACCGCGCGGCCAAGGATTGGGTATAACAAGCTGCGCACTTCGGGATTGGTGCGCATCGCCCGGTCGTAATAGGCCAAGGTCCCGTCGATATCACCGCTGGCCGCGCGTTGTTCAATCAGCCACAATTGCGTCGGCAAATCGCGTTTGGAAAACTCCGACGCCATTTGCATGATTTTCGGCGCGTCGCCGGGCAGCCGGCCG
>JBGSOJ010000200.1:0-2004 GCA_041739175.1 Sphingomonadaceae bacterium
ACCGGCGGCACGCTGCATCTGGGTCCGGACGACGGTATGCCGCGGCCTTTGATCGCGATACAGCAAAACGACGGCAGCTATATCATCCTGCCCTCCCCGCAATATGCCACCGATTTTCCATTCAACTACAAAATCGGCAACAGCGATATGCTGCGCCCGTTTTTCGATCTGGAATTGTCGAGCCGCCGCGAATTGGTCTATGCCGCGCCGTGCCTGGCGACGGTCAGCGGCCAGATGTTGCAGGTGGAGCAACGCGGCAGGCTATCGGGCTATAGCGAGTAAGCCCCCTTACACAGCGCCCATTACGCGGCATACGCGGCGGCATCCTCATCGGGCCAATGGGTCAGGCGCGGGGTGTCGCGTTTCAGAAACAAGGCGGGCAATTTCACCAGCATCAACGTCTTGTGAATCCAGAAATCCGCCCACCGCTCGTTCAACCGCGCCTGCCGCCGTCCATGCGCGACCAGCCAGCGTTCATAGGGCCGGAAATGGTCCGGCTCATCACGCTCCACCACGCGGAACAGGCGGTGCAGCGCGCTGTCGGACCGGACATGGCGGTTGCGTAACAAAATCTCCACCTGCCTAAGCCCGCGCTGCTCGGTCAGCATGATGACGCGGCACAATTTTTCAAACGCCGCCGGATCGGCAATCACGGCATCGGTGTCGAGGTCATCAATGGAACAGCGGAACATCCGCTCAATAAAATGGTCGATATGGCCGCAGGTCGTGTCCACTTTCAACGGCATTTGCCCGCGCAGTTCATACCAGCGGCGGAACATGCGGTAATGGGTGTGTTCATCGCGGCGGTGCTTTTCGACCTCCGCGATAAAGTCCGGCTGATCGGCGCAGCGTACGCGGACCGCCTCCAACACGCGGTCCAATGAGGTGTAGCCGCGATACTCGTTATACAGATAAATCGACGCCAAAACGTCCAAAAAACGCGCGCGATAGGATGTGAAGAAATTCATGATCCCATTATCCCACATAGGCGGCGGAATAGCCAAACAATTGCGGCGGAATTTTACCGCGATTTACCAAATTGGTTGGACTCGCGGCGCGCGATTCATTACGCTTATGGCTGAATGAAGGGGATCGGACCACAGGCATAGTTTGCCCATTTGCCGCCCGCGCATTAACCAAAGGGATAGGAATAATGGGAATATTTACTGGCGGCGACGAAAACAACATTTTCACTGGCACCGCTGGTTTCGATGACATGCGCGGCTATGGCGGCGACGACTATATGGAGGGCGGCGACGGCGCCGATATTATGCAGGGCAACGATGGCAACGATCATTTGTCGGGTCAGAACGGCGATGATGACATGTATGGCTTTGCGGGGGACGACCGGCTGAATGGCGGCGCGGGGGCGGATAATCTGGAGGGCGGGACAGGCAATGATATTTACAATTTTGTTGATGCCAGCGATACTTTGTTCGAGGGGGCCGACCAAGGCTATGACATCGTTCGCACCTTAGAGGCCAGCTTTTCCTTCGCCGCGCTAAATGGTGGCAACACCAATTTTAACAATTTTGAGCAACTCGACCTGCTCCACGCCGGGGCGACCACGGGGACGGGCAATCATTTGGATAATGTTATCTACAGCTTTGGCGGCGATGATATTCTCTTCGGCTTAGCTGGCGATGACCGGATTTTTGGCGGCACAGGCAATGACACCATCCACGGCGGCACGGGGTCCGACACGCTTTTGGGGCAGGCCGGCAATGATATTTTGAACGGCGGCGATGATGGCGATAATATGGAAGGCGGCCAAGGCAATGACAGCTTGAATGGCGATGACGACATCTATGGCCAGACCGGTCGCGACATATTGAACGGCGGCGACGGCAACGATTATCTGGTCGGCGGAGCGCAGCGCGATGTGATGACCGGCGGGACGGGGCGTGACATTTTCGCCTTTGCCGCCGGAGACTTTGCCGGATTGGGCCGCAGCGGCGCGGACTCGATCTTGGATTTTAATCAGGCGGAGGGCGATGTCATTGC
>JBGSOJ010000226.1:0-16251 GCA_041739175.1 Sphingomonadaceae bacterium
GATGGCCTGGCGGCCGCCCTCGAACGGGTCGGCATAGCAATAGCGCGGCGTCACATCGCAGGTCACTGCAAGGCCCTTATTGGTGCCGTGCACGCGCACCACCGCCGCGTCGCCGCCGGACAATTGCGCGGTGTCGCCGCCGACTTGGCTGTCATATTGCTTCCAAATCCACGCGCGGCTGGCGAGGTCAGGGGACGCCATCAGCTTCAGCAAGTCCGCGCCGATGTCGGTGCTTTCAGGAATGTCGCCCAAGGGAGCAACGTTGGCCCATGCCTTATACTCGTCCTTCGACAGATAGGGCCGCTCATATTCCGGCGCGTCGTCCGCCAGCGGGCCGAGCGGGATGTCGCACACGACTTCGCCATCATGCTCCAGCACCATATGGCCGGTGTCCGTCACTTCGCCGATGACGGCAAAGTCGAGTTCCCATTTATCGAAAATCGCCTGCGCCATCGCCTCTTTGCCGGGCTTCAGGACCATGAGCATCCGCTCTTGGCTTTCCGACAGCATCATTTCGTAAGGGGTCATGCCCTCTTCACGTTGCGGCACGGCGTTCATGTTGAGCCAGATGCCGCATCCGCCCTTTGACGCCATTTCCACCGACGAAGATGTCAAACCGGCGGCGCCCATATCCTGAATGGCGACAATCGCGTCGGTGGCCATGAGTTCAAGGCAGGCTTCGATCAGCAATTTCTCCGTAAACGGATCGCCGACCTGCACCGTGGGGCGCTTTTCGTCGGTGTCGTCGGCAAAGTCCGCGCTCGCCATGGTCGCACCATGGATGCCGTCGCGGCCTGTCTTGCTGCCGACATAGACGATGGGGTTGCCGACACCCGTCGCGGCGGAATAGAAAATCTTGTCCTGATCCGCCACGCCGACGGTCATCGCGTTGACCAAGATGTTACCATCATAAGCAGGGTGGAAATTAGTCTCCCCACCCACGGTCGGCACGCCGACGCAATTGCCATAGCCGCCGATGCCGGCGACAACGCCCTCCACCAAATGCTTCATCTTTGGATGGTCAGGCCGCCCGAAACGCAGCGCGTTCAGGTTCGCCATCGGCCGCGCGCCCATGGTGAACACGTCGCGCAATATGCCGCCCACGCCGGTCGCCGCGCCCTGATAGGGTTCAATGTAGCTGGGGTGATTGTGGCTTTCCATTTTGAAAATCGCGGCCTGATTGTCTCCGATATCAATAACGCCTGCATTTTCGCCCGGCCCGCAAATCACCCATGGCGCGGTGGTCGGCAATTTCTTCAAATGAAAGCGTGAGGATTTATAGGAGCAATGCTCGCTCCACATCACCGAGAATATACCCAGTTCAACCAGGTTCGGCGTGCGCCCCATGGCGGTCAGGATGCGGGCGTATTCCTCCTCATTCAGGCCATGTTCGGCGACGATTTGAGGGGTAATGGGCGAAGCAGTTTGGCTTGAATCAGTCATGCCCGCGCGGATAGCCCAATGGGCCGCCGATGTCAGCATTTTGTTGCAAAACCCTGCACCCGTTCAGTGCACAGTTATTGACCAAAGGCTAAAATCAGGGCTTCTAGCTTTTCGTGCTGCCCGCTATGGTTGCTTTTGTGATGTATGAGGAGAGAGACTATGCCAATGCCAACCCCTGCCCTGCCCGGTTTCAGCCGGTTGCAACGGCCCTTGCGCGGCGTGATGCTGATCGTTGCATTGGCTTTCATCTTAATCGCCGTTTTCTTTCCGCAGGGTATTGCGACGGCGCAGGCTTCGCTGGAAGGGCGTGTTAGCAAGTTGGAACAGGAAATGCGCGCTGTGCAGCGGCAGGTTTTTGGCAATACGAGCAATCGCTTTTTCGAACCCGAAATCGGTACGACCGTTGCTAACCCAACGGCGCCGGCGACGGCCAAATCCGATGCGCTGACGCCCGAAATTTTGGCGCGGTTGGACTCTTTGGAGACGTCGTTAATGCGCCTTAATGCCCGTGTCGAAGAGCAGGATGCCGAGATGGCCGCAATGGCCAAGCGGCTGTCTGCGTTGGAAGAAAAACCCGCGCCTGTTGACACACCGACGCCAGCGCCTGCGGTTGTTACCCCTGCCCCTGCGGCAAAATCCGATCCGGCGCGCATTGCGGCGGTTGCAAAGATTGAGCGGCCCAAAACCGGTAATGCGTTTGAGGACGGCTACAACTACGGCTACCGTTTATGGGAGGCAAAATTTTACCCTGAAGCCCAGGCAGCATTGAAGAGTACGGCGGACGCATTTCCGACGCATCCGCGCATTTCTTTCGCGCGCAATCTGCTGGGCCGCGCTTATTTGGATGACCAAAAACCTGGCCTGTCGGTCGATATATTCCTTAACAATTATCAGGAAGACCCGCGCGGCGAACGCGCGCCCGATAGCCTTGTTTACCTCGCGGTGGCTTTGACGCGAATGAACGAGAAGGACAAAGCCTGCGTTGTGCTTAAAGAATTTGTCGATGTGTATCCGCAAATTGCGGTCGGACGGCTGTCGCGGCAATATGGCGATGCCAAAGCGCGCGCCGAGTGCAAATAATCGGCGTGGTCTTGCGGAGTGTTCCGTTTCAGCGGTTTGAAGCGGCAGTTCGCGCGTTAATTCCCGATTGGGTGAGCGACAATACCGCGCCGCCGTTGCTGCTAGCTGTTTCCGGCGGGGCGGACAGCCTAGCTATGATGCACATGGCGGCTACCTGCTTTCCGGGGCGGGTTTCGGCGATGACGGTGGATCATCAGTTGCGCAGCGAAGCGGCCGATGAAGCACAATATGTGGCGGCATTGGCGCTTGACCTCTCCATCCCGCATTGCGTTGCAACGCCAAGGGAGCCCATCACTGGCAACCTGCAATCGGCGGCGCGTGCGGAGCGTTATGCTCTCTTAACTGCCGAAGCCAGGCGCCTTGGCGGGTCGTTTATCGCGACAGCGCATCACGCCGATGACCAGTTGGAAACGATCCTAATGCGGCTGTCTCGGGGCAGCGGCGTTGGGGGTCTGTCGGGTATTCGGCCGATCAATGGATCAATTATCCGACCGCTTTTGGGCTTTCGGAAACACGAGTTGGAGAGCATTTGTGCTGACGCTGGGATAATCCCGATGGAGGACCCCAGCAACATGGACACCCAATTCGACCGCGTGCGGATGCGGATGGCTTTGGCAAGCATCGATTTACCGATAACGGCGTTGGCATTGGAACGCAGTGCGAAGGCGTTGCGGGAGGCTGACGCCGCGTTAGACTGGACGGTGCGCCAAATGCTCCCAGAACGCATCACATGCGGCGCGGAACAGGACCTATTTGTTGATGTGTGCGACCTGCCCCCCGAACTTATGCGCCGCCTGTTCGAATGCGCGCTGGCAACGGCAGGCGAGACCAATGTGCGCGGCGAGCAAATCGACATGGCGATGGCAACGCTTTGCGCCAATAAGCCTGCTTGCTTGGGGCAATTGCTGATCAGGCCTTGCGGTAGGGATGCTCCGAAATGGCACCTTTCCCCCGCCCCGCCACGAAAGGTGCGCGGATAGGGATGAAATGCGCAAATTGCGCCATCGTCTATATTGCCATTCCTGACTGCACCCCTACATTGAGTAAGAGAGAGACGCCGCCATATGGTTGGGGGCGCAAGTAGGCAAAATGATATGAACGACAATCCTGAGCCACAGGGCAATCCGTGGACGAAAAGTTTGATGATCTGGGTCGGAATAATTTCCGCCCTACTACTTATTGTATCGATAAGCGGGACAGGCTCAGGGGCCACAAGTGCGACCATTAGCTATTCATCCTTCCGCGACAACATTGCGTCTGGTCAGATTAAATCGGTTGAGATCGCGACCGATCGAATCACTGGCGAAAATAAAGACGGCACGCGGTTCACCACCCGCCCGGTCGGCGCGGACCCCGGCCTTGTCGAGCTTTTGGAAACAAACAAAGTCGAATATTCGGGTCAAACCGAGGAGCAACCGAGCTTTCTGCAGATCTTGTTGATTCAGTCGCTGCCCTTCATCCTGATCATTGGCATCGCGATATTTGTTCTGCGTCAGATGCAAAAAGGTGGCGGCGGCGCGGGTGGCGCAATGAGCTTTGGCAAGTCCAAGGCGAAATTGCTCACTGAAAAACATGGCCGCGTGACCTTTGAAGATGTTGCGGGCATTGATGAGGCGCGTGAGGAATTGCAGGAAATCGTTGAGTTTCTGCGTGATCCCACAAAGTTCTCGCGACTTGGCGGCAAGATTCCAAAGGGTGCATTGTTGGTTGGTTCGCCCGGCACCGGTAAAACCTTGCTGGCACGCGCAATCGCAGGTGAAGCCGGCGTGCCATTCTTCACTATCTCAGGCTCTGATTTCGTCGAAATGTTCGTTGGCGTTGGCGCAAGCCGCGTGCGTGACATGTTTGAACAGGCGAAAAAGAACGCGCCCTGCATTGTATTCATTGACGAAATTGACGCCGTCGGCCGTCATCGCGGCGCGGGGCTTGGCAATGGCAATGATGAGCGCGAGCAAACGCTAAACCAGCTTTTGGTCGAAATGGATGGTTTTGAGGCAAACGAAGGCATCATTATCATCGCGGCGACCAACCGCCCCGATGTGCTTGACCCTGCCCTTCTGCGTCCCGGTCGTTTCGACCGTCAGGTTGTCGTACCGCGTCCCGATATTGAGGGTCGAATCAAAATCCTGGGCGTGCACATGAAGAAGGTACCGTTGGCTCCCGATGTCGACCACCGCGTCATTGCGCGCGGCACACCGGGCTTCTCCGGCGCTGATCTGGCGAACTTGGTGAATGAAGCGGCACTGATGGCTGCCCGGCGCGGCAAACGTTTGGTCGCCATGAAAGAGTTTGAGGACGCCAAAGACAAAGTCATGATGGGCGCCGAGCGCAAGTCGATGGTGATGACCGACGATGAAAAGAAAATGACCGCCTATCATGAGGCGGGGCATGCCATTGTTGCTGTGCATGAGCCGGCATCGGACCCAATCCATAAGGCGACCATCATCCCGCGTGGGCGTGCGCTGGGTATGGTGATGCGCCTGCCGGAGCGCGATAATTACAGCTATCACCGTGATAAAATGCACGCCAATTTGGCCGTGTCCATGGGCGGACGTGTGGCCGAAGAAATCATCTTTGGTTACGATAAGGTGTCCTCTGGCGCGTCGGGTGATATTCAATATGCGACGAAACTTGCGCGCGACATGGTTACGCAATGGGGCATGTCCGATGAACTCGGCCCGTTGCAATATGAGGAACAGCAAGGTGAAACTTTCCTTGGTTATTCCCAGTCGCAGCGTATGCAGATGTCCGATGAAACCGCCAAAAAAATCGACACCGAAATTCGACGTATCGTTGACGGCGGCTATGACCGGGCCAAGCATGTGTTGACCGAGAACGAGGCGCAATTGCACCTTTTGGCCGGCGCTTTGTTGGAATTTGAAACTTTGTCCGGCGACGAGATCCAGCAACTCCTGGATAAAGGTGAGTTTACCCGCGACGATGGGAAAAAACGTACCGTTGACGATATTCCGCAGGTCGGCACCATGATTCCAAAGGCGGGACGGAAAAAGAGCGGGGGACCTTTTGGTAACCCTGGCCCTGCCGGCGTTTAATACATAGATCGCGTTAAATGGACAAAACGGCCCCGCATCGTCACATGATGCGGGGCCGTTTTTTTGGAGCGACGGACTTCCGCCAAAATCGATATGTGGCGTAGCAGCAACAGCCAGCGCGAATAATCCAACGCGAATCAGAATGCCGATTGCCAGCGCCCACCAATTTCATCAGATTGTGGCTCGTCTGGAACCTGCGGAAGGCGCAGAATTCTGACTTTGTGGTCGACGGTTCAGGGAACCAACAGCTTTTTATTCCATGGGGGTGGAATAGGCGGCAGCGAACATCCAGGCGATTGCACAAGCAAAGCCTTTTAAAAATTTACAGCCCGGACCTGCGGTTCGGGCTGTTATTTTTTGCGCCGCGAGCCTCCCATTACCCACTTGAACGAACCGAAATTGAACCTATCTCTACCCCGTCAGCGACGCCGTGTATGGGTCGCTGACAATATTATGGGTTAACCGCACGCCAGATGGGTGCGCATTGGCCTCCCTTAAATTGCTCCAATATAGAGGATTGAGATATGAACCGTTTTGATTTGACCCCCTATCGCCGCACCACCGTTGGCTTTGATCGCTTATTCGAATTGCTCGAAAATAGCGGAAGGCTGTCGCAGGGCGACAATTATCCCCCATTCAATATCGAGCGCACGGGGGAGAATGACTATTCTATCACCCTCGCCCTCGCTGGTTTCAAACGAAGCGAAATCGATATCACTGCTCAACCCAATCAATTGATTGTTGCGGGGTGCAAGGATATTGAGAACACCGAAGGCCGCGAATTTTTGCACATGGGCATTGCCAGTCGCAATTTTGAGCGCCGTTTCCAACTGGCAGACTATATCCGTGTCGTAGGCGCTGATTTGGCCGACGGGATGCTGGTCATCACGCTACGACGCGAAATCCCCGACGCCTTAAAGCCGCGCAAAGTCGTCATTGGCGAAGCAAATGCCGGTTCCAATGTCACCCAGATCGAATCGGTGAAGGACGATAGCAAAGCCGCGTGATTGACTTCTAATGCAAACCATTTGGGGCAATCGGTCACCGGTTGCCCCATTTTGCGTTCAAGACTTGCGTAGGGAGTTCGTACTTGATATGTTCGTTTCCGGAGGTGGCGCTATGAACGCAATTGTATTTTATACCAATCCCATGTCGCGCGGTCAGATCGCACGATGGATGTTGCATGAAGCAGGGGTTCAGTATGAGCAAATCCTGCTCGATTACGGCGCTGGCATGAAGGACGCGGCCTATTTATCGATAAACCCAATGGGCAAAGTGCCCGCGATTGTTGATGATGGCCAGGTTGTGACCGAATGCGCGGCGATTTGCGCCTTTATCGCCGACAAATACCCCGATGCTGGCCTTGCTCCGGTGGCTGAGAGGCGCGCCGACTATTATCGCTGGCTGTTTTTCGCGGCTGGGCCATTAGAAGCCGCCTGGACCGCCCGCGCATTTGGTTATGAGCCCAATGAACAGCAGCAGACATCGGCTGGCTATGGTTCGATGGATGCCGTTTTGAATGTGTTGCGCGATAAATTCGCCCGCGATGCCTATGTCTGCGGTGACCAGTTTACGGCCGCGGACGTATATCTCGGCGGGCAAATCCTGTTTGGGCAGCAGTTTGGCTATATCCCAAACGAGGGCAGCTTTAAGGACTATGGCGAGCGTTTGTCATCGCGGCCCCATTACATCGCGGCAAAAGCGATTGACGATGCGTTATTTAAGGCACCCAATTCAGACACTGCCTAGCGCGACGTCCCGCCATCCCAAACCCCATTCGCGTAGTCCGTCCTATACCAGACGGCTCTGCGCTACTGCTGCCGCAATGAAGCTGGCGAAGAGTGGGTGCGGATCGAACGGTTTGCTTTTTAATTCAGGGTGATATTGGACACCAATAAACCAAGGATGGTCCGGCCGCTCAACGATTTCGGGCAACAATCCATCGGGGGACATGCCCGAAAAGATGAGCCCGCCTTCTTCCAAGGCATCCATGTAAGCAGCGTTTACTTCGTAGCGATGGCGATGACGCTCACTGATATCCGATGTGCCGTATATGTCGGCTACGCGGCTCCCCGCGAGCAGCTTCGCTGGATAGGCCCCGAGGCGCATCGTCCCGCCCAGATCGCCGCCTTGCTCTCGCGTTTGCAAGCCATCGGCGGTCATCCATTCGGTAATAAGACCCACAATCGGTTCGCCTTCATTGCCAAATTCCGATGTGGTTGCGGCCGCGATTCCCGCCGTGTTGCGCGCGGCTTCTATGCAGGCCATTTGCATTCCAAGGCATATGCCAAAAAACGGAACGCGGCGTTCTCGCGCAAACCGAATTGCAGCAATCTTGCCTTCCGACCCGCGCTCACCAAACCCGCCGGGAACCAGAATAGCGTGCATCGGCTCCAGACGCGCGGCCAATTCCTCTTCTTCGCCCTCAAATATCTCGGCATCGAGCCAGCGGATTTTGACTTTGACGCGATTGGCAAGCCCGCCGTGCACCAACGCTTCATTCAACGATTTATAGGCATCGGCAAGCCCGACATATTTGCCAACGACGCCAATGGTGACTTCGCCATCCGAATGTTCGCGCCGGTCAAGGATATCGATCCACCGCGTGAGGTCCGGCACCATCGCATCGTGGATACCAAATGCGCGAAGCACTTCGTCATCCAAACCCTCCGCATGATATTGCATCGGCACGGCATAAATGCTGGAGGCGTCGAGCGCAGGAATGACCGCTTCTTTGCGCACATTGCAGAACGCCGCGATTTTTCGACGCTCCGTCTCAGGCAAGGGATGCTCACACCGGCAAAGCAACACATCGGGCTGAATGCCCAAGGAAGTGAGTTCGCGCACGCTGTGCTGCGTCGGCTTGGTTTTTAATTCACCCGCTGCCGCAATATACGGCACCAAAGTGACATGGACGGACAATGTTCGATCCCGACCCAAGTCATTCCGCAGTTGCCGAATCGCCTCAATGAATGGCAGTGATTCGATATCACCTACCGTGCCACCAATCTCACACAGCACGAAATCGAGCCCCTCAGTGTCCGCCTGGGCAAACGCCTTAATCGCATCTGTAACATGCGGGATAACCTGTACTGTGGCACCCAGATAATCGCCACGCCGTTCGCGGGTGATGATTTGCTGATAAATGCGCCCGCTGGTGACATTGTCCGACTGCCGCGCCGATACGCCGGTAAACCGCTCATAATGGCCAAGATCAAGGTCCGTCTCCGCCCCATCGTCGGTAACATAGACCTCGCCATGCTGATAGGGTGACATCGTACCCGGGTCGACATTGAGGTAGGGATCGAACTTGCGAATACGCACGCGGTACCCACGCGCCTGCAAAAGCGCGGCCAGCGATGCAGCCATTAAACCTTTGCCAAGCGAGGAGACCACGCCGCCGGTGATGAAAATATACCGCGTCATGGGAGGAGAGGCTTAAGCCACTTTCGTTACAATGTGCAAGCATTGCCGCCTGAACAGAAAAAGATTCTGTGCAAAAAACCGATTTGCACGCAGATTGGCGCCAGCGCGCAGAAAACCGTGTTGGAATCAGCGGGTGACGGGAATTTCATCCTTGGCCGGTGGCGCCTTCGTCGCGGGCTGCGCCGGGGCAGCGGCTTTGTCCGCAGCAGGTGGCGCTTCGGCGGGCGCAGATTGCGTGGCCGCGTCACGCTTGAAACTGGTGTCCAACGATGAGCTTTTGCCCTTATTAGAGGCGACCACAGCAAGGCTGATCGCCAGAATGATGAACAAAGAGCCAAGGATCGCCGTCATCCGCGTCATAAAATCGCCTGCGCCGCGCGCTGACATCAGGCCGGACGGGCTGCCGCCCACGCCCAAACCGCCGCCCTCCGATTGTTGCATCAAAATGACGCCGACTAAGGCTGCGGCGACGATGCCCAAAATTACAATCAGGAAATGAAAAAGACCCATGACACTCTATTCTCTCAAAAATCGGTCCGGCAAAAATGACGGTGCTCGCCAGTGTACGGCGATTCATAAAGGCGTACGTAAGCGCCGCCGCCGAAATTCGCAAGCCAGTGCGGCGCCTTTATGCGCAAACCATTATGGCATTCGCCGCCTCAACGATCGGTGCGAACAACGGAGCGGTAAGACTGGCACCACCAACCAAGCCACCGTTTACATTGGGGATAGCCAGCAATTCGGCGGCATTGTCGCCGTTCATGGACCCGCCATAGAGAATACGTACGCCAGCGCCCGTTTCGCCGAGTTTTTCGATTAAGAGATTGCGGATGATTGCGTGCATCTGCGCAATGTCATCGCGGCTTGGGGTTACGCCGGTTCCAATCGCCCAATTGGGTTCATACGCTATTGTAAGCCAATCGCTGTGCCCTTCGGCGGGCAGGCTGGCCAAAAGCTGGGCAGTGACGGTGTCAATTGCCCTGCCTGTAGAGCGGTCGACCGCGCTTTCGCCAACACACACGATTGCGCGCATTCTCGCGCGGTGCGCCTGCTGCGCCTTCATGCGGACATCCTCATCGCACTCATGTTGATCGCGTCGCCGTTCGCTGTGGCCGACGATGACATAGTGTGCGCCCGCTTCTTTAAGCATTGCGGCCGATACGCATCCGGTGTGCGGGCCGGATGCGAATTGGTGACAATCCTGCGCTCCGATGATGACATCTGGACGCCCTGCCGCCGCCGCCGCAATCAGCGTTGCGGGCAAACATAATGTGCAATCGACGCCGGGCGCTCGCGGCAATGTGGCGATAACATTAATGTGTTCAATATCCGCCAAGAGCCCGTTCATTTTCCAATTTCCGGCAATTAAAAACCCAAGCGATGTGTCGTTTGCGCCCACGTACTAATGTCCCTTCACGCATATTGAATACGAATGCAGGCTGCGCGTTAGCAAATGTCGCCATCTTGTCCAGCGAAGTTTCCAACGATCGCCACCGCACACGCACAAGACGCAGGCACCAAACATAGGTTGATTGCGCCCGCGCGCTTGCCTAAAGCAGGCCTGCGTTCCGAATGGAACACAAGGTCTATGTGCGCATGGCGCGCGTCAGTGGAAGTTGAAATATGATTAGCTCGATTCGTTCGCTTTTTGATTCGTGGCTGGGTCGCATCATCGCGATCGGTTTCGTTATTCTCGTCGGCATTGCGTTTGCGCTGTCCGATGTGTCCGGTAATTTGGGCGGCGGCGTCTCAGGATCAACCGTCGCCAAAGTTGGCGGCGAGGCAATTTCTAGCAGCGATCTGCGCCTTGCGATTGAAAACCAGCACCGTCAAGTGCGAAGCCAAAACCCCAATGTCGATATGGGATCCTTTATCCGCCAAGGTGGCGGCGACCAGGTTTTGGAGCAATTGGTTAACAGCTTTGTCATTGCTGCCTTTGCCGAAAAAAATGGGTTCGGCGCAAGCAAGCGTATGGTCGATGCGGAAATCGCGAAAATTCCGGGGATGGTCGATAGTGAAGGCAATTTGAACAAAGAGGCTTTTCAGCGGTTCTTGGGCGCGCAAAACCTCACCGAAGAATTTTTGCGCGACGACATTAAGCGTAGCTTTTTTACTGACCAATTGTTGCCGACGACGGAAATGGGTCTTAACATGCCCAAAAGCCTGACCATGCGTTATGCGTCGGTCAATTATGAAACACGCAGCGGCCGGATTGCCGCTGTACCGTCGAATGCGTTTGCGCCGAAAACTCCGCCCAGCGAAGCGGTGCTAACCGAATATTATAAGAAAAACGCCGATAAATTCATGGTACCGGAACGGCGATCGATCCGCTACGCGTTGTTCACGCGTGAGGTTGTTGGCGATGCTGGCAAACCGACCGACGCAGAAATATCGGAATATTACGCCGCCAATGTTGATGCTTATTCGGCCAGCAAAGTGGTAACTTTTGAACAAATTATTGTTCCGACCGAAGCCGTTGCGAAAGCGGCCCAGGCACGCGTCAGCAAGGGCGAATCGGTTGCTGCGGTGGCCGGCGACCTTGGATTCACGGTGAGCAATGATACCGTGGCGAGCGAAACGGCAATGACGGCAAAGTCGTCCGCCAAAGTGGCAAAGGCCGTGTTCGCAACGGCGCAAGGCCAGGTTGCCGTGCCCGCGGAGAGCGATTTTGGCTGGCATGTGATCCGCGTGTCGAAGGTTGAGAACCGCCCTTCCCGCTCGCTCGCCGAGGCGCGGAATGAGATTTATACCACGCTGGAGGCTGACAAAAGCGAACAGGCTTTTTCCGACATCACCACCGAAATGCAAGACCGGCTTGAGGATGGCGATTCGCTTACCGTCGTTGCGAAGGAATATGGCCTAACGGTTCAATCAACGCCGAAACTTTTGCCCATGGGGTTAAACCCCGATGATCCAAGCTATAAGCCGCGCGCCGAACTTGGGGCCATTTTGCCAGCGGCCTTCCAACTGGGCGCTGATGATGCCGGTAATTTGGTCGAGGTCGAGCAGGGCAAGACATTCGCGCTTGTTGGCGTTGCTGAAATTGACGAGGCTGCTCCGGCACCGCTTGCCAAAATCAAACCCAATGTCGCGCAAAGCTGGGCTTTGACCGAAGGCGATAAAGCCGCAAAAGCCGCTGCTGACAAAATCGTTGCCGGGGTAAAGGGCGGCAAATCGCTGGAAGACGCCGTCGCCAGCATAACCGCGCAATTGCCCGCGATTGAAACGCTCAATGGATCGCGCCAGCAATTGGCTGAGGCTGGACCGAATGTTCCTCCCGCATTGTTCACGATGTTCCAAATGCCTATCAGGGGCGTGCGCGCCTCTGCGATTGGGCAGGATCGTGGCTATTTTGTGATCTATGTCGACCGAATCGAACCCGCCAAGTTGGAGCAGGATGACCCGCGCTTGGCTGATTTTAACCGGCAATATCAAGGTGCGGTTGGTCAGGAGTTGCAGCGTCAAATGGTCGCGGCAATGCGCGCCGACGTTGGCGTTGAAATAAACGACAGCGCCGTAGCGGACATTAAGAAGCAACTGACGGGTGACAGTTGATCGTCGTCCGCAGCGCTGTTCGGACCATTGGTTCAGTGCGTCGCGCTGGAGGTAAGATGATATGACAGGGCCTCAGACGCCAGCGACATTGATTTGGCGGCGGCGCATTGCGGATACCGAGACCGCGGTGTCGGCTGCCCTCAAAGTGATTGAGCCCGGGCGCGGCGACTTTTTGCTTGAATCTGTCGAAGGTGGCGAGCAACGAGGGCGGCATTCGCTCATCGGGATAGCGCCTGACCTCGTGTTCCGCGCCAATGGCGAGGGTGCGGAAATCAACCGCATCTGGCGACACGACCGAAGCGCGTTCACGCCGGTGATTGATCAGCCGCTCTCCGCGTTGCGCGCGCTCGCCGCCGAATGCCGTGCCGAGGTGCCACCGGAATTGCCGAGCGCCCTTGCATGTCTGGTTGGATATTTCGGTTATGAGACCGTGACCTTGGTCGAACCGATCGCACGCGCGGCACCGTCCGAATTGGAATTGCCCGACATGATTTTTGTCCGGCCGACGGTTATACTGGTGTTTGACCGGCTGACTGATGAGTTGTTTCTCGTTGCGCCGGCTTGGGATGGCTCAACGACCGCCGCCGAGTGTGCGAATGACCGACTTGACGCCGTTGAGCGATTGCTGGACAGCCCCTCTTCGCCTGATACGCGCAGTCAACCGTTCGCACATACCGATCTAAGCGACAGCGAACCCACACATACTCTTGCCGACGGCCAATATGCCGCCATGGTGGCGCAGGCTAAAAACTATATCGAGGCGGGCGATATTTTTCAGGTTGTATTGGCTCAGCGTTTTTCGGTGGAATTCCCGCTGCCGCCGATTGATCTTTATCGCGCGCTGCGTCGTGTAAATCCTTCGCCCTTTCTCTATTTTCTGGATTTGCCGGGCTTTGCTCTTATCGGATCTTCGCCCGAAATATTGGTGCGTGTGCGCGATGGCGAGGTGACGATTCGTCCCATCGCTGGCACCCGCCCGCGCGGCAAAACGGCGGCGGAAGATGCCGCAAACCGCGCCAGCCTTCTTGCCGACCCAAAAGAGCGTGCAGAGCATTTGATGCTGCTGGACCTTGGTCGCAACGATGTCGGGCGCGTCGCGGCCGCTGGAACGGTGCAGGTCACTGACAGCTATATGGTCGAAATGTACAGCCATGTGATGCACATTGTCTCGAACGTCACGGGCGGTTTGGCGGACGATAGGGACGCGATCGACGCGTTGTTCGCGGGCTTCCCTGCTGGCACTGTTTCCGGCGCACCGAAGGTGCGCGCATGTCAGATCATCGCCGAATTGGAACCCGAAACCCGCGGAGCCTATGCAGGCGGCGTCGGATATTTCTCGCCCGACGGCAATCTGGACAGTTGCATCGTGTTGCGTACGGCGGTGCTGAAAGATGGCGTGATGCATGTACAGGCAGGCGCGGGTATTGTCGCCGATAGCGTGCCGGAATATGAGCAAGCCGAATGCGTCGCCAAATCCGGCGCCTTGTTCGCCGCCGCACGGGAAGCGCTGCGCGTCGCATCGGAAGGGCGATACGGCCAATGAAGCGCGCAATTGTCCTCGCGCCCCTTGCTTTGGTGGCATGCCAAGCCAACCCGGCCGACAGGCAAGCGGCGGCAACGGTCGACCTTATTGAGCCCAAGGGCGACTGTCGTCCTATCCGCTTTGAGGGTAGCAAATTCGTGCAATGCATCGCCGAACCCGGCAAGCACAAAATTCTCCTACGAATAAAGGGTGATGACGGCATCCTGCTGCGCAACCTAAAATCGCTCGCCAATATGATGGGCGAGAAGCCGGTTTCGTTCGCCATGAACGCAGGGATGTATGACCTGAAAAGCCGGCCTATTGGCTATTATGTCGAGGACGGCGAACGCGTCGCAAAGCTGAACCGTGCCAAGGGTGAAGGCAATTTCCATATGCAACCCAACGGCGTGTTCTTCGGCAACGAAAGCGGTGGGTGGCAGGTGATGACCTCCGCCGATTTTGAAGCGAAGGTGAAGGATCGCCCGGATTTTGGCACACAATCGGGACCCATGCTGCTGATTGATGGAAAGGTCCATCCAGACATCACCGAAAATGGCGAATCCCAATATACGCGTAATGCGGTTGGCGTGGACAAAGAAGGCCGCGCGCATTTCGTAATTTCGTCGGAGCCGGTTTCCTTTGGCCGTATGGCGCGTATGATGCGCGACCGCGCGAAAACCCCCAATGCGCTCTATTTGGACGGGAATGTCTCATCGCTTTGGGATCCGGCGAACAAGCGACTTGATGTCAAATATCCCATTGGCCCAATGGTCGTCGTGCTGCATAAGCAAGTGCCGAAAAAGGCAGAAAAGGCCGCGCAATGATCTTGGTCATCGACAATTACGACAGCTTCACGTTCAATTTGGTCCACTACCTTATGGAATTGGGTGCGCAAGTTGAGGTTGTGCGCAACGATGCGATCACAGTCGCCGACGCCATGGCCAGCGGGGCGGAGGCATTCCTTTTGTCGCCCGGCCCCTGCACGCCGAAGGAGGCAGGGATCAGCCTTGATTTGGTCGCGGCATGCGCAGAGGCGCGACGGCCATTGCTAGGCGTGTGCCTTGGCCACCAATCGATTGGTCAGCATTTCGGTGGCAAAGTGGTGCGCGGCGGGCTGATGCATGGCAAGACCTCGCCGGTTAGTCATATTGGCACGGGCCTGTTCAACGGCCTGCCCTCCCCCTTCACCGCCACGCGGTATCATAGCCTGATCGTCACCGATGTCCCCGATTGCCTAATCGTCAACGCGACCAGCGATGATGGCTATGTGCAGGGTTTCCACCATGCAGAATTGCCTATCCACTCGGTGCAATTTCATCCGGAAAGCATCGCGACGGAGCATGGGCACGACATGCTGGCTAATTTTATGCGTATTGCGGGCATGACACCTAGGGTGCTGGCATGAGCCCCCTGCCCGATACCCACGTGACGTTGACAGCGGCGGAGGCAGAAGCGGCATTTTCCTCCATTTTGGATGAAAATTTGCCTGCCGATGACATCCAACGCTTCCTCACCGACATGGCGGCGCGCGACGAAACGTCGGAGGAAATCGCCGCCGCCGTTAAGGCCATGCGCGCACGAATGGTCACGGTGCGGGCTCCTGAAGGCGCAATTGATGTTTGCGGGACCGGCGGCGATGGCGCGCACAGTCTGAATATTTCGACCGCTGTCGCGTTGGTCGTCGCGGCCTGCGATGTACCGGTGGCAAAGCACGGCAACCGCGCCGCCTCATCCAAAGCAGGCGCGGCAGACACTTTGGAGGCGCTTGGCCTCAACCTTGATGTCGCCATGGAAACGGCGGAGGAGACGCTCGCCGACACGGGGATATGTTTTCTGTTCGCACAAAAGTACCACCCCAAGTTGGGCAAGCTCGCTCCCATTCGCAAAGCCATAGGACGGCGGACGATATTCAACTTGACTGGTCCCGCGGCCAATCCTGCGGGTGTTAAACGACAACTCATCGGCGTCGCACGGCCGGACTTTATGCCAGTCTATGCAGGCGCGCTTAGCCTGCTTGGCTATGACGATGCGATGTTGGTTGCGGGCGATGAGCCACTCGACGAACTGTCCGTGTCGATGGAGAGCAGCTTCATCCGATTGGGCAACATGCCGCAGCGCATTGCGCCGGAAGCGGTCGGCCTGCCCCGCCATGCGCCCGAGGCGTTGCGTGGC
>JBGSOJ010000237.1:0-3839 GCA_041739175.1 Sphingomonadaceae bacterium
GCGGGCGGTCATCGCGCGGGGCGGCGACGGCGACCGCGCGTTCCTTTGCCGCCAAATCCTCCGGCGTTTGGTAGGTCAGCAAGCGGCGGCGGAGCCATGGCCCGGCGCGCTTTTCCAACCCATCGGCCAAGGAAAAGCCCGCCGGCACAATCAAAAGCGTCAGGAAGGTTGAGACAATCAACCCGCCAATCACCACGGTGCCCATTGGCGCGCGCCAGCCGCCATCGCCGGTGAGCGACAAAGCGGTCGGGATCATACCTGCCGTCATGGCAACTGTGGTCATCACAATCGGCTGCGCCCGTTTGGCCCCGGCCTCCATAATTGCCTCGAACTTACGCGCGCCGTGCGCC
This sequence comes from Sphingomonadaceae bacterium, assembly GCA_041739175.1. Lineage (GTDB taxonomy): Bacteria > Pseudomonadota > Alphaproteobacteria > Sphingomonadales > Sphingomonadaceae > JBGSSR01. The sequence continues at coordinate 351 of JBGSOJ010000237.1, forward strand.
ATTTCCTCAATCGCGAAATCGACCAGCAGAATAGAGTTTTTGGCGACGATACCGAACAGCATCAATATGCCGATAAAGACCGGCATGGATAACGGCTGCCCAATCAAATTGATTGCAATAATCCCGCCCAATGGTGCCAGCAGCAAGGAGCCCATGTTCACCAAGGGTGACATAAAGCGCTTATACAACAGCACCAGCACGGCGAACACCAACAAGACGCCCGACACCAACGCGATGGCGAAATCGCGAATCATTTCTTGTTCCCATTGGTCCTGACCAAAGGCCGTATTGGACACGCCGGTAGGCAGGTTTTTCATAATCGGCAGGGCGTTAATCTTGGCATCGGCGTCGCCCTTGGCCACGCCCTTGGCCAAATCCGCGCCGACGAAAATGCGCAATTGTTGATTATAGCGCTCGATCGTTGTTGGGCCGGACCCCAATTTGATGTCGGCAATGCGGCCCAAGGGGACAAAACCGCCCGTTGATGTCGGCACCGGCAGATTTTGGATCGTCGCGATTTGCCCACGCGCATCCTCCGACATCATCACGCGGATGGGCACTTGCCGATCGGAGAGCGAGAATTTCGCGCTGTTCTGGTCAATCTCGCCAATGGTCGCAATACGAATGGCCTGGCTAAGCGCTGATGTGGTTACGCCAAATTGCGCCGCCAAATCGGCACGCGGGGTGATGATCATTTCGGGGCGTTGCAATTCGGTGGCAACGCGCGGTGCGGTGATGAGGTCAATGTCCTTCATCTGTTCGACCAGAGTCGCCGCCGTTTCGTTCAGCAACACCGGATCGGAGCCTGAGAGCATGACCGAAATCGCCCGGCCTGACCCGCCGCCGCCGCCGCCGGGACCGCCTTGCACAAAGTTCACGCGGCCATCGGCGATGCTCGACAAGAGGATGCCAGTATCGCGTTCAAATTCCTGGCTGCTCCGTTCGCGGTCATCCTTCAAAGTGATAACCAGAAACGCCCCGCCCAGATTGGCGATGGTGAGGACGTTTTTCACCTCCGGCTGCTGCTTGATAATCGCTTCGGCCTCTAAGGCGACCTTTTGCGTTTCCTCCAAAGTGGTGCCGGGCACCATTTCGATTTGCACGCGGCTGTAATCGACATCGAAATTCGGGAAAAACTGCGTCGGTGTCTTCGTGATCAAAAAGCCGGTCAGGCCAAGCGACACTGCCGCAACGCCCATAATCCAGATGCGGTGATCCAAAAACAGGCTGCCCAATTTGCGCAGGAACCCGCCCTTGGCGCGGAACCGCACGGCCCTTGATTTGTCGAGCGTCCAGCGCAGGATGGACATATAGAGGGCCATCCCCTTGCCGCCCGCGTGATCGGCCTCGCCATGTTCTTTCATGAAATAGGCGGCAATCATCGGCGTTATCATTCGCGCCACGGCAAGGCTCATCAGCACGGAGACAACGATGGTAAGGCCGAAGTTCTTGAAAAACTGCCCCGCAACGCCGGGCATCAAACCAACGGGCAGGAACACGCCGACGATGGAGAATGTCGTTGCGACCACCGCAAGGCCAATTTCATCGGCGGCGTCAATCGATGCCTGATAGGCGGTTTTGCCCATCCGCATATGACGCACGATATTCTCAATCTCCACAATCGCGTCATCGACAAGCACGCCCGCAACTAGACCAAGCGCCAGCAAACTCATGCTGTTCAACGTAAAGCCCAAAAACACGTCCATAAACCAGAACGAGGGGATAGCGGACAAAGGGATCGCAATGGCCGAAATAATCGTCGCCCGCCAATCGCGCAGGAACAGGAACACGACGACAATCGCGAGCAACGCGCCCTCAATCATTGCGGCCATTGAGCTTTTGTATTGTGCCTTGGTGTATTTGACATCGTTGGTCAGTTCGACAAATTTGATGCCGGGGTTCGCCTTTTCGATGTCGCGCATAACCTTTTGCGCGCCGTCATAGACGCTGACGTCCGATTTCCCTTTCGCGCGGGTGAGGCCAAAGGTGACAACCTCTTTGCCATTGACGGTCGAGGTGCGGCGACGTTCGCCAATGCCGTCAGACACATCGGCAATATCGGCGAGCTTGACCGTGCGTCCGCCGCCCAGCGAAATTTGCCGTTGGCCCAGTTCATACGCGGTCTCGGCATTCCCCAGAACGCGCACCGATTGCCGCGTGCCCGCGATTTCCGACGTGCCGCCCGCCGCATCGACGTTCGTTTGACGCAAAATGCTGTTCACTTGCGCCGCCGTGACGCCATAGGATTGCATCCGCGCGGGGTCCAAAGTGACACGAATTTCGCGGTCCACGCCGCCGCGCCGTTCAACGCCTGCCATGCCGGGAACCGAAAGCAATGCCTTCGACGCGGTGTCATCGACGAACCAGCTTAGCTGTTCCAGCGTCAAATCCTGCGATTCGACGGCGTAATTGGCAAAGGCGTTGTTGCTGGTTTGCACCTTGAACACGCGCGGTTCCAATATGCCCTCGGGCAAGTCGCCGCGAATTTGGTCAACCGAGGCCTTTACCTCATTGACGGCCACATCGACATCAAGGCCGATTTCAAATTCGAGTGCGGTTTGCGATGAACCTTCGTTAATCGTGCTGCTGATCGATTGCACGCCGCTGACCGAGCGTACGGCGGATTCGACCTTTTCGGTTACCTGCGTCGAAAGCTCCGACGGAGCCGCGCCGGGCTGTGAGATTTGAACAATCACGACCGGAAATTCGATATCCGGATCGTTCTGAATCTCCATCTGCGAGAAGCTGACGATCCCCGCCAGCGTCAGGCCGATGAACATGATGATCGGGATGATCGGGTTAAGGATCGACCAAGCAGAAATATTACGAAAATTCACGGGCAATGTGCTCCTGCGTTAGGACGATTTGGCGGTCTCTTTCAACATTTTGGGTTTGACGACTTCGCCGGGATTTAGGAACCCACCGGCGCGCAGCACGATCAGCTCATCCCCGCGCAGGCCAGAGGCAATGGCGATGCCGTTATCGGTCACCAATCCCTGCACCACGTCGCGGCGTTCCACTTTGTTGCCCGCGCCAATGATGTAGACATAGCTGCCCTTGTCATCGTTCATAATCGCGGATTCGGGCAGCATCGGCGCGGTAATCGCGCCCGCGCGGATGACCGCATTGGCAAAGCCGCCGGGGCGCAATTGTTCGGCATAAGGCAAAGCGATGCGGGCAATCCCTTGGCGAGAGGTGGCGTCGATAATCGGCGCGACTTGCCAGATTTGGCCTGTGACTTGCGATTCGGTGCCGACGGGCGTCACGGTGGCGTTGACGCCGACGCTAACCCGCGCGAGGTCCTCTTCGGAAAGCCGCGCCTGCAATTCCATTTCGCCGCCTTCGGCAATGCGGAATAGGGGCGGCGAACCGGCGCTGATCACTTGGCCGATTTCGACATTGCGTTGCAGGACGTAGCCGCTAACCGGTGCACGAATATCAAGCCGCGCCGTGCGCGTTTGCGATTCGACGACACTGGCGCGCGCCGCC
>JBGSOJ010000246.1:0-2672 GCA_041739175.1 Sphingomonadaceae bacterium
TGGCCAAACTCACTCGCTGCGTGACAAGGCGAGTTACATCGGCGGCAACATCATAAACGGGCCGCCGCGACAGGCCGCTGTCGATCACAATCCGAACGCCTTCAATAGTGAGACTCGTTTCCGCAATGGAGGTCGCAAGGATAACTTTGCGCCGCGCCGGATCGGGACGAAGCGCGGCCCTTTGGGCTTCGGGCGGTGATGTGCCATGGAGTTGATGAAGCGCGATAGTATTGAGGCCGGAAAGCCGCTCCGCCGTCCGGGCAATTTCACGAACGCCAGGCAGAAAAGCGAGAATATCGCCCTCCCCTTGGTCCCGCAAAGCCTGTTTTACCGCCGCCGCCATTGCGTCCTCAATCGGCTGTTCAGCGCGGCGACCGATGTGGTGGAGAGCGAGCGAATGGGAAATGCCCTTGCTCTCGATAACTGGCGCGCCTTCGAGCAGTTCCGCAAACCGAGCGCCGTCGAGTGTGGCCGACATCGGGAGGACACGCAAATCGCACCGAAACGCCGCTTGCGCCTCAAGGGCCAAAGCCAAGCCGAAATCGCTGTCCAGTGACCGTTCATGCACTTCGTCAAAAAGCACCGCCGACACGCCAGAAAGCTCCGGGTCAGCGATGATCTGCCGGACGAATATCCCCTCCGTCATTACGATAATGCGCGTGGCGGCGCTGGTTCGGCTGTCCATCCGTGTTTGATAGCCGATGGTCCAGCCGACCTTCTCGCCTGCCATATCGGCCATGCGTTCGGCGGCGGCGCGGGCGGCAATACGGCGCGGGGAGAGCAAGAGGATGCGGCCTGTGCACCAGTCTTGCGACAGAAGCGCGGGCGCAACGGCGGTAGTTTTTCCCGCGCCCGGCGGTGCGATCAGAACGGCGCGCGGTTCCTCCGCCAATGTGGCGAGCAAGCCCGGCAATACGGCATGAATGGGAAGGTCAGGCGTCACTGCGCCCGCCTCTTAATACGCCCGCGAAATGGCGAACTCCACGGCCTCAACCAATGCATCCTTGGCCGCGCCGCTGGCGAAGGGACGAATCGAGTCGACGGCGCGTTGTCCATAATGGCGGGCACGGGCGATGGTATCGTCAATACCGCCATGCAGCGCGATGAGGCGCTTTGCTTCTTCCAAATCCTCGTCACTCGTCCGATTGCCAAGCATTGCCGCTTCCCAGAATTTCTTTTCCTCCGGCGTCGCACGGGCATAGGCCAAGATCACGGGCAAAGTCACTTTGCCATCGCGGAAATCGTCGCCCTGATCCTTGCCCATGGTCGCGCCGTCACTGGCATAATCCATTGCGTCGTCAACAAGTTGGAAGGCAATACCTAAGAACCGCCCGTAATTATCAAGCGCCATTTCGGTTGCCTCATCACGCTCCGCCACCACGGCGGCAATGCGGCACGCGGCGGCGAACAACGCGGCCGTTTTTGCGCCGATGATTTCGAGATAGCGGTCCTCACTGGTCTCAACGCGGCGTTGGGCAGTCAACTGATTGACTTCGCCTTCCGCAATTACCGCGCTGGCACTTGAGAGAATTTTGAGGACCTTCAGACTGCCATCCTCCACCATCAATTCAAATGAGCGACTGAACAGGAAATCGCCCACCAACACGGCGGCCGGGTTACCATAAACCAGATTCGCTGTGGTCTTGCCGCGCCGCATATCGCTGCCGTCCACCACATCATCATGCAGCAATGTTGCGGTGTGGATAAACTCAACCGCCGCCGACAATTTGTGATGCCGATTGCCTGGATAATCGAGCAATTTCGCACATGCCAAGGTCAGCATCGGCCGCATCCTTTTGCCGCCGCCCGCAATCAAATGCCCGGCCAGTTCGGGGATCAGCGGGATTTCCGACTGCATCCGATCCAAAATAACGGCGTTGACGCGGTTCATATCCTGCGCCACCAACGCGATCATAGGATCAAGCGATGGCGGCACCTTGCGGGAGAGTGTGTGGAGTGTTGCTGTCATTTCAGGGATGGATTTGGCAATGTGTTAAGGATAACGCAAGAGCCTAATGCAGCATCACGCCATAGGTTGCATGTTAAAGGGGGAAATAATGGCCGATCCGAAATTGGAATCCTTTCGCCAGAGCATTGATAACATCGACGCCGCATTGGTCTTTATGCTGGCGGAGCGGTTTAAAATTACGCAGGCGGTCGGCGAGCATAAGGCGAAAAACACACTGCCACCCGCCGATCCGGGACGCGAAGAACGGCAAGTGGCGCGGCTACGCGCGCTGGCGGAGGCGGCAAATTTGGACCCGGAGTTTACCGAAAAATTCCTGCGCTTCATCATTGATGAGGTGATCCGCCACCACGAACAAATTCGCGGTGAGGACAAGGCGTAAAAAAAGGAGGCCGCTGGGCCCCCTTCCTTTGCGTTTTTTTGTTTTAGCGCACGCGCGGCCCACCAAAGGGCATGGGCGGCGGCGCACGGCGTGCACCGCGCGGCAATTGTGCCTGATAGGCGCGGCCGCAATGTTCGACGCAATAGGGAAAGCCAGGATTGACGGCTTGGCCGCAAAAATGGAAATCCGGCTCGCCCGGATGACTAATCGGCCAGCGGCAGATTTTTTCGTTCAGATCGAGTAGGCTGGTTTTGTTGGCCACGTCCGCACTCGGCTTTGCCGGCACAAGCCGACGCGGGGGCGCGGGCGGTATCGGCGGTTGCT
>JBGSOJ010000273.1:0-21723 GCA_041739175.1 Sphingomonadaceae bacterium
GCGGGCGGCTGTCAGGTCGGCCTGCTGCTCACGCGATTCGGCGCTCAATTGCGCCGAAGCCCGCCCCGCCGCGATCACGCCGCCCAATATAAGCGGTGCCATACATAATAGGATAAGCAAAATCCGCCGCATTACCCCTCCCGATGATACGGGTGGCCCGACAAAATCGTCGTCGCCCGGTACAATTGCTCGGCCAGCATCGCGCGTGCCAGCATGTGCGGCCATGTCAGTCGCCCGAACGAAAGCAGCAAATCCGCACCCGCACGGTCGGCATCGTCAAACCCATCCGCGCCGCCAATGCAAAACCGCGTCTCGCGCACGCCATCGTCGCGCCAGCGGCCAAGGATTGCAGCAAAAGCGGTGGAGGACAATTCCTTACCCGTTTCATCCAGCATCACCCGGCGGCTGTTCACGGGCGGCGGCGGCGCATCTTTGCCACCGCTTTCGTGCAATTCTGTGATGGCAAAGGGCCAAGTCATCCGCTTTTCATAGCGCGCGACCAAGTCTGCCTCTGGCGATTTACCGATTTTGCCGCGCGCGATGATGTGAAGCAGCATATTGGGCTCCGTTCAATACCCGCAGGTTTCAGGCGTCAGGTATCGCCCAATTCGCCTTCACGCATATCCAAAGTATCAAACGACCACATACGTTCCAAATTGTAGAAGCTGCGCACTTCGGGCCGGAACAAATGAACAATCACATCGCCAGTATCAATCAGCACCCAATCGGCATTGGGCAGCCCCTCAATACGCGCCTCATGCCCAGCCTTTTTCACCTTTTCTGCCAATTTTTGCGCCATCGCCGCAACATGGCGCGTGGAACGGCCTGATGCGATGACCATATGGTCGCCAAGGCTGGATTTGCCAGCCAATGCAATCGGCAACACCTCAATCGCCTGATCATCATCAAGCGATTCGAGTACCAGATTTAGGATGGCGTCGGCATCATGTGGCGGGCCTTGCGTCGGACCGTGGGCGGCTAAATTCGTTTGGCTTTGGCCAATCGGGCCGGGGGTGATGGAACCGGGGGCAGCGTTATTCAAAACAAATCCTTAAGTGTAGGTTTTCCGCGATACGGCGTCACGCACTGGGCGGCCACTGTATCGTTTGAACCACATCGGATCGGCGGCGCGAATTGCCGTCGCCGATCTTTTGTCAGGACGAAACCGAAGGCGGATCAGTGCCGGCGGCGCCCAACGCGTCCATTGCTTTTTCTGCCCCGAACGCCGGACAAAGCGCCTGAACCAGGCCATAGCGGGTGCCGCCATAGCGTTTTCGTTATAGCTTGGTCGCGCAATAACTGCAATCGGCATTAACCGTGCGATGGCGCGCCAGTCTTTCCACTGGTGAAATTGCGCCAGATTATCGGCGCCCATGATCCAAATAAAGCGGCGATTGGGGTATCGGCGCACCAAAGCGAGAAGGGTGTCGATGGTGTAGCGGGTGCCCAACTCCGACTCTATCGCTGTAGGCATAATGCGGGTCCGCCGCGCAACCTGGCGCGCTCTGACGAGCCGTGCGGGTAAGGGCGCCATGCCTGCCTTTGGCTTTAACGGATTGCCGGGGCTGACCAGCCACCACAATTCCTCAAGATCGAGCGCCGCAATCGCGAATTGGCTAATGTCGCGATGGCCGCCATGTGCTGGGTTAAAGGATCCACCAAGCAAGCCCGTTGGTATGCCTCGGCGCAGTCGGTTTTCAGGCATTACAGAGAGGATCGCACGACGCGGATAGGTGTGTTCACGGACGCACCTGCCCAGTGCCACGCACGATCCATTTGTACGTTGTCAGGCCCTCTAACGCCACAGGGCCGCGCGCGTGCAGGCGGCCTGTGGAAATGCCGATTTCCGCGCCCAGCCCAAATTCCCCACCGTCGGCAAACTGGCTGGAGGTGTTCCACATGGCAATCGCGCTATCGACGCTGCGCAGGAAAAGCTCCGCGACGGCGGGATCGCTGGCGATAATCGCATCGGTATGATGGCTGCTGTGCTGAGCGATATGGGCGAGCGCATCGGCCACGCCGCCGACAATTCGCGCCGACAGAATAGGCTCCAGATATTCGGTATCCCAATCCTGCTCCACCGCAGATACGGCGCGCGCTTCCAATTCCATCAGCGCATCATCGGTGCGCAATTCACAGCCTGCATCGGCAAGTTTCGCCAGCAACCGGTCCGGCGCAGGATAGTCGGCGTCGATCAGCAGCGTCTCACACGCACCACAAATGCCCGTGCGCCGCATCTTCGCATTTAGCACAACCGCCTCGGCCATTTCAGGATCGGCGCTGGCATGGACATAGGTGTGGCAGATGCCATCAAGATGCGCGAGGACGGGAACGCGCGCTTCATCTTGCACACGTTTCACCAAGGATTTGCCGCCGCGTGGGATGACAATATCAATGTATTCCGACGCGCGGAGCATTGCCCCTACAGCGGCGCGATCTTGCGTCGGCATGAATTGCACTGCATCGGCGGGTACCCCCGTCCCGGACAGGCCGCGAACGAATGCAGCGTGAAGCGCGGCATTGCTATGCACGGCCTCGCTCCCGCCGCGCAGGATAACGGCATTGCCCGATCTTATTCCAAGCGCGGCCGCATCGGCGGTCACATTCGGGCGGCTTTCATAAATAATGCCGATGACGCCAAGGGGTACGCGCACGCGGCTAAGGTGTAGCCCATTGGGGCGCGTGACTTGGTCGATGATCTGACCGACGGGGTCGGGCAAGGCAGCAACAGCGACTATGGCATCGGCTATCGCGGCGAGCCGCGCCTCGTCGAGCCGCAACCGGTCAAGCATCGCGGACGACAAACCGCGCGCTTCCCCTGCTGCCATGTCATTTGCGTTGCCGGTGAGAATGGAGGCATGGTCCGCCCGGATAGCCACAGCGGCGGCCTTAAGGGCTGCACCTTTATCTGCATCGCTCAACAACGCCATCGCCTTCGCCGCCGACCGGGCACGGATTCCCAATTGCGTCATCAATGCATCTACAGTTTGGGGCGAAGCCTCATTCCCAGTCTGTACCAAAGAAATTTCATTTTCTGTCATAACAGCTGTGCTTATCACGCCATGTCGCGGTTTCGCAAAGCCTTTGTGACGGACCAGACCCTCTGTGGCGGGCATCGCGTGGAACCGCACGCGGCGAAGATGGCGCGCGTTCCTCAATGAGGGCGCTATGCCAATGTAAAGGGCCCGAAACCTTTACGGTCCGGGCCCCTTCAAATGGTGTCACGATAAGACGTCGCCAAATCGGGTTATTTGTAGTCCCGAGCAGCTTTGTCGAAGCTTTGATACAATTCATTGCCGACGAAACCAAATTTCTTGATTTCCGCACGCTTCACTTCAGCCAACACCTGATCGACCGGCAAATAAGGTGCGATCGGCGAAGGTTGAAATTGCAACTCAGGCTCAGGCTGCATTGCTGCTGTTTGTTGCAGCAACAACTTAAGCTGGTCCAAAGTTACCGGGTCACCATTCCATTGGATGGTGCTGTCCGGCAGGATGATCATCTTGTTCACCACCGGATCAGGTTCAGGCAGATCGGGTTGATTTTCCTGTTGCACGGGCAAATCGATCTTCACCGCGTGGGTAATGGGGGGGATGGTGATGATGAACATAATGAGGAGCACGAGCATCACGTCGATCAACGGCGTCGTATTCATGTCCATCATGGGGCTGCCATCGTCTTTGCCGCCGCTCATTGCCATAGTTAATACTCCTTTTTCGTCGCGCGTCCGCTTCGGCGCTTACTTAACTTCGGTGTCGAGCGCGACGGGCGAAGAGATAAAGCCGATTTTGGCGTATCCGGACCGTTGCACGGCGAAGATAGCTGCACCGATGCAATTGTACGGCGTGTTAATGTCACCGCGAATGTGCGCTTCGGGGAAATCCTCGGGCGGCACTTGTCCGCTTGCGATTGCCTCTTCACCGCCCAGAGCCTCAATCTCATTTTCCAGCTTTTCAGTGGCAAATTCGACCAGTTCCGTGGCGTTATACGCCTTCGTATTCACGTAAATGCGGCATTGACCGTTCTGATGCGCCCCAGAATAGCCTTCTTCGCCGGGATCCAATCCATTGACGTCGGTGGTGGTGACAGCCAAAAGAATGTTGGAGTTCTTGCTCTCGGTCGGCTCAAATGCGACCACGGGCAATTCCATATCCACGGTTTGAATAACCACAGGGATTGCGATCAGAAAGATGATGAGCAGCACCAGCATGACGTCGACGAGCGGCGTCGTGTTGATTTCTGACATGGGGGCGTTATCGCCGCCACCTCCAGTACTGATTGCCATAACTCAAATCCTCTCTTTGGCGCTTGGCAATGGGCGGAAACCCAATCAACCAAGCGAATAGTCTCAATCAAAATCCGAGCCTGAAAAGGTTCGGTGTGTTGAAGCCGGACCGGACCCCAGTCCGGCTTCACAATTGAGAGGAGCTTATTTCTTCAACGGAGCCGCAGGGGTTGCTGGCTTTGCGGCCGTCGTCGCAGCAGGTTTCGCCGCCATGACAGGAGCCGCAGGCTTCACCGTGCCGCCCGATGCCATGTAACCCAGAACATCGTTCGAGAACTGATTGAGGTCAGCTTGGATGCTCTTGTTACGCGATTGCAACCAGTTGTAGGCGATAACCGCAGGCACAGCCACGAACAGACCAATTGCGGTCATGATCAAGGCTTCACCAACAGGACCGGCAACCGCGTCAATCGATGCCTGACCAGCGATGCCGATTTTGATCAGCGCCGAGTAAATGCCGATAACCGTACCGAGCAGACCGACGAACGGTGCGGTTGCACCGACGGTCGCAAGGAAAGGCAGGCCCGAGTTCAAAGCCGACATGATCGAGGTTTCCGAACGCTCCAACGAACCATGCAAATAATCATGGGCTTCGGTGGGGTCGGTCAGCTTACCATGGTTTTCCATCGCAAGCAGGCCGTCGTCGACGATTTGACGGTATGCGCCGTTCTTTTCCAGCTTGGCCGCGCCTTCTTTCAGGCCGCCAGCTTTCCAGAAGTTTGCCTTCATGTTCTTGGCGTCTTTCATCACTTTGTTCTGCTCAAGCAATTTGGTGAACAAAATGTAGAACGAACCGATCGACATGATAACCATCACAACGAAGATACCCCAGCTAATTGGGCCGCCTTCGTTCAATGCCTCGATGAGACCGAATTTGTTTTTCGAAGCAGCAGCTTCGGCTGCCATCAGAAGTTCAATCGACATGGTTTACTTTCCTCTCAGAAACTTAAAAAAGACTGTGAAATACAATTGGGAGCGAAATTAGGCGGAACCCGGTCGGGGACATCCCCGACCGAACTCGCTTATTTCTTTGGAATTTGCCAACGCACACGGTTGGAATAGGACGAAGGCACTTTCTCGCCATTGCGAAGCTCAGGATCGAACCGCGCACGCTTCATCAAGTTGTCGCACGCCGCTTTATCCAACGATGCATTGCCGCTCGAAGCCGTCACGGAGCACGACGTCGGCCGTCCTTCCGCACTCACTTCCAACCGGAAGCCGACAACGCCCTCGATACCGTCGCGCAAAGCGTCGCGTGGGTAGGCGGTAACTGGAACCCAGCTTCCCGAGTTACCACGCGGTGAAAGCTTCGACGACTTGCCGACTGCGGGACAGGTTGCCGTCTTCGGAATAACCTGACCGCCGGGGCATTTTTGCGTTTGCACAGGGCACTGCTCTGACGCCAAAATTCGCGGGCCACCGTCTGGACACTGCTTCATTTCGGGCGGCTTGGGGCAAGGCAAGCCTGCCGCGACCGAGCTGCCGTCGGCGCATTGTGTGCGCTGAGGCGGTAACTCTTTATATTCCTCAGTAAAACTTGGCTTTTCCTGCGGCGGTGGAGGACGCAGCGGGTTTGGCGATGGCGGTGTAAAGGGTGTCGGCGGCGCCGTAATTGGCGGCGGCGGGGTTTCCATCGGCTCAATGTCCGGTGGAGGCGGAAGGTCCTCTGGCTCTGGCGGTTCCTCCACATTGATGGCGACGGTATCAACCACAGCCTTTTGAATGGCCTCATAATTGAAAGCCACCGTTGCCCCGAAGAGCAACCCAATATGAAGCAGCACCACGAGGAGTACCGAGGTCAGCTTACTAGTGCCCTCTTTTTTATCTGCATATGCCATTCAGAAACGACACTCCTAACTTGCATCTGGTTACGACTGACAGCGGGGGAAGCGGGGCGACCCATGCCGTAGCCTGCCTTAGAATCGCCATTTAGTGGCCGTTATTCCTAAGACAGATTCCACTTTCGTCTAACGGCATCGTTGCAACCGTGCAACAGCGTTTTCGGGTGCAAGCCGTTTTTGCGAAATGAAAAGCTATTCCGGCCTCGACGCAAAAAGTCGGAAAAATCCCTTTTCATGGTATATTATATCCTAAATCCCTTCCCAGCGCACGGAAATTTTAAAGGGCTTTTGCATTGGTTCATCCGCGCTTAAAAGCCGTTGGTATAGTTACCAAATCCTTCCCCGTAATGGAGAGCCCGATGCCAGCAAAACCGCCACTTTTTCGCCCTATTCTGTCCCGCCTGCACCGCACATCGGGCGGCATCGTAGCCGCTGCATTGTGCATTGCCATGGCGTCGGGGTGCACCGGTGGCTTGCCCGGTATCGGCGGCGGCGGCGGTGCGCAGGCGATGGCCGAAGCGCCCGCCATTACCTTTGCCGATGCCGCCGATCTGGTGCTGATGAGCCCCGTTATTGTTGACATCACGGTGGTAAGAGCCACCACAATCGACCGCGATCAAGCACCGGGCCTTCGCCCCGATTCGGCACGGTTGCTTGTCAATGCATCGGTCAACACCCTGCTGCGCGGCGCGCAAGGCATCCCCGGCGAAGCGCAGTTTCTGGTCGATTTGCCCGCCAATGCAAAGGGCCGCGCGCCGAAAATCAAGGGGCAAAGATTCTTCGTCTTTGCCCGCCCCGTGGCGCAACAGCCCGGCGTCCTGCAATTGGTGCAGGCCGATTCGCTTATCGGATTTAGCGCGGTCAACGATTCGCTTATTCGCGCCGCCACAAAAGAGGCCGTTGCGATCAACACCCCGCCGACGATCACCGGTGTGGGACAGGCGTTCCACTTCCCCGGCACAATCGCGGGCGAAGGCGAAACGCAGATATTCCTGGAAACAATGGGCGGCGCGCCGGTGTCGATCAATGTCGCCAGCCGTTCGGGCCAGCCGCCCCTGTGGAATGTATCGCTTGGCGAAGTGGTGAGCACGCAGGCGCGGGTGCCGAACCGCGATTCGCTGCTTTGGTTCCGTTTGGCGTGCGGCGCCTTGCCTTCCCGGCTGCCTGTCGAATCGCTGGCCAGCCGCACGCAAGCGGCCAATGTGAAGGCCGACGCCGATTACCAATATGTCCTGCAGGCGTTGGGCGCTTGTCCGCGAACGCGCGGTTTGCCGCGCTAATTCGCAACAATATTGCCTTTGCAGCAAAGTCAGCACACGATTCGGCGTGTTTGGCACTGGCCAAAGCGAGACGGCAGGCTTAAGGCGCGGCGCAATGCTCCCGCAACGGGGACTTAGGCAAGGAATGTACAATGGCAGAGCCGCTGCGACTGGGATTGGTCGGATTGGGAACCGTGGGGGCGGGAGTCATTCGCTTATTGAATGAGAATGGCCCACTGATTGCGCGCCGCGCCGGTCGGCCCATTGAAATTGTGGCGGTTACCGCGCGGGACCGCGGAAAAGATCGCGGCGTTGATCTCTCCGGTTACCGATGGGCCGACGACATGGGCGCGTTTGCGACCGACTCCGACGTCGATGTCGTCGTTGAACTCATTGGCGGGTCCGATGGCCCTGCCCTAACCTTGGCCCGCGAATCGCTTAGTGCGGCGAAGCACTTTGTCACTGCGAACAAGGCCATGGTTGCGCACCACGGCGTTGAGCTTGCGGGGCTGGCGGAAGCGGGTGGCGTCGCGTTGAAATTTGAAGCCGCCGTAGCGGGCGGCATCCCGGCGATCAAAGGGCTCCGCGATGGCGCGTCGGCAAACCAGATAAACCGCGTTTACGGCATCCTGAATGGCACTTGCAATTATATCCTCTCGGCAATGGAATCGGACGGACGCAGCTTTGCCGAAGTTCTAAGCGAAGCGCAGGCAAAGGGCTTTGCCGAAGCAGACCCCACCTTCGATGTCGAGGGCGTGGACGCCGCGCACAAGCTCGCGATCCTTGCCAGCCTTGCGTTTGGCACACAGGTCGATTTTAAGAATGTCGTTTGCCAAGGCATAAGCCAAATCATGGCGGCCGACATCGCGCAGGCCGATAAATTGGGCTATCGCATTCGGCTCATCGGACTGGCCGAGATGGATAACGGCGCATTGATGCAGCGTGTTCGCCCCTATCTGGTCCCCAAATCACACCCGCTTGCCTATGTCACGGGCCCCACAAACGCGGTGGTGGTGGAAGGCAACCATTGCGGACGCCTCTTGTTCCAAGGCGCGGGCGCGGGCGATGGCCCCACCGCGTCGGCGGTTGTCGCCGACCTCATCGATATTGCGCGGGGCGAAGCTGGGCCAGCGTTCGCTATGCCCGTCGCTGAACTGGCCGCTTTGCCTCCTGCGGACACCGGCCACCGCCGCAGCCGAACCTATATGCGGTTCGACGTGGTGGACCGCCCCGGCGTGCTCGCAGAAATTGCTGCCGCGATGCGCGATGCGGGGGTCTCGATAGAATCGCTGCTGCAAATGGAAGAGGACGCCGATGATCAGGCGTTGATCGCCATCGTGACGCATGAGGGCGAGGAAAGATGCGTCAATGCCGCTGTAAAGGCACTGTCCGCTTCACCAACATTGCGTAGCGAGCCGATGGTCATGCGCATTTTGGGCAGTTAGTACGCGGCGAACGCCAAAGCGATGGCCCATGCTATCGACTTTGTAACATTGGGCGCTTATGGCCGTGGCCAACAAGTGCGATACCGCCAAAAGGAGATCACTGCCCATGCCCGAACATCAAAATCAACTCGACCGCGTGCTCGTGCTTGAAATGGTCCGCGTGACGGAAGCGGCGGCGATTGCGGCGGCCAAGCTGATCGGGCGCGGCGATGAGAAAGCGGCAGACCATGCGGCGGTTGAGGCAATGCGTAAGGCGTTCGATGGTCTCTACATGGACGGCACCGTCGTCATCGGCGAAGGAGAACGCGACGAGGCACCGATGCTGTATATCGGTGAAAAAGTTGGTGGCGCGCCGGGCAAAGGGCCGAAAATCGACATCGCGCTCGACCCATTAGAAGGCACCACGATCACCGCAAAGGCGGGTCCCGACGCATTGGCCGTGCTCGCCGCTGCCGAAGAAGGATGCCTGCTGAACGCGCCCGATGTGTATATGGAGAAATTGGCGGTTGGTCCCGGCTACTCCCCCAATATCATTGACCTCAACAAGTCGGTGCGCGAAAATGTTGAGGCGGTGGCAAAGGAAAAGGGCGTTGCCCCCGGCGATATCGTTGTTTGCGTACTTGACCGACCGCGGCATGAAAAGATGATTGCCGAACTGCGCGAAATTGGCTGCGGCGTTCACCTCATTCCGGATGGCGATGTGGCGGGCGTGATTGCGGTGACCAATCCCGACACCACCATCGACATGTACATGGGCAGCGGTGGCGCACCAGAGGGCGTATTGGCGGCGGCGGCGCTTCGCTGCGTCGGTGGGCAGTTCAAAGGACGGCTGTTGTTCCGCAACGATGACGAGCGGGGCCGCGCGCGCAAATGGGGGATAGAGGATCTCGACCGGATTTACGACCTCACCGATTTGGCCATGGGCGATTGCATCTTTGCCGCCACCGGCGTCACCGACGGTAGCCTATTAGAAGGCGTAAAAATCCGCCGCGACGGCATTATGACCACGGAAAGCATCGTGATGCGCAGCCGCAGCGGAACGGTCCGTCGGATCAAGGGCGAACATCGGATTAAGCCAGCCTAACCGGCGATAAATTTCATCGCGTCGCCGTTCATGCAATAACGCTTGCCAGTCGGCTTTGGACCGTCGTCGAACACATGGCCCAAATGCCCACCGCAGTCGGCGCAATGGATTTCCGTGCGCGGGTAGCCAATGAGATAATCGGTTTTCCGCCCCACGGCGCCCTTGTCAATCGGTTGCCAAAAACTGGGCCAGCCCGTGCCACTTTCATATTTATGCGCGGAGGAAAACAGCCGGTTGTTGCACCCGGCGCAGGCGAACACGCCCTTGCGCTTTTCTTTGTTCAGCGCGCTGCTGCCCGGGGTTTCGGTGTGCGATTGGCGCAATACGCGGTATTGGCGCGCCGTAAGCTGCTTTTTCCATTGCGCATCGGTTTTGCTGACGGGAAAGCGTGTTTTGGCAGCGGCCTCATCGGGGCGAAGCGCCAGAACCGATAGGCCCGCGCCCGCAACCAAACCGGTGCCAACCAAAAAACGACGACGTGATAGGGACATAGTGACCTCGCTAAACCCGCCATACGACAAACCGCACGGACCGTTTCAATCTGATACGTCAAATATCGGTTCCCGGTTACACCGGTTCAAGGAGAATCTCGGCCGTCGCTATTGCACAATGGTGTCGAACACAATGGCGAAGGTTCCGCCCGCCGCCAAACTCGACGTGATACCCGTGACGACACTGCCCACGCGGCTTAGGCCGAAAGGATCGGTTTCGTCTGGTCCGACAATGTCATCATCCTCCACCGCACTAGCGGTTGTGCAGGATGTACCGCTACGCAGCGAACCGTTCACGAACCCGACCGTCGCCGGAATATTATCGGTTGCAACGACATCCTCCGCGATGGCAGTGCCGGTGTTGGTGACAAGGATACAATAGCGCACCGTCGCGCCCGGGATCGCTTTGGGATTGGTGAGGCCGCTCACCGGATCAGACACAACCGTGCTGGTTTTCGCCACGGTGAGTTCTGCGTTCAGGATCGTGATCTGATAATCCTCCACCTCGCCGAAACCCCATAGGCCGCTGCTTGGTGCATTGGCGCGCGAGGAATAGCGCAGGCGTAGGAACGTCGGCGTGGTCGCGGCGGTAACCGGCGGAGTTGCCGTAAATTGGATTACGCCATTAACGGCCCCATCCAAATCGCCCGCGCCGCCATCGACGAGGTCAGTCGCGATTTTTTCGCCAGCATCGGCCCAATCGCCATCGTCGTTGAAATCGAGCCAGCCGGAGAGGCGTCCCAACCCTTGCACGTTTACGCTGACCGTCGCGGGCGATCCGCGCAGGAAGGTTGGCATCGTTACAAAGCCATTATCGACGTCGCCATTGGCGGTCGGCGTATTGTATGCGGCGGCCTCGCTCGTCACGCTGGCGCCAAGGATATAATTGCCAATGGTGCGATGGTTCGCGCTGCCATAGCTTGTGCCGGTCAGCGGCGCGTCGGAATAATCGAACGGGGTGAACACACCAAAGGCGAAGAATTGCCCACCGTTGTTAATCATCGATGCATCGATTTGCACGGTGCTGCCCGTGGTTTCCAAGATGACACTGGACGATCCCCCGCCGCCCGTCCAGCTGGCGTTAGTACCAGTCAATGTTTGGACATTGCCACCTTGTTTTTCAACCAATTGCCATGCCGTACCGGAGGTTAACAATGTCATCGTTTCTGCACCGGCATCGGTCTGTTCGGCGTCGGCAACAGCATATCGCAAAGGCACAGCGGTGCCATTAAGCGTGGCCGAATAGGTAACACGATAGCTTGGATCGACTCCACCCGCACCGCCAAGGCCGATAGGGTTCACCCCGGGATACATGTCGTCCAAGATATCGCCTGACCAATTGCCAGTGGCGTAGGCGGAGATCGCGGCGTTTGTAATATTCGTCACCTGCCCCGTAATTACCAGACCGTCGCCCGCGTCCCAGCTTTTGTTGATGATCGAACCCGCCGGAAAGCTAGTCACGCCGCCGCACGTCCAATCAAGCCAAAAAATCTGTTCCTGATATAGCCCGGTGCCGCCGCTGGCAAAGCCGGACCCCGTGGCCGTGCTGCCTGTTGGGCAGTTGAAGATTGCGGGCGTTGTAAAGCTGACCGTGGCGTAATCGTCTTCGGTCGTGACCCCGTTATTAGGCGTCGAATCGGGGTCGGTAATTGAACTGGTCCGCACTTGCGCAACATTGGTCACGGTCGTCGAGGCGCTATTGGTGGCGGTGCCGTTGATCACCAACTGCGCCGATTGTCCCGGTGCCAACGAGCCTACGGTCCAAACCCCCGTGCCGCTGTTATAGCTGCCAGTGCCAGTGGCGCTGACGAAGGTAAAGCCGGCGGGCAAACTGTCCTGCACCGTTGCCGTGGTAGCCGTGTTCGAAGTTGCGCTTTGCGCCGCGCTGGTCAGTGTCAACGTGTAGCTAACGGCGGCCCCCGGAGCGGGCGAAGGATTGCTTACCGTCTTGGTCAGCGACAGGTCGTTGCGCTGCGGGTAGATGGTGATTTGGTAATCCTCAACCTCACCATCGGACGCCGCGCCGTTCCAGCTTAGGCCGCTGGTCGTTGACCATCGGAATCGGGCGAAACGCGTAATTTGGGTGGTCCCAGCAGGCGGCGTGACGGACAGGCGGATATTGCCATTGGCCGAGCCATCCAAGTCACCGGTGCCGCCGTCCTGAATATTGGTCGCAATCCGGTCGCCTGCGGTATTGAAGCTATTGTCCGCGCCCCAATCGATCCATCCTTGCAAGAAGCCGCCCGTGCCCGTGACAGCGACGTCAATCTGACTCGCCTGCCCCGCGACCATTGTGCCAAAAGTCACGCCATCGTCGTTGGCATCGGTGCTCGCCGTGGTGCTGACAACTGGGCTGGTGGTGGAGGTGTTGCTGTATAGCGTCGACGCGCCGTCCGCGCTGACCCCTGCACCCATATAAGCTCCGCCAACGACGTGAGTTGCCATCGGTGCGGTTTGATAAGCGGCGGGCGCATCGCTGTAATCATCATCGGTGGTGACCGTGTAGGTTATGCCTTCTACCGCATTTGCCGCAGGATTCGCCCCCGTGCCACCCATCAACAAGTCGATCCGGAAGGTAACCGAGGTAACAGTTCCGTTAATCCGCACGCTGCCGCAACCAGCATTGGTGGTAGCTTGGCAATTGGTTCCGCCGTTTATCGTGGTTGATCGGATTTCGCTGCCCGTCACGGTGAAGTTGGTGTTGCCGCCAACCCGCGTCAATGTCGGTGTCCCCGTTGCCGTCCAACTCGTCAGGTTAAGCGAAGCATGATACATCGACTGCGTGCCGCCGGTGTTGCCGCCCAAACCAGACAAATGCAGCACGGGATTGGTCACCGGTTTGTTAAAGGAAATGGTCATCGTCCCGCGGTTAGAGCAACGGAACGTTGTATTGACGCAGCCGCTTGCGGCAACGTCCAACTCAATCGCATTGGTGGTCGTGGCTATGGCAGGTGCGTAATAGGTACTTGATGGGTTTCCTACCCCAGCCAGGGTTGTTGACGCGGCAAACACCGTCGTGCTCGCACCGGTAAAACTATGCGTTGCCGTCAACCCGGACGGATAGGTTTTGGTGACCGGCCCCGCCCCGCTACTGCTCGTGTTCACCTGATAGGCAATCGCGCCACCCACGGCGACGAGCAGGCACAAAAAAAACGCCGCAAATACTGCTATTTGCCGCGCACCATAAAGCGATCGCCATGTCGATGGCAGGGAGGGGGTCGTCGTATTCATCGCAATCCAACTACCCGTGACAGGTTAATAAACGCCCAAAATAGTGGGGCTGATGCCGATTTTACGCCATTTTATGAGTCGGGATTGATACTTGGCTTGGGGAACATCCACGCAACACCACTGGACGTTTGGCGTTCCGACGGATATGGAGCGCGCGAAGCCGGTGCTGCTGTCCGAAGGCCTTGGAACGCGGCGCCAAAACATTGCGGGTGTTGCAGGAAACGAATGAATGAGAATCGCCATTGCCTCTGATCACGCCGCCGTCGCGTTGAAGGCACAATTGGCCGAATGGCTAATGTCTGAGGGGCATGAGGTTGCCGACCTTGGCCCTATGACCGACGATCGCGTCGATTATCCCGATTTCGGCGATAAACTCGCCAGCGTCGTCGCAGATGGCACGGCGGAGCGCGGCATAGCTCTTTGCGGGTCGGGCATCGGCATTTCCATTGCAGTCAACCGCAACCCCGCCTGCCGCTGCGCCTTGGTCAGCGAACCGCTCTCCGCCGCCCTCGCCCGTGAACACAACGATGCCAATGTTGTTGCTTTAGGGGCACGGCTGACCGGAATTGATATGGCAAAGGCTTGCATTACCGCCTTCCTCACCACAGATTTCGCGGGCGGACGCCATGCCGATCGCGTCGCTAAACTCAGCCCTTTGGCCGCCCGATAAGGACATTGCGATGACCACTACGCTTACCAACACCGTTTCTCCTGGATTTTGGGATCAGGACCTTGCCAGCAAAGACGCCGAAGTTTTCGCCGCCATCCAGGGCGAATTGACGCGCCAACGCGACACGATTGAACTGATCGCATCGGAAAACATCGCGTCGAAAGCCGTGCTGGAAGCCGCGGGCAGCGTGTTTACGAACAAATACGCAGAAGGCTATCCGGGCAAGCGGTACTATGGCGGATGCGAATATGCCGATGTGGTCGAAACCCTCGCCATTGAGCGCGCAAAAGAATTGTTCGGGTGCAACTTTGCTAATGTGCAACCCAATTCGGGAAGCCAGATGAACCAAGCGGTGTTCCTGGCGCTTTTGCAACCTGGTGATAGCTTCATGGGGCTGGATCTGAACTCGGGCGGGCATTTGACCCACGGTTCGCCGGTCAACATGAGCGGAAAATGGTTCAACCCCATTGCTTATGGCGTGCACCCCGAAACCCATTTGGTCGATATGGACCAAGTGCGCGAACTGGCGTTGACCCATCGGCCCAAACTCATCATCGCGGGCGGCACCGCCTATTCGCGGATATGGGATTGGGCCGCATTCCGCGCCATTGCCGACGAAATCGGCGCGTATCTTTTGGTGGATATGAGCCACATCAGCGGCTTGGTCGCGGGCGGTGCCCATCCCTCCCCCATTCCGCACGCTCATGTCGTCACCACCACGACGCACAAATCCTTGCGCGGGCCGCGGTCGGGCATCATCCTTTGGAATGATGAGGCCTTGTCGAAGCCGCTAAACATGGCGATTTTCCCTGGCCTGCAAGGCGGACCGTTGATGCACATCGTCGCCGCCAAAGCGGTCGCCTTTGCCGAGGCGTTGCAGCCCGATTTTAAGAACTACGCCCACCGCATCGTCGAAAACGCGCGGGCATTGTCGGATAGCCTACTTGCGGCCGGACTTGGCATTGTGTCGGGCGGCACCGACAACCATTCGATGCTGGTCGATTTGACGCCCATGGATGTTACCGGAAAGGCCGCTGAAAAGGGTCTCGACCGCGCGCATATTACCTGCAACAAAAACGGCATTCCGTTCGACACGCGCAGCCCGTTCGTGACCAGTGGCATCCGCCTTGGCACGCCCGCTGGCACCACGCGCGGTTTCGGCCCAGAAGAATTCCGCGAAATCGGCAGCATGATTGCACAGGTTGTTAACGGCCTTTCGCGTAATGGAGACGCGGGCGATGCCCAAGTCGAAATGGCTGTTATGGAACGGGCAAAGGCGCTATGTTCACGCTTCCCCGTTTATCCAGAAGGAGTGTAACATGGGTAAGAAGGCCAATCCAAATCCTGATTTCGAGCCGATTGACGACGAAAAGCCAACCGAAAAACCGAATGTTGTCAGTGCTTTGGTTGACGATGTTACCGAAGTGTTGGACGACGCCGTTGATTACGCAGGCAATATGGTCGGCTCCGATAAGGGCGCGAAAATCGTCGGCGGCGCAGCGGTTGGCGCATTGGCGGCAATCGTTTTGCCCATCGGCCTGATCGGCGGCGCAATCCTTGGTGCAGGCTATGCGGCCATGCGCAACCGCGACAAATAAGCCTTTCGGGGTGACAATAGGATTTGCGTTTTAGTGCGTTGCCCCTTCTGCGCTCATGAAAACAGCCAAGTAAAGGACAGCCGCCCGTCCGAGGATGGCGCGTCGATCCGACGGCGGCGGCAATGCGAGGGGTGTGGCGCGCGCTTCACGACCTTTGAACGCATCCAGTTGCGTGAGGTTACGGTCGTCAAAACCAACGACCGGCGCGAACCCTTTGATCGCGCGAAAATTGAACAATCGGTGACGCTCGCCTGCCGCAAACGCAATGTGGATCGCGACCAAATCGCGCAATTGGTGAGCGGCATCCAACGCCAATTGGAAACCAGCGGCGAGGCAGAAGTCCGCACCAAACGCATCGGCGAAATGGTCATGGACGGTTTGGCGCAGCTCGACAGCGTGGCCTACATCCGCTTCGCCAGCGTGTATAAGGACTTCACCGAGGCCAAGGATTTTGAGGATTTCGCTGGCCGCGTGAAGGATGTCGGCGGGGCTTAGCGATTCCGCATTCCCGAGCGCAGTCGAGGGACTATAAAGAGCGAAAGCGATTTAACACAGAAAGCCGCACATGCCCTTTTGGACTTATATGCTGCGTTGCGCCGACGGCAGCTATTATACCGGCCATAGCGAGAATTTAGAGACCCGCTTTGCGCAGCATAAGGATGGCACCTATCGCGGCTACACTTTTACCCGCCGCCCTGTAGAATTGGTGTGGAGCCAAGAATTTGAGGAACGCGATGAGGCCATGGCGGCGGAATTGCAGGTCAAAAACTGGTCGCGGAAGAAAAAGGAAGCCTTAATTGCGGGCGATTGGGAGCGGATCGCTTATTATGCCGTGCCGCCGAAGGAACGGCGCGCGCGGGGTGTGACGAAGCCTTTATATTCGGCGGCGACTCTCGCAGAGGCTGCTCGGCATAGTCCCTCGACTTCGCTCGGCAATGCGGGAGAACGTACACCATCGCCCATTATCGTCCTCGTCAACCCGCAGCTTGGCGAGAATATCGGCAAAGCGGCGCGCGCGATGCTGAATTTTGGCCTTACGCAAATGCGCCTTGTCGCCCCGCGCGATGGCTGGCCCAACCCGTCCGCTGGTCCCGCCGCGTCGGGGGCGGACCTGGTGCTGGAAAACGCACAAGTTTTTGACACTTTGGCGGACGCTTTGGCCGATTGCAGCCATGTCTACGCCACCACAGTGCGCAAACGCGGCGTAACGAAGCCTGTGGTGACGCCCGAAGCCGCAGCGCGGGAAATCATTACGCAGGCAGGGCAAAGCGCATTCCTATTCGGTCCCGAACGGTCGGGGCTGGAGACCGACCATGTCGCGCTCGCCCGCAAAATTGTGACGGTGCCGATTAACCCCGAATTCGGGTCATTGAACTTGGCGCAGGCGGTCATCCTGTGCGCGTATGAATGGTCAAAGCATCAGGGCGCAGATTTGCAAAGTCCGCCGACGGAGGAATTGCTTCCCCCCGCGCCGCAGGAGGAGCTCGACGGGCTTATTGCCCATATCACCCGGGTGCTGGAGGAGAAAAACTATTTCTTCCCCGAGGATCGCCGCGTGATGACAGAGCGGAACCTCGTCAACCTGCTGACCAAACCGGCGTGGAACCATTTGGAAGTCCGCACCATGCGCGGCGTACTCAGCGCGCTGGAGAAGCCGCCTAGGGCGCGTTAGCCGCGCAACCGCGCCCATTCCGTTGCCTCATAGGCAATCGACCCCTCAACCAACACGTCCCACATCTCGGCGATGACGCGGGTGGGCAGATCATGCGCGGCCGCAGCCTCCACAGCGGCCGCAATCACCGCTGCCTTGCGCGCTTCATCGCGGACCATTCCCGCATCGGGCTTTATCCGCGCGGCGGCGCGCATATAGGCGAAGCGGCGGCTGAGCAGCGCGACGAGTTCGGTATCCAACTCATCGACGCCGGCGCGAACCTCTTGCATGGTCTGACAATCTTCGGCGGGCAGTATGGATGTGGTCATGGGAAAGCGGTTTAGCCAGGCCGCTGCGCGGTGTCCAGACGTGCACTGCCACCTCCCCGCTTGACTTTCCCGCCGCGCGCCGTCATACGCGCGCCTTCGCAATTGGCCCTGCACCCCGGTGAAGCAGTGGCCGCGTCATCCTTAAATCCAAGGATTTCGGTGCGGTTCCGGGTATCGGCGGGCGCTATGCTCGCCGTTCTGAACGCAAGCAAATTGGAGTCGAATCATGACCAAACGTACCGCTTCTAAGTATAAACTCGACCGCCGCATGGGCGAAAATATTTGGGGCCGCCCCAAATCGCCCGTCAACAAGCGCGAATATGGCCCCGGCCAGCACGGCCAACGCCGCAAAAGCAAATTGTCCGATTACGGCATTCAGTTGCGCGCCAAGCAAAAGCTAAAAGGCTATTACGGCGACATCACCGAAAAGCAATTCAAGCGCCAATATATCGAAGCATCGCGGATGAAGGGCGACACCAGCCAGAATCTGATCGGCTTGCTGGAGCAGCGTTTGGACATGATTGTCTATCGCGCGAAATTCGCCCCCACCATTTTCGCTGCACGCCAACTCGTTTCGCACGGCCACGTCCGCGTTAACGGCGGCAAGTGCAACATCGCCTCGCGCCAGTGCAAACCCGGCGACGAAATCAGCCTGTCGGACAAGGCAAAGGAAATGGCTTTGGTCATCGAGGCCCAAGGCCTTGCCGAGCGCGACATCCCCGAATATGTCGCCACCGACGGCAATGCGAAAGTGACTTTCACCCGCACGCCGACATTGGATGAGGTGCCTTATCCCGTCAAAATGGAACCCAATCTGGTCGTCGAATTCTATTCGCGGTAATCGGATTGCCATTGGCAAACACATTGGGCGGCTCTTCGGGGCCGCCTTTTTTGTATTGGCACGCCTCTTGCCCAACGCCCTCCCGCTGGTGTAAGCGCGCGGCAATCCAATTACATTCTAAGGGCAGACCATGGCAGGCCCTTCCAAATTCAAAAACATCATGCACCGCAAAGGCGCGCAGGACAAAAAGCGCTCGGCGATGTTCTCAAAACTGTCGCGCGAAATTACCGTGGCGGCGAAAATGGGGATGCCCGATGTCGACATGAACCCGCGCCTGCGGCTTGCGGTGAACGCGGCCAAGGCGCAATCGATGCCGAAGGATAATATCCAACGCGCGATTGATAAGGCTTCGAAAAACGACGGTGAGAATTACGAGGAAATCCGCTATGAAGGCTACGGCCCCGGCGGCGTCGCACTAATTGTTGAGGCGCTGACGGACAACCGAAACCGCACCGCGACCAATGTGCGCACGGCGTTCAGCAAAAACGGCGGCAATCTGGGTGCGAGCGGGGCGGTGAGCCATGGCTTTGACCGACTTGGCCTCATCTCTTACCCCGCCAGCGTGGGCGATGAGGACACCGTGTTAGAGGCCGCGATGGAGGCGGGTGCTTCGGACATTGAATCGAGCGAAGACGGCCACGAAATCTGGACCGCTCTCGACGATTTGCACGCCGTATCATCAGCGTTGGAGGCCGTTCTGGGCACTGCCGAAGCCGTCAAGCCCGCGTGGAAGCCCAATATGACCAGCACAGTGGATGAAAAAGACGCGCAAACCCTGCTCAAACTCATCGACACATTGGACGACGATGATGACGTGCAGACAGTGTGGGGCAATTACGACATTCCTGACGATGTGATGGAGAAATTGGGCTGATGAAACTCGGCCCGGGGTTTCTTATCCTTGCGGCTGGCATTGGCTTAACCGGCTGTGCAACTGTCGATGGAACCGCTGAGTCGCACATATTGTTCAATTGCCAAGACAAGAATTGGTCGGTGCAATTGATCGGCACCGATAGCGGCCAATTGGTTCTGACGACAAAACCGCTTTCGGATTCACCCATCACCGGCAATTCCACATCCAACTGGCAAGAAATCCGCAGCGGCCACGTCACCGGCCAAGAAGGTGGGCATCAACGCCACATCAGATTGTTTGACGGTCGCCGGCACACGATCTTGTTTGAAGGACGCAACGGCCAACTTAGCGATGATCCGGGACGAACTTACGCGGGGGTCGCTTCGTTTGAGCCATCCGATCCGCAAAGAAGTTTTGCCGTCAATTGCGCGGCGGATACGCACAACGCCAATGTCGCCGAAAATGTTCGCGCGTGGTTATTAGGCGCGGGCTTACCCGCCCCGATCGAAGAGGTTGAAGGTGGTGAATTTGATGCTTGGTATTGACGATTGATCATCCTTGGACTTGACCCGTCGCTGACCTGCACCGGATGGGGGGTGATCCGGCATTCCGGCACGCGGCTGACCCATGTTGCCAATGGGCAGATTAAGACCGACGCGGCGATGCCCCTGCCCTCTCGCCTGCTCCAAATCGACCTCGCTCTCACCGATGTTATGCGCGAATATGCGCCCGATAGCGTGGCGGTGGAGGAGGTGTTCCTCAACACCAACGCGCAATCGACGTTGAAACTCGGCCAAGCGCGCGGCGTCGTCCTGCTCGGCGCGGCGCGCACCGGCGTTCCCGTCGCTGAATATGCCGCGCGGCTGGTCAAAAAGGCGCTGGTCGGCACAGGCCGCGCCGAAAAAGAACAGGTGCAGGCGATGCTGAAAATCCTGCTCCCTGGCGTCAAACTGGCCGGTGCAGACGCCGCCGATGCGCTGGCTGTGGCGATCTGTCACGCCCACCATGCCGACGCTGCGCGTTAATCAAGCCGCACTACAACCCGCGCGCCGATGAAATCCATGCCGGGATTTTGTTCATCAAGAAGGGTTGCATGGCTGACATGCACCCAGCTTGCCTCAACCGCAAAGCGATCATCGATACGATAACCAACCGCGACCTCCGGCTCAAACACCACGCGGCTGCCGAGATCATATTGGAACAGCTCACCCCCCACCCGGCGAACATCGAGTAGCTTGTCATCATGGATGGCAAGCCCAATGCCCGGCCGCACATAAATCCGGTCGGTCGCCGCAATCCGCCAACTGAGCCCGGCCGCCAGCACGCTTGTTTGGCCATTCAGGCTGACTTGCCCATGGAGATAAGCGGACGGTTTGCCAATCGCCTCCAGCCCTGCAATCGGCGCGGTGCGAAAGCCCATCTGCACATCGGCGCCATGCTCGTCCGTGTCCAGCGACGTGGGCAAATCGACGGCATGGGCGCTTGCCCCGACATAGACCTCCTGCCCCTGCGCGGGCGCGGCGGCGAGGGCAAGCGCAAGAAAAAGGGACGGGGTCAACAATCGCGCCATGGGGCATCCTTCAGAAATCTGGGCCTTTGATTTCTAAACCTGCCCGCTTTCGCAAGGCTTAACAAGCCGATTGCATACCCCATACTTGCGCACGTTCGCGCCCTGTTCCCTTTTGCTTGCCGAAATGGGACAGGCGGGCTAAGCCTTGGTCCATGATTGCAAATCTGAAAGGCCGGATAGAGGAGACGGGGGCGGATAGCCTCACCATCGACGTGAACGGCGTCGGTTACCTCGTGTTCTGCTCCGCCAAGACATTGAGCGCCATCGGCGCGGTGGGCGAATTCGCCACAGTGCACACCGAAATGCAGGTGTCGGAGAACGACATGCGCCTGATGGGCTTTGCGTCCAAAGAGGAACGCGACTGGTTCCGCTTGCTGACCGGCGTGCAGGGCGTGGGCGGTAAAGTCGCGCTGGCGATTTTGAGCGCGCTGGACCCCGCCGATATCCACCGCGCGGTGGCAAGCGGGGATAAGGTTCCGGTGACGCGCGCGAACGGCGTCGGGCCTAAGTTGGCCGAACGGATTGTGCGGGAACTCAAGGATAAAGTCGGCGGCATGGCGGTGCCAGCGGGCGGG
>JBGSOJ010000327.1:0-5966 GCA_041739175.1 Sphingomonadaceae bacterium
CTGCACCAAATCGCCGCGTTCCCCCTCCGTCATGCCAAGCCGCACGACGGTTAGCCGCTGGTCGGGCGATGTAATCACATATTGACCATAATGCCCCTGCGCCGCGATGACGTTGGCCGGCGCTAGGCCGGGGAACAGTTCCACTTTCTCCGACCCATCGGTGCGCGCCGCGTTGCGCCAGATGTGCCAGCCATAGGCCGCGTTGGTCGGCGCAGGCTCCTTCATCCACCGGATCCAGCTGCCTGGCACAATTTGCGCCCCGCGCACCGCGCCATTGTTGCGCAGTAGCTCCCCAAACTTCGCCCAATCGCGAGCAGTGGCGTGCATATAGCTACCGCCGACCATGGTTCCGGCGGCGTCGAATTCCAGCTTTATATCCATGCCCGCAGGATCGAATAAGCGGCCCTTGGCAAATTCCGTGACGGCGGCGGCGCGCACTTTGGGATCGTTGCTGTCGGTCAACGCGCGGGTGATGATGTCGCTTAAGATAACGCTGGTCGCGGTGCTGTATTCATATTGCGTGCCTGGCTTTGCCTCCAGCATCCGCTTTTCGGCATAGGCTGCCATGTCGGACGCGCCGTCTAGGAACAGCATCCGCGTGGCATCGCCGTCATAGACCTCGCCCTCTGATTCGGGGCCAAGCGCCTCGGTATGGTCCAGCCCCGATGACATATGAAGCAGGTGGCGTAGCGTAATCGCGCCGCGTGGGTCGCCCGGGCTTTTCCAATGCGGAACCGGCGCGGGTTCATCGAGTTGCAGGCGGCCGTCGGTTACCAATAGGCCGATTAGCACAGCAGTCACGCTTTTGCTCATTGACCAACCGATTAAGGGCGTGTCCTTGTCATAGCCCGGCGCGTAGCGTTCGGCGATAATCTCGCCGCCCTGCATCACCACAAGCGCGCGGGTTTCGCCGCCGATGTTGCCTGCATCAGGGTCAGCGAACAAGGGGGCAATTACTCGGTCCAGCGCCGCCTTCCCGCCCCCGCCCTTAAGCGTCACGGTGTCAGCGATGAAGGCGGAGCCGGGCTTTTTGCTGAGTTCATCAGCGCGGATTTGTTCGTCCGCTTGCCCGCTGCCGCCGCATGCGCACAGCGTTAGGGTTACCGAAAAAAGGGCAGCATAGCGCCGCGCGCTGAGTTTGATCTTGGCCATGCGGCGATGTTGTATTATCCCATGCTGCTATGACAAGCCCTAATTCCGCCCCGCCTGCTGCCCCGTCCGCCCAACCCACGCAAAAGCGGGGGTTTGGTGTGAAGCCGAAATGGATCGCTCTGCTGTTGCTGGCGTTGATTGTTTTGTACGTCGCCATGCAATTTCCCGTGTTCCAGAAAAAGGCTGAGCTCGGCAGCGCTTATGCCGCGCAGGTTGGCTGCTCCTGCCATTTTATTGAGGGGCGGAGCATCGCAAGCTGCATGGATGACATGGAATCGGGCGCTTGGATGGTGTCGATGGCCGCCAACGACAGCGAAGGTACGGTCACCGGCAGCGTCCCTATACTGGCAAGCCGCACCGCCAGACATGACGCGATAATGGGATGCCAATTGCAAGCCAAATAGTATGCGATGCTTACTATTTCGGCGGGCACTAACAGTTATTCCTCCGGTTATTGTGCGGTATCTACGTTTATCCACTGTAACGATGATGTAGAGCGTTGACTAACGCCGCTGCCCACGCCATTCGGAAAGTGCTCGAATCGTCCCGCAATTAGGGGCCATTCGCGCCGATACGGGAGAGCGTGGGCCAGGGTTTCACCCCGGCGCGCCGCCGAAGGAGCAACCGCCCCGGAAACTCTCAGGCACAACGGACCGTATCGGCAAAGGGCACTCTGGAAAGCGCGCGGCAGATGTCTGCTGCGCCACCGAAGGGGTAAGTGGGATGGCGCGGCCAACCCATGAATACTCTCAGGTTCATGCGACAGAGGGGGCTGTGTTCCATGCGTCTTGGCGGCGCGTGGGAGGCACAGGCCACATGTCCATGAAAGCGAAGCACCCGTGCCCCCGATTTACCCCGAAGAAGCTATTTTGGCGCAAACGATTGATTCGTCGTTGCCCGAACCGGATTTGCAAACCCTACCGCTTGATGTGTGGCACCGCGCGAATGGTGGTCGCATGGTGCCGTTTGCGGGCTACGCGATGCCCGTGCAATATGCCGACGGCATTATGGCGGAGCATCTGTGGACCCGCGAGAATGCCGGTCTTTTTGATGTCAGCCACATGGGGCAGTTGATGGTGTCGGGTGATGGCGCTGCTGAGGCGTTGGAGGCCTTGCTCCCCGGCGATATCAGGGGCTTGGCCGAGGGACAGATGCGCTATTCGCTGTTGCTCAACGAACGCGGCGGCATCCTCGATGACCTCATGGTCACCCGTTGTCCGCAGGGGTTTTATGTGGTCGTCAACGGCGCGGTCAAAAACGACGATATGGCGCATTTAATTGAGCATTTGCCCGACGATGTGACGCTGAATGTCATGGAGGACCGCGCCTTGCTGGCGCTGCAGGGCCCGCGCGCGGCGGAGGCGATGGCGGCGATGGTGCCATCGGCGACGAAGCTGTATTTTATGCAGGCGGATCTGTGCCTGTGGGGCGAAGTTCCTTTGTGGGTCAGCCGGTCTGGCTACACCGGTGAGGATGGCTTTGAAATCTCGATTGCGGCGGCGGAGGCAGAGGCGTTTGTTGAGGCTCTTAACGCGCATGAGGCGGTGAAACCCATCGGCCTTGGTGCCCGCGATTCGCTGAGGCTTGAGGCAGGATTGCCGCTTTACGGCCATGATCTGGATGAAGATACCACGCCTGTTGAGGGCAATTTGAACTTTGCCCTATCGAAACGGCGGCGTGAAGAAGCGAACTTCATGGGCGCTGAAAGCGTGCTCGCCCAATATCCCGATAAGGCGCCGCGTCGCCGCGTTGGTTTGTCGGTTACGGGCAAGATGCCGGTGCGTGAAGGCGCGGTCCTGTTCGCGGGCGACGAAAAGGTGGGCAAGGTTACCTCCGGCGGTTTCGCGCCCAGTGTCGGCGCGCCAATCGCAATGGGTTTTGTCGCCGCCGGGCACGCGGCTGAGGGCACGGCACTGGAGGCTGAGGTTCGCGGCAAGCGCGTGCCCGTCACTGTCGCGCCGCTTGTCTTTGTGCCGCACAATTATCACCGCAAACCCAAAATCTAAACACCGGAGGAGCATTCTATGACCCGCTATTTCACCGAAGATCACGAATGGATTGATGTTGACGGAGCCGTGGCTACTGTCGGCATTACCGACTATGCACAAGGGCAATTGGGCGATGTCGTCTTTGTTGAACTCCCCGCGTCCGGCGCGACTTTGTCCAAAGGCGGCGACGCAGCGGTGGTCGAAAGCGTGAAGGCCGCCAGCGACGTTTACGCTCCGGTCAGCGGCGAAGTCGTCGAAAGCAACGCCGAATTGGAAGCCGACCCGTCGCTGGTCAACACCGATGCCGAGAACACTGGCTGGTTCTTCAAAATGACGCTGTCAGATGCCAGCGAACTTGAGGGCCTGATGGATGCCAGCGCGTACGCGGCGTTTGTGGGCTAACCCGCGTACACCACCTGCCCCCAACCGCGATTGATAAGGAAAGACTATGAAAAACCGATCCTTTGCCCAGGCCAGACGGCTGGCCATCGTGGCGGCATGGGCGTTTGCCGCAACCGCCTGCGCGACGATGCCCGATACCAAGGGGGCGATGACCGTCACCCAATTGATTGACACCGGCCAATCTTTGCAGGGGCAGAGGGTGCGCGTCGCCGGTTGGCTGACCCAATGCGGCGAGCAAAAATGCCTGCTGGCATCGGCGCGCAGCGTTGGGCCGAATGACTACGCCATTGGTATCGGCAAAGGGTTAGATGAAAAGCTGTCCCCCTTGGTCGGCAAGCAAATCGTGTTGGAGGGGCGTTTCGATGGCGAATGCATTTATTACGACGACCCCACCCAATTGAAACCGGCCTGCGCCGGGCGGGCGCAGAGCCTGAAAGAACCGAAAATCCTGAGCCGAACACGGCGCTGATCCAACCATCGCGGAGACAAAAATGCGATATTTACCCCTTTCCCAAAATGACCGCGCCGCGATGCTGGAGCGGGTTGGCGCGGCGTCGATTGATGACTTGTTCATCGATGTACCCGAAGAAGCGCGGCTTACCGGCCCCATCGAAGGGCTGCCGATGCATGCCAGCGAGATGGCGGTGGAGCGGCATATGAAACGCCTTGCTGGCCAAAATCTGGCTGCGGGCGACGTGCCATTCTTTCTGGGCGCGGGGGCGTATCGCCACCATGTGCCAGCGAGCGTGGATCATTTGATTCAGCGCGGCGAGTTCCTGACCGCTTACACCCCCTATCAACCCGAAATCGCGCAGGGCACTTTGCAGGTGCTTTTCGAGTTCCAAACGCAGGTTGCGCGCCTGTTCGGCGTAGAGGTGGCCAATGCGTCGCTTTACGACGGCTCGACCGCGTGTTGGGAAGCCATCGGCATGGCGGGGCGCATCACGAAGCGGAGCAAGGTGATGCTCTCCGATGGCCTGCACCCGCATTATGTGTCGGTGTGCAAGACCATGGCGCGCTTTACCGGCGAGACTTTGGACACCCGCGCACCATCGCTGACCGCCGCGACCGATTACGCGCGGATCGCCGAAACGGTGGACACAGAAACAAGCGCGGTTGTGGTGCAATATCCCGACATTTTGGGCCGCGTCGAGGACATGAGCGCGCTGGCGGCGGCGTGTCAGGCGGCGGGCGCTTTGCTGATCGCCGTGGTGACCGAGCCTGTGGCGCTTGGCCTGATTAAATCGCCCGGCGAAATGGGCGCGGACATTGTCGTGGGGGAAGGGCAGTCAATTGGCGTTGGCCTGCAATTTGGTGGGCCTTACCTGGGCCTGTTCGGATGCCGCGCGAAATATGTGCGGCAGATGCCGGGCCGCCTGTGCGGGGAGACAGTGGACGCGAACGGAAAACGTGGCTTCGTGCTGACGCTCTCCACCCGCGAACAGCATATTCGGCGCGATAAAGCGACCAGCAACATCTGCACCAACTCAGGCCTGTGCGCATTGGCATTTAGTGTGCACATGACGTTGCTCGGCGAAGCGGGGCTTCGGCAAATGGCGGCGATCAACCATGCACGCGCCAGCGAAACGGCGGCAGCTTTAGCGGCGGTTGAGGGTGTTACGGTGCTGAATACCGCGTATTTCAATGAGTTTACGGTGATCCTGCCCAAGGATGCGCGCGTGGTGGTGCGGGAGCTTGCCGAGTATAATGTGCTGGGCGGCGTGTCGCTTGGGCGGCTGTATCCGGACCAACCGGAGCTTGCAAACGCAATGTTGGTGACTGCAACCGAGACAACGACGAGCGCCGATATCCATGCGCTTACGGAAGTATTGAAGGAGGTTTTGGCATGACTTTGGAAGCACAAATTATCGCCGCCGCGCCTCTGGCTGGCCCTGCGACCTTCACCGGCAACCGCGCATTGATGCTTGAAGAGCCGTTGATTTTTGAAATTGGCTCGACCGATCGCACAGGCGTGGACTTCGAGGAAGTCGCATCCGTTGCTGCCCCCAATGGCCTCCCGCTGCGCAATGATCCCATTGGCTTGCCCGGCCTGTCCGAAGCCGAAACCGTGCGGCATTACACCCGCCTCAGCCGGCAGAATTACGCCATCGACCTTGGGCTTTTTCCGCTGGGCAGTTGCACGATGAAGCACAACCCGCGCCTGAATGAGAAAATGGCGCGGCTGCCCGGATTTGCCGACATTCACCCGATGCAGCCGAAGGATACGGTGCAAGGGGCGCTGGGCGTTATCAATGAACTCGCCATGTGGCTCATCAAACTCACCGGTATGCACGGCGTGGCAATGACGCCAAAGGCGGGCGCGCATGGGGAGCTTTGCGGCATATTGTGCATCCGCGCCGCGTTGGAGGCGCGCGGCGATGCGCGTGAAGTGATCCTTGTGCCCACCAGCGCGCATGGCACCAA
>JBGSOJ010000342.1:0-3573 GCA_041739175.1 Sphingomonadaceae bacterium
ATCGCGTGGTCCATGAGGTCGCTCCAGCCATGCGCGTCGAGGCCATCGCGGCTTTGGGGTGTGACGCGGCGGACGGGTAGGGCGTCCGCGGTGATGCGCGCGAGCAAGTCCGGGCCGTCGGTGGGTTCTGTGCCCTCCTCCGCCGGGCGGGCAAGCGGCCATTTCATGCGGCCTTGCTCTGCCATCGCTTGGCGGCGGATTTGGACGACGAGCACGGTGCCCTCGCTGATCACTCTCGGTAAGCGGTCGATCAGGATTTCGTCGCCGCTGTCGCTTACCCCGATACCGCGCCCGTTGCCCAGCACGCGCGCGAGTTTGACGGGCAACACAGTGCCCGTCCTCGGCCCTTCGCCGCTGCGTTCGATGCGGATCGCCACAGCCTCCCCGCCAACGATTTTCATCGCCCGCGCCTCGCCAATGCCATCCTCATAGAGCCAGAAGGCAGGCGCGTCGGGCATCAATCGAGCATCATTCCGGCGGCGCGCAGCAGCAACCGTGTTTCATAAAGCGGCAGGCCCATGACGCCCGAATGGCTGCCCTGAAGCCACATGATGAGCGCCTCTCCGCGCCCCTGCACCGCGTAGCCTCCGGCCTTGCCAATGCCTTCGCCGCACGCAACATAGGCGGCGATTTCTTGCGGGTGCAGCGGTTTGAATTTGACGATGGAATCGCAAATTTTGGAGCGTTGCACGCCGTTTGCGTCGATCACGCTGACCGCGCTGATGACATGGTGGCGGCGGCCAGAGAGGAGGCGCAGGAAGCGTTCCTGCATCGCCTTATCCTCTGCTTGCCCCAATATGCGGCGGCCAACCGCGACGGTGGTGTCGCCGGCAAGCACGACTTCGCCGGGCGCACGCGGCACAGCACGCGCCTTTTCCTCGGCCAGCCTTAGGGCGTAAACGGCGGGAACCTCGCCTTTCAGCGGCGTCTCATCAATGTCGGGAGAGGCAATGCGCGCTGGTGTTAGGCCCAAACGCCCCACCAATTCGCGCCGACGCGGGCTGGACGAGGCCAGCACCAAAGGCGGCTCGCTTACCACCCGATCAGCCGCCGCGACCATGCGCGCACGCCTTATTTAAAGCGATAGGTGATGCGCCCTTTGGTCAGGTCATAAGGGGTTAGTTCCACCAACACCTCATCGCCCACCAATACGCGAATGCGGTTTTTCCGCATTTTGCCGGCGGTATGGCCCAAAATTTCATGGCCATTTTCCAACTCAACGCGGAACATCGCATTGGGCAGCAATTCGCGGACAATCCCGCGCATTTCCAGTAATTCTTCTTTTGCCATTCGGCCCCATATCTCTTGTCAAAATGTCGCAATAAGCGCGCGCCTTACGCGCAATTTTCGCAAAAGAAAAGCAGGAAGCTAGGCACGTAGCCCTTTTAAGCCGAAGAAATTTTATTACATTTGCCCATGACGACTTATCCGCGCCGGTTGCTTATAGACGTCCGGTAGCCAACGGCCATCCCTCTCCCTCGCGTAGCCTTAATCGGGCAGAAGGTTTATAATGAAAAAATCGATATTGCTATGCGCTGTCTCTCCCTTGGTCGTGCTGGCGCTGATGTCAGGGGCTCCGGTGTACGCCAAGGACACGGAGCAGCAAGCACCCCCGCCGCAGGAGCAAAAGGAAGAGCAAGGCGGCGTTGCCATGGACGGCGACATGGATGCCGACTTCTCCGATGACATTGTCGTCACGGCGGAACGGATGGCCGGTTCGGTGGATACCGATGTGAAGGCGGTTGATGTTCTAAGCGAGGAGGATATTGCCGCTTATGGAGCGACCTCGGTCGATGATTTGCTGACCGCTTTGGCGCCGCAAATCGGCGGCGGGCGCGGGCGTGGCGGCGGCGGTCGGCCAATCATGCTGGTCAACGGGCGGCCAGTGAATGACTTCCGCGAGATCATGTCATTGCCGCCAGAGGCCATCGTGCGGGTGGAAATCTTCCCCGAGGAGGTTGCCCTTAAATTCGGCTATCGTCCCGATCAGCGCGTCGTGAACCTGATCCTGCGCCCCGATTATGCCTCTGCTGAGGTTGACATGGAATATGGTGTCCCAACCCAGGGCGGGCGCGAGCGGCAGGAATATGGGTTCGGTTTTACCCGCATCGGACCCAGCAACCGGTTGAACATCAACTTCAAATACGATCGGCAGGATAACATTACCGAGGCCGAGCGTGACATTATCCGGCAAACGGGTGATGCCACGCTTACCGGGTTTTTGACCGCGCCGGGCGGCGGTGAGATTGATCCTGTGCTGTCGGCGGCGGCGGGACAGGCCGTTACCTTCGCCGCGCTATCGGGCAGCGCGCCGACCGTTGGCACATTGGCGGCGGGGGCGGGTAGCTATGGCACAGGCACCGATACCGCGCTTAAGGACCTGACCGGGGCGGAGGATAATTTTGAGGCCCGCGCCAGCTACTCGCAACAATTGGGGCCGGTAAGCGATGTCAGTATTTCGGCCAGCGTGCGCCAATCCGACGAAACCCGGCTTTTGGGGTTGCAGGCGGTCTCGCTGCTGGTTGATGGCGACAATGCCGCCAATCCATTGAGCAATGATGTGCGCCTAACACGGTTCTTGCCTGCCGAACGTGGGTTGTTGCGGCAGAATGCAACCACGACTTTGGGCCTTTCGACAGGTATCAATGGCCGGTCGGGCGACTGGAATTGGCGCGCAACGGTGTCGGCGAACAACACCCTGCGCCGCACCTTGACGCAAACTGGCATTGATCCTGCCGCGTTGCAAGCGGGCATAGACAACGGCAGCATCAATCCCTTTGCCGACAATCCCGCCGCTGGCCTTACCTACCGACGGCCCAATCTGTCGGAAAGCGAGACTTTTGATGTCGGCGGGGTGGCGACCTTGGGCGGTATTATCACCGACTTGCCCGCTGGTGCGGTGCAACTGACGCTAACCGGAAAGGCGGACTATACCCGCATCAACAGCGAAGCGCAGTCGCTTGCAGGAATGAGTTCCACTCGACTGTCGCGCACCGGTTACGAAGGGTCGGGCAACATCGACATTCCGTTGATCGAGGATGGCGTGGGTATCGGCGAAGTGTTGGGCCGCGTGTCGATTAACGGCAATGCGGGCTATCGCGATTTGTCCGATTTTGGCGGCTTGGTGAGCTTCGGCGGCGGCGTAAACTGGAACCTGTTCGACAATCTGGGCATCACCGCCAGCTACATCGGCGAAGAGGCCGCGCCGTCGCTTGCCAATCTGGGCGCGCCTTTGCTGATCACTCCCAATGTTTCGGTGTATGATTTCACCCGCGAAGAAACTGTGCTGGTTGATTATATCAGCGGCGGCAATCCCGATCTGGAAAAGGAACGGCGGCGCGATATAAAGGTGACCGTCAATTGGCAACCCAGTTTTATCAAGGATTTGGGCGTCACCGGTGAATATCTGCGCAACCGGAGCAGCAATGTCACCGCTGGTTTCCCGTCGCTGACCCCCGCGATTGAGGCGGCCTTTCCCGGGCGCGTGACCCGCGATGCCGACGGGCGGATCACGCAAGTGGATGGGCGCGCGGTAACCTTTGCCGAAACGCGCAATGATGCGTTGAAGCTGAC
>JBGSOJ010000348.1:0-5670 GCA_041739175.1 Sphingomonadaceae bacterium
GGTGCAGATAATCGCCCCGCCGCCGCGCCGCGTTATCGCCCGTGCGCCATGCTTTATCGCCAGCGCGGGACCGATAAGGTTGATGCGGAGCAATTCGGCCCATTCTTCTGGCTGAGTGTCCCAATAGGTCATGCCGCGCGCGCCCTTTGCGCCGAACTGCGCGCCGCTGATCCCTGCATTGGCGAACAGGGTGTCTAATCCGCCAAAGCTGTCGTGCGCCAATTGCACCATCGCCTTTACATCGGCATCGACGCCCGCATCGCCCGTCATCGCCATCGCCTTGACGCCGCCATCGGCGACCATTTCGGCGGTTTCAAACACGCTTTCGCTGCGGTCGAAGGCGACGATATTCGCCCCCGCTTGCGCCAGAAGCAAGCAGGTGGCGCGGCCAATCCCCGACCCCGCGCCGGTAATCGCCGCGACTTTGCCGGATAGGTCAATCGCAACGCTCATATCATGCCTCCATCGATGACCATGCCGCCGTCGACGACGATTTGTTGTCCGTTGACATAGCTTGCCGCAGGCGAGGCCAAGAACACCGCCGCGCCCGCAATGTCGCGCGACACGCCCATGCGGCGCATCGGGTGGCGTTTGTTAAAGGATTCCTCTGCGACTGGATTGTCCCACAAAGCCTTGGCAAAATCGGTGCGGATGAGGCCCGGCGCGATACAATTGACGCGGATATTATGCTGCCCATATTCGCACGCATAGTTGCGCGCGAGTTGGAAATCCGCCGCTTTCGACACATTATACGCGCCAATGGTGGTGGAGCCTTTCAGTCCGCCGATGGACGAGATGATGACAATCGCGCCATCGCTCTTCGCCCGCATATCGGGCAGCGCCATTTGCACCAGCCAATGGTTGGAAATGATGTTGTTTTGCAGGATTTTGGTAAACTGCTCATCGCTAATCCCCTCCATCGGCCCGTAATAGGGGTTGGAGGCGGCGTTGCAGACAAGGATGTCCACGGGGCCGATTTCAGCCTTCACTCGCGTCATCATATCGGTGAGTTGCACTTTGTCGGATATGCTGGCGGCTATCGGTGTTGCCACGCCCTCGCCAAACTCCGCGTTTATTTCGGCGGCGACCGCGTCGCACACGTCCTGCTTCCGGCTGGAGATGACGACGCGCGCGCCGTGGCGGGCCATTTCCTCAGCTATCGCGCGGCCAATGCCCCGCGTGCTGCCCGTGATAACGGCAATCTTGCCGGATAGGTCGAATAGATTGGTCATTGTCTCTCCTTACGCGCCCGCTTTTTGGGCGAAATTCCATGCGGCGTCAGCCAATGGCACAACCCGCTTTGCCATTTCCTCCGCCTTGGCGTTGCTGGCATTGCCGTCGAGCCAGCGGCGCTTGATGCCCTGCACAATGCTCATCAACCGGAACAGGTTGAAGGCGAAATACCAGTCCAGATTGCCAATCCCGTCGCGCCCCGTCGCGGCGCAATAGCGCGCCACCGCCTCCTCCAATGTGGGGATATTCAGCGCGGCCAAATCCAGCCCGCCAATCGACGCGCGGCCATCGGCGGGCATGACCCAATTCATCGCGAGGTAGGCAAAATCGGCCAGTGGGTCGCCGATGGTCGATAGCTCCCAATCCAGCACCGCCAACACCTGCGGCCCGTCCGGCGCGTAGAGCAGATTATCGAGGCGGTAATCGCCGTGAATAACGCTTGTCCGGTCTTGTGCGGGGACGGTGCGCGGGAGATATTCGATCAGGCTCTCCACCGCCGGGATTTCGTTGGTTTGCGCCGCGCGATATTGTTTGGTCCAACGACCAACCTGCCGCTCAAAATAATTGCCCGGCGCGCCGTAATCGGAAAGGCCCACCGCCGCCACATCGACCGAATGCAGCGCCGCGAGCGTATCAATCATCGCGTCATAGAGCGGGCGACGCTCCGCCGCCGACACCTCGGGCAACGCACCGTCCCAAAATCCGCGCCCCGCGATATGTTGCATGAGGTAGAAAGGCGAACCGATCACCTCGGCATCCTCACACAGGGCCACCGGCGTGGGCACGGGAAAGCCGGTTGGGGCCAGCGCGCTAATCACCCGAAACTCCCGCTCCACCGCATGGGCGCTGGGCAAAATCGGGCCAAAGGGTTTGCGGCGCAGGACATAGTCCCTGCCATCAGTGGTGACGCGATAGGTTGGGTTCGACTGCCCACCGGGGAATTTTGCCGCGGCAAGGGTGGACGCATCAAGGCCAGCCTCAGCCCGCATCCAATGGGTCAGCGCGGCGGTATCGAAATCCACCGCTTCGCCCGTGCCCGTATTGCGGTTTTCGCCTGCCGTCATCATACTCTCCCGCGCGCCGGATGATATTATTGGCCGCGCCATACCCGAATCTGGAATAAGGGCAAAGTCCCCAATATGTAAAGCCATTGCGATCAATACCGCACTTGGTAAGCCGCAAAACGTCCGGCGTCACTGACACGCCTGTTACCAAAAAGCCACGGCGGAAAAAAAGAAAACAGCATTGGCTTGATAACGCAGAAAAGCGCGGCTAACCTTGTCGATTAGAAAACACGGTATCCCAATACAAGGGATCACAATTTTTAGGAGGAGATATCGATGCGGTCGTTTACCCTGATTCGCCTGACCACGGCATGTTCCGTGGCGGCTTTGGCCCTGCCCGGCGCGGCTTATGCGCAATCCACGACACCAGCAAATCCGCAAGCAACGGACGAGGAAGGCCAATATGACGACGCCCCCATTGTCGTTACGGCACAGGGGCGCTTGCAGGAATTGGCCGATGTGCCGTTGTCAGTATCGGCTGTCAACAGCGAACAGCTTGCCAACACCGGCGCGAATGACATTCGCCAATTGAACCAAGTCGCGCCATCGCTGCTGGTGTCCTCCACCGGTTCGGAAGCCAATGGCTCGGCGCGTATTCGCGGTATCGGCACCGTGGGCGATAACCCCGGTCTGGAAAGCTCCGTCGCGGTGTTTATCGATGGCGTGTACCGCTCGCGTTCCGGCATTGGCCTTAACGAATTGGGTGAGATTGAGCGCGTCGAGGTGCTGCGCGGACCGCAGGGCACTTTGGGTGGCCGCAACGCATCGGCGGGTCTGATCTCAATCACCAGCAAAGCGCCGTCGTTTGAATTTGGCGGCACCGCCGAACTCACTTATGGCAATTATGATTTCTGGCGCGCCTCGGGCAGCGTTACGGGGCCGATCAGCGATACTTTGGCCGCCCGCATCGACGGCGTCTATGTAAAGCGCGACGGTTTCTATAACGATGCCAACAACAACACCCGCGTCAACGACCGCGACCGCTTTTTCGTGCGCGGCCAAATTGCGTTTGAGCCATCGGAGAATCTCAGCTTCCGGCTGATCGCGGATTACACCAGCCGCGAGGAAGCATGCTGCGCCGCGGTTTATGTCAACAACGACTTCAACCCGCGCATTGGCAATTTGAATGAGCTTGCCAACCCGCTGGCCGTGGGCGCAATCCCCAACCCGGCGGGCAATGGCATCATCAATGTGCTGCGCGATTTGGGGCAGCCGGTGTCGGCCTATCAGAATATGTTCAGCCGTGAGATTTACACCACGCCCGGCCGCAGTTTTGCGGGTAAGACCACCGATGGCGGGGTCAGCCTTGAAATGAATTACGACATGGGCGGCGCAAAGCTGACCTCGATCACCGCCTATCGCGATTACAAATCGGATCAGGGCAGCGACACCGATTACAGCACCGTCGACATTCTCTACCGCGCGCCCGGTGGCAGCAACCGGCAATTCCAAACCTTTACGCAGGAATTGCGCCTGCAAGGGGAGGCCTTTGATGGCAAGCTCGACTGGTTGGTCGGCGGATTCTTTACCGATGAGAAATTGACCTCGATCGACAATTTGCGCTTTGGCGACGATTATGGCCGCTTTGCCACCTGCCGTTTGGTGTCGGGCATTGCCAGCCTTTCGCCCTTGTACAGCCCAACCTCGGCGGGGTGTCTCGCGGCGCGTCCGGCGGCATTCGGTGCGGCCAGTCCGTTGATCTACGCCGGGTTTGACCGTCTGGACTCGGTCAATGATCGCGGCACGACCAGCGATGTGTATAACCAAAACAGCCGCAGCTTTGCGTTGTTCACGCACAATATTTTCGCCGTGACCAGCACTGTCGATTTGACACTTGGCCTGCGCTACACGAACGAAAATAAGACATTCGACGCGACGTTCGGCAACGACAACACCGCCTGTCCGGCGCAGCAGGCGGCGCTTAGCAGCCTGTTGACCGGCCCATTGGCGGCGGTGGCCGGCGGCCTCATCGGCCTTACCTGTCAGGGCAACTCGACCTCCGAACTCAATGGCGTGTCCATCAACGACGAACGCAGCGAAAGCGAGTTCACGGGCACCGCCGTGCTGTCGTGGAAACCCACAGAGGATCTGTTGCTCTACGGCAGCTACTCGCGCGGGTATAAGGCCGGCGGGTTCAACCTCGACCGTTCCGCGCTGAAATCGCCCATTCTGCCCTTCGGCGGGCAAGCGGGGACGCAGGCGCTCGTCGGCAATTTGCAATTCGATGCTGAAATTGTGAACGCCTATGAAATCGGTGCAAAGCTCGACCTGCAAGGCTTCACCGCCACCGTTGGCGTATTCCGGCAGGATTTCAATAACTTCCAATTGAACACCTTCGACGGCTCGATCTTCATTGTGCAAACGACCAATGGCTGCTCCAGCGATCTGGGCGGGGCCGACCGTGATACCAGCGCGGCAACGGGCGCTTGCGCCGCCGATGACATCACCTGGGGCGTCCGCTCGCAGGGCGTGGAGTTGGAAATGTCGCTGCGTCCCGCGCGGACGTTTGTTGTTGGCATGGGCGTGACCTATTCCGACACCCGCTATAACGAAAATCTGGTCGGCAACAAATCGGGCGCGCCATTGAACCCCGCTTTGCGCAAGTTGCCGGGCGACAATTTGTCGAACGCGCCCGAATGGGTCGCCACCGGCAGCATGGCGTGGACGCCCGACATCGGCAGCACCGGCCTGTCCGGTCTGGTCTATGTCGATGCGCGGATGACCGATGGTTATAACACCGGCTCTGACCTGTTCCCGCAAAAGGAGCAGCCAAGCTACACCATCGTCAACGCCCGCCTCGGCCTGCGTGGACCCGATTCGCAATGGTCGATTGAGGGGTGGGTGCAAAACCTGTTTGAGATTGATTATACGCAGGTCGCGTTCAACTCGCCCTTTCAGGCGGGCGGCGGTGGGGCGCCGTTTGTTGATCCTGACTTCCCCGGCGGGCGGCAAATTTTCAGTGCGTTTCTGGCGGAGCCGCGCACCTATGGCCTTACCCTGCGCGGGAAGTTCTAGGGCGCCTAAGCCGCGATAGCTATGGCTTTATGCAAAGGCCCGCTCAACATTTGGGCGGGCCTTTGTGTTTTTGATTGCATGGATTATAGGCCCCGCGATGACTGATACCCCTCACATGCCCGCCCCCCTTTCCGACGCAGCAATTGCCGCGCGGATGGATGCGGCGGCGGCGATGCAGGCGCATTATCCGCCGGAAAAGGCGATTGCCAGTTTCCTCCGCCTGCTCGATTTATCGCCCAGCGCCGACACCAACGATGCCGATGCCTTCACCGCCACCGCGGGCAAGGCGCCGGGCAAACGCCTGTTCGGCGGGCAAGTGATTGCGCAAGCGCTCGCCGCCGCGATTGCCACCGCGCCC
>JBGSOJ010000008.1:0-3154 GCA_041739175.1 Sphingomonadaceae bacterium
CTGCACACGCAGCCACGCTAGCGCCTCGGCACGGCTCCATTTGCCCGACACATGCGGCGGCGCAATCAGGCGCGGCGCGGCGCCTTTATGCCGTGGGGCGGCCTCGCACATGGCAAGCGCGATGCCATGATGCCGCTCCCCCACCGCGCCCGACCAGTCAAACACCGCGGTAATGGGGAATGTACGAACCATCCCCCGCCCTTATGGCGAATCGCGCGGCGGTTACAGCAGAAAATCATTTGCCGCCAAAGTGGTCTGCGCGCTGACAATGATCATAAAGTCCGCCTCGCCGTCGCCGTTGACATCGCCGCTGACCTGCACATTCGCGCCCACCGCGACGACGCGCAATTGCCCCGCGACAAAGGTGAAATCCTGCACCAAAGTGAACGCCTGATCGCCTGCGACGAAGCTGTTCGCGTCGATTCCGGACAGGTCCAATATATCCTGCCCGCGGGTGAAATCGGTGACGGTGTCGGCGGCCGACACCAGGCTTTCATCGGTTGCAAACCAGCGGAATATGTCCAGCCCGCTGCCGCTGGCCATCCGGTCCTTGCCATAGCCGCCGATGAGGATGTCGTTGCCGATGCTGCCATTCAGAATATCATCGCCGGTGCCACCGTCGAGCAAGTCGTTGCCCGAACCGCCATTGATGTTGTCGTTGCCGCCCTCGCCATATTGGTCATCATTGCCGACCATGCCGCTAATCACATCGTTGCCAAAGCCGCCATCGATGCGGTTGTCGCCATTGCTGCCGATCAGCGTGTCATTGAAATCGGAGCCGCGCATGTTTTCGATATCGACAAAGCGGTCGCCATTGGCGTCCCCCTGCCACACCGTTGGCGAAGTCCGCCTGAGGTCGATGCTGACCGCGCCAAGCGCACTGGCATAGCTTGCCGTGTCGATCCCGGCGCCACCGTTCAAGATATCGCCGCCGCCGCCGCCTTCCAACACATCATCGCCGTCAAGGCCCAGCAGGCTGTCGTTGCCGTCGCCGCCGGTCAGCATATTGGCGCCGGCATCGCCCTCAATCGTGTCGTTGAAATTGGAGCCGTTGACGTTTTCAATCGAAATCAGGACATCACCAGTGGCATCGCCGCCATTGGCCTGCGCCGCGCCGACTTGGCCCAATCGAATAGTGACGGCCGACAGGCTTTCGGAATAATCGGCGGTATCATCGCCAAAGCCGCCGTCGATCCGGTCCGCGCCGTCGCCGCCATTGAGGAAATCATCGCCGCTTTCCCCCTGCAAAAGGTCGTCGCCTTCAAAGCCATACACGACATCACCCGACCCGCCGCCGCGCAAGATGTTGGCCACCGCGCTGCCGTAAATAAAGTCGGTGAAGTCGCCGCCAATTGCGCCCTCCATATTGAGCACAATATCATCCTCGGCAATGCCCAAATCGCCAAAGCCAAAACCCAAATCGACCGAAATCGATTCGGCGGCGTTGGAGTAATCGACGGTGTCAAAGCCATCGCCGCCATCGACCAAGTCCGCATCCGCACCGGGGCGGATAAGATCGTCGCCGCCATCGCCAAACAGACTGTCCTCGCCGAATGATCCGATGAGAATATCAACACCATCGCCGCCGAAGATCACATCATCACCGCTGTCGCCGTCGA
Source organism: Sphingomonadaceae bacterium (assembly GCA_041739175.1). Taxonomy (GTDB): domain Bacteria; phylum Pseudomonadota; class Alphaproteobacteria; order Sphingomonadales; family Sphingomonadaceae; genus JBGSSR01. The sequence continues at coordinate 1,620 of JBGSOJ010000008.1, forward strand.
GCACATCATCGCCAAAGCCGCCGAGCAGCGAATCGTCGCCGCCATTGGCCTCGATCGCATCGTCCCCATTACCGCCGACCAAGATATTATCGTCGAAATCACCAATCAGCGTGTCGTTAAAATCGGACCCGTTCAGGTTTTCGATGCTGATCAAAACGTCGCCCTCGGCCACATCGCCCGCATTGTCATCATCGTCGATCAAACTGACCGTGACGCCGGTTTGGCTGTCGGTATAGTCGGCCGTATCGTCGCCAAAACCACCGTCGATGGTGTCGATGCCCAGCCCGCCTTGGATCGTATCGTCGTCATCGCCGCCATTCAACTGGTCGCCGCCCGCGCCACCGATTAGGACGTCCGCGCCCTCAAATCCCTCCAGCAAGTCATTGCCCGCGCCGCCATCAAGCGCATTGGAAAAGCTATTGCCGCGCAATGTATCGTGGGTGCGTGAACCAACAACGCCCGCAATGTTGAGCAGGCTATCGCCGCGTCCCTCGCCTGTGCCGCCCTGCACGACATTGCGCAAATCAATGCGGACCGACGCGCTGTTGGCGTAGCTGACAATATTAAAGCCGGTGCCGCCATCGATGACATCCGCGCCCGCGCCGCCTTCTATAGTGTCGTTGCCCGCGCCGCCATTGATGACATCCGCGCCGTTGCCGCCGTTGATAATATCATCGCCATTGTTGCCGTTCAGCGTATCATTGCCGTTATAGCCAAAAATTTCATCCGCTGCCGAAGAGCCATTAAGCGTGTCGTTTCCGGCGGTTCCATTGAAAATTGGCATGGCATGATTCCCTTACGGTTTGCGTTGGATTCAAGCTATGAAGCAATTATGGCAAATCAGCGACACTGGTTAAATTTTTTGACGTAAGGGTCCAGCGTGCGTCGGTGGTTAGGCAACCACCCCAAACAGGTCATGCTCATCGGCGTCCTCGACCAGCGCGTGCACCATATCGCCCGGCTGCAATCCGGCGGGCACTTCGCGCAGGTAAAAGGCGCCGTCGATTTCGGGTGCATCCGCCTGTGTGCGTCCCGTGGCGCCGATGTCGCCGTCCTCATCGGGTTCGCCGACCTCGTCGATGATGACGAGCAGTGTGCGGCCCACTTTTGCCTGCAACTTCGCCGCGCTGATGCGGGCGGTGGTTTCCATGATGCGGGCGAAGCGTTCTTCCTTCACCGCTTCGGGCACGGCTCCGGGCAAGTCATTGGCCGCCGCGCCCTCAACGGGTTCAAAGCGGAACGCGCCGACGCGGTCCAATTGTGCTTCTTCGAGCCATTGGAGCAGATATTCAAAATCCGCCTCGCTCTCACCGGGGAAACCGACGACGAAGCTGGACCGGATGGCAATATCGGGGCAGATTGCGCGCCAATTATGAATACGCTCCAACACTTTCGCCTCATTCGCGGGGCGGCGCATCGCCTTTAGCACCGATGGCGCGGCGTGTTGGAAGGGGATGTCGAGATAGGGCGTGAGCAGCCCCTCCGCCATCAACGGAATCACCGCGTCCACATGCGGATAGGGATAGACATAATGG
>JBGSOJ010000052.1:0-6005 GCA_041739175.1 Sphingomonadaceae bacterium
GCGGGCGCGGCAAGCGGCGGGGACGGGCATGGCTCGGCGTTCTGCTTGCCTTGCCCTTGGTTGCGTTTTTGGCCAGTCGCCCAATGGCGGCGGAGGGCATCCCGGCGATCCATGACATTACCACCGACCTCGACAATCCGCCGCAATTTGTCACTTTGCCCCTGCGCCCCGACAATCGCGCTGGCCTGGCGTCGGAGGCGGAGTATCGCCAAGTGCATGGCGCCGCTTATGCTGATCTGACCCCGATCATCGTCGCCGACTCCGTGGCGGACGCGACGACGAAGGCGGCCAAAGTGGCAAAGGATATGGGATGGGCCATCGTCACCATCGACCCGGCCAAGGGCGTCGTGGAGGCGACCGATGCCGTGTCCTTTATCCGGTTCTACGACGACATCGTGATTCGCGTTACGCCGACACAAACGGGCGGCAGCCGCGTGGACCTCCGCTCGGTCAGCCGCGTCGGTGTCAGCGATTTGGGCGTTAATGCCAAACGCATCCGCGCCTTTAAGGCCGCTTTTGCGCCGTCCTAACTCTAGCTCGACCCGCGCACCACCAGCTCGGGCGGCATCACCACGCTGGCGGTGTCCTCGCCCGCAATCCGGCGGAGCAGCAAATCGACCAGATTATGCGCGCCGGTGACCAAATCCTGCCGAATGGTGGACAAGGGCGGCGCGGTTTGCTCCGCCAAGGGAAGGTCGTCATAGCCTATCACCCGCACATCGTCGGGCACGCGCACCCCGCGCCCGGTCAGCACGCTGATCGCCGCCATCGCGATGACGTCGGTTGCGGCGACAATCGCGTCGGGCAAGTCGGCGTGGGTGTCGCAATAATCGACAATGGCTTGGCGGGCATCCTCCCGCGTTAATTGGATCGGCACGACGTCCAACGCATCGAGCAGCCCCGCCGCCGAAAGCGCCGCTTTGCACCCATCCAAACGCGCGCGCATTTCGACGCCGCGAATGTCGCCAAAGAACGCTACGCGGCGCGCGCCATGGTCCAGCACATGCTGTGTCGCCATCCGCCCGCCCGCGATATTGTCGGTGCCGACCGAGCAGTGCACCTGCTCCGCCGCGTAGGTGCCCCACACCACCAATGGTTTAAACCGAGCAGCGACCGCATCGAGCACCGCGCTTTGGTCTGACTGGCCAATGACAATCACGCCGTCAACGCGGCCCGAATCGACATAGATGTCCAGCCAGTCGGAATCTTGCGGAATGATCCGGCTGAGCATCAAATCATACCCGCGCTCGGTCAATTCATCCGCCAAAAGCCCCAGCATGGTGATGAAAAATGGGTCCGAAATATGTTGCCGCACTTCATGGCCCAGCGGAATGATGACGCCAATCGCGCCGGTTTTCTGAATACGCAGATTGCGCGCCATGACATTCGGGCGAAAGCCGTGATCGCGCGCCAGTGCCTTTATCCGGTCGCGTGTTTTCTGGCTTATCATCCCGCTGTCGGACAAAGCGCGCGATACCGTGCCGGGGGAAACACCCGCGATTTTGGCCAGATCGGCGATATTGCGGATATGCGGTTTGCTCACGAAGCCCCCAATTACAAAACGCGCATTTTTGCGCTTTTGCCGATATACACCAGTCCGATAGCCAATGGCAAATGCGGCATATTGGCAACACTCTAACAGGCTATTGGGTGAATACGAAATCGATTGCAGAATATTTCTTGCAATCGATTGCCGAATCGTCCACCTTAGCATGGCATAAACCGCCTAACGCAAATGGGCGGCTGCGTTTTAACTTGGGAGGATGTATGAAAAGGACTCTGTTGCAGGGCTGTGCCACTGTATTCGCGCTTGGCGTGGCGATGTCGTCAACCGGCGCATGGGCGCAAGAAGCCCCCGCCGGCGCCGATGACGCTGTTAATTATCTCGATGAAATCGTCGTGACCGCTGCTGCGGGCGATCAAAAGCAAATTGAAACGTCGGTATCGGTGACCAGCATCGACGCGCAATTGATCCAAGATTTCCAACCGAGCAGCGAGGCGGAGGTGTTCAAACTCCTCCCCGGTATTCAGGTTCCCGGCACCAGCGGCCCCGGCGGTAACTCGAACATCGCTGTGCGCGGTCTGCCCGTCGCCACCGGCGGTTCGCCTTTCGTGCAATTGCAAGAGGATGGCCTGCCCGTCGTTCTGTTTGGTGACATCCAATTCGGCAACAACGACTATTGGACCAAATTCGACGCATCGGTCGCCAATGTTGAGGCCGTTCGCGGCGGCAGCGCAACGACCTTCGCCAGCCAAGCCCCCGGCGCGGTTATCAACTACATCTCCAACCATGGCGATACCGAGGGCGGCTATGTCGAGCTGCGCAAGGGTCTAGGCTATGATGAGACGCAGGCGAATTTCCGTTATGGCGGCGCGATCAATGACGGTCTGCGTTTCCATGTCGGCGGCTTTGTTCGTAAGGGCAAAGGGCCGGTTGATGCGGGCTACACCCTGACCGAATCGGTTCAGGTAAAGGCGAACATCACGAAAGACATTGGCGACAATGGCTATTTCCGTTTGCTGTTCAAATTCGCCGATACGCAGGAGCCAAATTACACCGGCGCGCCGGCCTTGGCCGACATCACGGGGAATTCGGTCAGCAACCTGCGTCCGTTCACCAATTTCGATGGCCGCAGCCAGACGAACTATTCGCGTTACAATCAGGATTTCTTGATCCTTGAGCGTGACGGCACGTTGAACCGCGTCGGCATGACCGGCATTTCGACCAACCAGAAATCGGTTGGCGCGGAACTGCATTACGAATTTGACGGCGGCATCACCGTTGACAACAAATTCCGTTATAACAACATGAGCGGCTCGTTCGCGTCGCCATTCCTTGGCCTGACACCGCGCAGCAGCATCATTGGCTCGACCGTCAATGGCCAAGTCGTGACCGCAATCCGTTACGCCAGCGGCCCCAATGCCGGTCAGAACTACATGGGCGCATTTGTTGACAACAACGTCAACGTATACACCCGCATCCGTGACATGGGCAGCTTCGTCAACGATTTGACCGTGTCGGGCAAATTTGATGTCGGTGCCGGTGAATTCACCGCGCGCGCTGGTTTCTTCTACATGGATCAGAACATCGCCGCCGATTGGCATGTCAACCGCTCCACCCGCGAAGTGAACGGCGATAGCCCATCGCAATTGGACCTGTTTGCCGGTGCAAACCGCCTGACGACCGAAGGTATTGCTGGGTACAGCGATAACTGGGGTGACTGCTGCTCACGCGATTATGATTTGGGCTACACCAACACCGCGCCTTATGCGCAATTGGTGTTCGACAATGACATGCTGAACCTTGACGGTTCGGTCCGGTTTGAGCGGGTTGCGGCAACCGGCTACACCATTCGCGGTGGCACCGTGGGCTCGGTGGTTTCGGGCGGGGTGACCATCCCGACACTGAACATCGATGGCCCACGTGAAACGCTCGACTACAGCCGGTCGTACACCAGCTGGACCGGTGGTGCGTTGTTCAAGGCAACGCCTGACCTGTCGATCTTTGGCCGTGCATCGCGCGGTGGCCGTTTCAACGCCGACCGCCAAACGGTCAGCGGGAAAATCCGCCCCGACGGTTCGCTCTGCACCACGGCGCAGGCCGATGCGGGTCTGTGCACCGACGGTGTGACGCCATCGGTGGACTTTGTCACCCAATATGAGCTGGGCGTGAAAAACCGTGGCAGCTTGGCCGGTGGTAGCTACACGCTGGAATTGACCTTGCTGAAGGGCGAGTTCACGCGGTCCGACTATGAACCGACCAGCACGACACAATGCCCCGGCGGCGGTTGTATTTTGGATAGCCAATTCCGCACACAAGGTTTGGAATTCTAAGGCACCTACCAAAATGGCGGGTTCAGCTTCATCGCCAACGCCACCTATACCAAGGCGGAGCAACGCGGCGTTGTCATTCAAAATGGTAACGAACTGAGCACCGGCAGCGCGGATTATCGCCGCGCGGACAACTTGCCAGACCTGTCCTATTCGCTGACCGGCCAATATGATGCGGGCATTGCTTCGCTTGGCGTAACGGCTGTGGGCCAAACCGACACCGTGTCGGGCGGCTATGAATGGGAAGGCAAGACCCTGTTCAACCTGAATGGTAAGATCCGCCCGATTGAGAATTTGGAAGTAGGCGTTAGCGTCTATAACCTGTTCGACACCTTCGACGGTCGCGGCAACGGCACCGGCGTGGTCAGCGATGCGGGCAACAATTCGATTGTCACCGTCACCCCCGCCTTGGGCCGCACGGTATCGGGTTCGGTCCGGTTCAGCTTCTAAAGGGTCGCATGGGGCCGACCAATCGTCGGCCCCACCCAGCATTGGATGCGCCCGCTCCCTGAGCGCATCTGTATCTTTCGGGTCGGCGGCATTGTGTCACCGGCCCGTTTTTTTTTGGGAATATTCCTCCCCTTTGGCGGGAGGTTGCATTGCCCCTTGCTCTGCCGTCGGCAATCGATTTAATTGTCGTTGAAAGGAACGCCCGATGACTATTCCAACCCCCGGACACGCCCGCGCCATTCGCGAGATACTCATTGTCGGCGGGGGCAGCGCGGGGTGGATGACGGCGGCGGCCCTGTCGAAACAGATGCCGCGCGGCGTCAATATCACGCTGATCGAATCCGAAGACATCGGCACTGTGGGCGTCGGTGAGGCGACAATCCCGCCCATTCGCCTGTTCAACCAAACCTTAGGCATTGACGAACGCGAATTTATGAAGCGGACGCAGGCGTCGTACAAACTCGGCATCGAATTTGTGAATTGGGGCAGCCTCGGCAACCGATATTTTCACCCCTTTGGCCCGCATGGCAAGCCGATGGACATATTGGCGGTGCATCAACATTGGCTGATTGCGCGGGCGGCGGGCGACACGACGCCGTTTGACGCGCATTGCATGGCGTGGGCCTTGGCGCGGGAGAATAAATTCACCGTGCCATCGGGCGACCCACGCAATGTGATGAGCACTTTTGACTACGCCTTCCACTTCGACGCCGGATTATACGCCAAATTCCTGCGCGAAACCAGCGAGGCGCGCGGGGTGGTCCGCGTGGAGGGCAAAATCGCATCGGTTGGCCAAGACGCCGAAACCGGCTTCGTCACCGGCGTGACGATGGAGGATGGCCGCGCGCTAACCGCCGAATTGTTTATCGATTGCAGCGGCTTTCGCGGCCTGCTGATTGAGGGCGCATTGGCCACAGGATATGAAGATTGGACGCACTGGCTGCCGTGCGACCGCGCGATTGCCATCCCCTGTGCCAAGGTTGATGGCGGCTTTACGCCTTACACGCGCAGCACCGCGCACGGCGCGGGCTGGCAATGGCGCATCCCGTTGCAACACCGCACCGGCAATGGCCATGTGTTCTGTAGCGCGCATATGGAGGAGCAGGAGGCGCTCGATATCCTCATCGCCGGATTGGACGGGGCGCCCTTGGCAGAACCCAACCGGTTGCGCTTCCAAACTGGAATGCGGCGCAAATTCTGGAATAGGAATGTCGTCGCCATTGGCCTGTCGAGCGGGTTTTTGGAGCCGTTGGAATCGACCAGCCTACATCTGATTCAGGCGGGCATATCGAAACTGCTCGCGCTCTTCCCCACGCGCGACTTTGATCCGATGGTGGTCGATGAATACAACCGCATCGCCGCCACCGAATATGAACGCATCCGCGATTTCATCATCCTGCATTATAAGCTCAGCACGCGCGACGACACGGCGTTTTGGCGGTACTGCCGCGATATGGATGTGCCCGACACATTAAGGGCGAAGATTGCGCATTTTAAGGCCTATGGCCGCCATACGCCGCGCGAGCTTGACCTGTTCGGCGCGCCCAGTTGGCACGCGGTGCATTTGGGGCAGGGGAATATCCCCGATCAGCCTGACCCGATGGCGCATTATGGGGCCGCTGCCGAAAATGGCGATGGCGCGGTGTTCCTTGCCAAATTGCGCAGCGCAATGGCGGCGGAGGCGGCAAAGGCGCCCAGCCATGCCGCCTTCGTGGCGCAGCATG
>JBGSOJ010000111.1:0-5307 GCA_041739175.1 Sphingomonadaceae bacterium
GCAATCCGCGCCTCGCTATCTGATGCGTCGAAAAACCAGACGAGTGCCGCCCCATTGGGGTATAATTCGCCATCGGCCAGCCCGCCAATGGCAAGCAATTGCTTCGCCGAACCCTGCACGGCAAGCGGACGGCGGAACTGCCCGCCGCCCTTTTGCGCATGACGAACATCGGCGATGAGCGATTTAAGCGCGGCTTCGGACAGGCCATATCCTGGCCCGCCATACAGGTCCGCCAAAGCGCGCGGCGCATCCTCCAGCCCCAGCCATTTGGTAAAGCGTTCGGGCGCATCAAGCCGCCCGTCGGCGCGGATAATCACAGGGATCGCGGGCGCGCCATCGACCAATCGGGTGAGGCGGCTTGTGGCTTTCAATGCCCGCCGCGCGCGGCTTTGCATATCCATGCCGCGCCAGATCGCCCACGCCGCGCCCACCATCCATAAGGCAACAATCAGCCCGATGAGCGGGTATGTCAGGCTGGAGTCAGGGGCCATAAAGCGACGCGTGGTTCCAAATGTTACAAACGGGAGGCACAGGCTCTAACCCGATAACCCGCCGCCGCGCAAACAAAAAGCCCCACGCGCCGACAGATGCGCGGTGGGGCATTCATTTCCTTCAACCTCCCCATTATGGGGAGGTGGCAGCCGAAACGGCTGACGGAGGGGTTAGCGCCGTTGCGTTAATACCCCTCCACCACTTCGTGGTCCCCCTCCCCGTTTCGGGGAGGTTTAAAAGGGATTAATACCGGTAATGGTCGGGCTTGAACGGGCCTTCTTGCGGCACGCCAATGTAGCTCGATTGCTTGTCCGACAGGCGCGACAATTTCACGCCCAATTTTTCCAAATGCAACGCCGCGACCTTTTCATCGAGGTGCTTGGGCAGGACATAGACATCGTTCTTATACTGGTCGTTGCGCAACCAAAGCTCGATTTGGGCCAACGTCTGGTTGGTGAAGCTGGCGCTCATCACGAATGATGGGTGACCGGTGACGCAACCGAGGTTAACCAAGCGGCCCTTCGCCAAAATCAGGATTTGCTTGCCATCGGGGAATTCCACCAAATCGGTGCCGGGTTTCACTTCGGTCCAATTGTAGTTGTCGAGCGCAGAAATCTGAATTTCGCTGTCAAAGTGGCCAATGTTGCACACGATGCTCATTGGCTTCATGTTCATCATATGCTCGGCCGTGATAACATCTTCGTTGCCGGTCGCGGTGACGAAGATATCGCAACGCTCAACGGCTTCTTCCATGGTGACGACTTCATAGCCTTCCATAGCGGCTTGCAGCGCGCAAATGGGGTCGATTTCGGTGACCATAACGCGCGCGCCGCCTTGACGGAGCGAAGCGGCGGAGCCTTTGCCAACATCGCCAAAGCCAGCAACGCAAGCGACCTTACCGGCCAGCATTACATCGGTGGCACGGCGGATCGCGTCAACCAACGATTCTTTACAGCCATAAAGATTGTCGAATTTCGACTTCGTCACGCTGTCATTCACGTTGATTGCGGGGAACGGCAATTTGCCTTCCTTTGCAATCTGATACAGGCGGTGCACGCCGGTGGTGGTTTCTTCCGACACGCCCTTAATGTTCTTTACCGTTTCGGTGAGGTAGCCGGGTTTTTTGGCCAAGAATTCTTTCAATGCGCGGACGAATTCGATTTCCTCGGCATTGGAAGGCTCAAACAGGTCTTCGCCCGCCTCAACGCGTGCGCCCCACAAAGCGAACATGGTGGCGTCGCCGCCATCGTCGAGGATCAGGATGCAGGTTTCGCCATTGCCCTGATCCCAATCGAAAATGCGGCCGACATAATCCCAATATTCGGCAAGGCTTTCGCCCTTCACCGCGAAAATCGGCACGCCTGCGGCGGCCATGGCGGCGGCGGCGTGGTCTTGCGTCGAATAGATGTTGCAGGTTGCCCAACGGACCTCTGCGCCCAAGGCAGTCAAAGTCTCAATCAGCACCGCAGTTTGAATGGTCATGTGCAGCGAGCCAGTGATCTTTGCACCCTTCAACGGCTGCGCATCGCCATATTCGGCACGCAGCGCCATCAGTCCGGGCATTTCGGTTTCGGCGATTTTAATCTCGGCACGGCCAAATTCGGCAAGGCCGATGTCGGCGATGATGTAATCGTTTTTCGTTTGGGCGGCGGTTGCCATAAATAGTCCTTAGCTTTGGGAGGATGATGGCGAACCCATACCGACCCCGCACGGCTTTGGCAAGAGGTAATATAAGGATATCTTTATATCATCTACGCGGGCTGCCGGTGACACGCCGCGAACAATTTTGCGCTGCGTCAATTCGCTTGGCGGACCAGTATGGCAAGCGTATAAAGGATATAGCATATCATAAAGGCAAAACGATGAGCACTCCCCTTCCCAAAACGCCCGCTGCGGGCACTGGCCTAACCGATACCGGTAACACGCGCGCGACGCTGGAGCGGCTGAACACCCCTTATACCCGCATTGGCGGGCGGGAGGCGATTGCGCGCATGGTGGATCGCTTTTACGACCTGATGCAAAATGACCCGCATTATCGCGCGGTGCGGGCGATGCATGGCGATGACTTCGCCCCGATGCAGGAAAAGCTGACCGATTTTCTTATGCAATGGATGGGCGGGCCGCGCGACTGGTTTGATAAGAACCCCGGCGTGTGCATGATGAGCGGCCATGCCGCTTACCCCGGCATGGCGATGAAAACCGCGAACCAGTGGATGGCGGCGATGAAAGTGGCGGCGGAGGAAACAATCCCCGACCGCGCGCTAACCGATGCCATGCTATCGGCGCTCGCCCAAATGGCAAAGGGCATGGTGCTGCGCGCCGAGGACATAAGGGGCGGCGGCGACTATGGTAGGGCACATAGCACCAAGGGTCAAACCGCCGAGGGTAAAGTGCTTAAATCGCCATAATGCGGAGCACGACGAAAAGCGTGCCGAAGGCCAAAACGACGGGCAGCAAGTGGTTGAAATGGATCGTGGGCATGGGAGCGTGCTTTCTTCGTATTGCGCGGAATCGCCTGCCGTGTTCGGCTTAATCATATAAACGCCGCGCCCGCCGCTTTCGTTCCGGCGCGCGGGGTATCGCCCAATCCCCTTGCATCATGCCCCTTGCGTGATAGGCTGCGCCCATCGGGGATCGGCCCCATCATCACGGACAGGATGTATCTATGAAGCGTTTAACCCGCATTGCCCTTTTCACCGCACCCGTCTTGCTGGCGGGATGCGGCAATTACGCCGCCGCGCCCGAAACCGCCGCCGCACCGCCAGCCGCCGCGCCCTTAAAGACCGACGTTATGTCGCCGGCGTTCGACATTACCCTGATGCAGGACGCCACGCGCACTTTGTCGTCGGACGAATTTGAGGGCCGCGCGCCCGGCTCACCCGGCGAAACCAAAACGATCGCGTTTATGGAAGGCGCTTTCACGAAGCTGGGCGTGCAGCCCGGAAACAACGGCAGCTTCCTGCAAAAAGTGCCTTTGGTGGAAATTGAGGCGCAGAATATGTCGCCGCTGACCATCGCGGGCACCGGCGCAAATACGGGCAAGACGGTGTCGCTGACTCCGGGCACCGACTATGTCGGCACCACCTACCGCGAAGTAGATGCCATCGATATCGCCAACAGCGAAATGGTGTTCGTCGGCTATGGCATCAACGCGCCGGAAAAGGGGTGGAATGACTACGCCGGGGTCGATGTGCGCGGCAAAACCGTCGTGATCCTGATTAACGACGCGGATTTTGGCACCGAAAGCCTCGACGGGCCCTTTGGCGGCAAAGCGATGACCTATTATGGCCGCTGGACCTAAAAATATGAGGAAGCCGCGCGCCAAGGCGCCGCTGCCGCGATTATCATCCACGACACCAAACCCGCCAGCTATGGCTGGAATGTTGTCGAATCCAGTTGGACCGGCCCGCAATTTTATGCGCAAACCGCCAATGGCAATATGGACCAGACGATGATGAATGGCTGGATGACCATGGAGTCGGCGCAGAAATTGTTTGCGCTGGGCGGACATGATCTGGGCGCAATGATGGCGGCGGCGAAGGTAAAGGGCTTCACCGCCAAGCCGTTGGGCGCAACCGCCTCGGTCAGCTTCAATAACCGGATGGGGCGGATGGATTCCAACAACATCATCGGCATTATTCCCGGGCGAACGAAGCCAGATGAGTATGTGCTCTACACCGCGCATTGGGACCATCTGGGGATTTGTAAGCCCGATGCGACCGGCGACAATATCTGCAACGGCGCGATCGATAACGCGACGGGCACAGCGGCGCTTTTGGTGCTGGCGAAAGCCTATATGGAGGCTGGCCCGCCCGAACGCACCGTGGTGTTTTTGGCCGTCACCGCCGAGGAATCGGGCCTGCTTGGGTCGGCCTATTACGCCGCCAATCCTGTGTTCCCGTTGGAGAAAACCGTCGGCGGGGTGAACATGGACGCGCTTTCGGTGTTACCGCCGTCGCGCAATATTATCGTTGTCGGATCGGGCAAGTCCGACCTTGACGGCTATTTGGGCCGCGCCGCCGCGATGGACAACCGCACGACCGAGGCGGACCCCAATCCGCAGGCCGGCTATTATTACCGCAGCGACCATTTCCCCTTTGCCAAGCGCGGCGTGCCGATGATTTACTTCGACGGCGGCGATGATTTGATTGAGGGCGGCAAGGCGCGCGCGGCGGAATTGGGCGCGGACTACACCGCCAACCGCTACCACCAGCCAAGCGACGAGTATGACGAAAACTGGCGCTGGGACGGGCTGGCCGCCGATTTGAAGCTGTATTACCGCGTCGGCCGGATGCTGGCGGACGGCGACGATTGGCCCAATTGGAACGAAGGCGATGAATTCCGCGCCGCGCGGGATAAGAGCAGGGCGGGGATGTAAGCGCGGTCAGTAATTACGCCGCGTACAATCGCAAGCCCAATCGCTCGGCCTGCACCAACAACCGTTTATCGCGGGTCCATAGGTGCAGGCAGTCGGTTGTAGCCACACTGACCAGCAAATGTGCGTCGATGAGGCCAATTCCTGTGGCGTAAAGCGTGTGCTGCTCCACAAAGGCCAAGACATCTGCCTGCGCCAAAATCAAAAGTTGCGGCAAATCGTTCAGCGCGGCCAAGGTCCCGCCCCGCTGCGCCAAACTGCCGAGCGCCAATTCGGCGGTGACAAAGGGATGTTGCGCCACCATCATCTCGCCCAAGGCGCGGGACAATGCGGCGTCCCCCTTGCGGAAATGGTCAATCCAGACCGAGCTATCGACCAAGATCATGCTTGGTTAAGGACGGGCGGCCGTTCACGCGGGGCCGCCGCCGCATCGGGCATTG
>JBGSOJ010000120.1:0-4775 GCA_041739175.1 Sphingomonadaceae bacterium
GCGCAACAGTTGGACAGTGCGCAGCGTGCTGCACCATGACCGCATCGCCGCCGCTTTTGCCGGCCAAATCGGCGTCGAATATACCAATGAGGCGCAATTCAGCCGTGGCGCGGAACGCCTGTCACCCGGCGGCCAGATCGATGGCCTGGGCGTGTTCCTGTTTGAGGATGTGGAGCTTGGCAACCTGACGCTGAATCTGGGCGGGCGCTATGACTGGCGCGCGCAGGAGTTGCGGCGCGATCGCACGTTTAATCTGACGGGTCTGCCCACCGATCCCGCGGCGCAGCGGCGCGACTATGGGCATTTCACCTGGGGGGTGGGCGCAAGCTATGCTATTGCCGATCCCTTGGTCTTTGCCGCCAATATCCGCAGCGGCTATCGCGCGCCCGACCTGTTTGATCTCTACACCCGCGGCGTCCACGGCGGGGTCGCGGCGGTCCAGATTGGCGACCCCGATTTGACCGTGGAAAAGGCGCTGACCATGGACGCCAGTCTACGCTATCGTAGCGATTTTTTGGACGCGAATATCACCGGTTATAACACCGATTTCGACGGCTTTATCGGCTTGCTCGGCACTGGCACGACCGATACCGCCACTGGCCTGCCAATTTTTCAGATTAGCCAGCGTGATGCCCGGCTTTGGGGTTTTGACGGCGAGGTCACGGTGCGCCCATTGCCCCGCGTGGAATTGCACGGCACGGTTGAGTTCGTGCGCGGCCGATTTAGCGATAATGACGGCGTCATGCCCTCGTTGCCGTCGGACACGATTATGGGCGATGTGACCTACACCCTGCCCGGCACGTCATGGTTGCAATCGGCCTATATCAGCGTCGGCGTGCGCCACGCCTTTGCCAAGCAATCGGCCGGAGTGGTGGAGCCGTTCAACCAGTTTGACGGCCCCATGCCGGGGTTCGGCACGGCATCAACCGACGCCTATACGCTGAGCCATATTCATGCTGGGGCACAGTTCGGCCCCGTCGCCCTAAGGTTGGAGGCGGACAATGTTTTCGATGTGCGCTATCGCGATTTTCTGGATACCTATAAAACCATCACCCTGGGCGCGGGCCGTGACATCCGGCTGAGCGCAATCGTCCGGTTCTAGCAGCGTTGAAAAAGGGACAACCAAAGCGCGAGGCCCACTCTCGAAATTGGACCTGATAGAGACAGCTTTTTAACCCCAACCTAGGCTGGCGCGGAAATATTGACATTGCCTGAAGCGTAAGATTACTTCGCGAGTCGATCCCTGACTTGGTTGGCGTTATCAATAACCCTCGCAAAGGAATTGGCATACCACGGCAACATGATACCGGGTTCAGCGGGAATCTAAGGGGGTGGAGGATGGCCGACAACAAACGGATAATCGAGTTGGACGTGCTCCGCGGGTTTGCAGTCGCGGTCATGATCTTGGTCACTAGCCCGGGCTCATGGGCCTATACCTATGCGCAGATGCAACATGCCGATTGGCATGGCTGGCGGTTCGCCGACCTCGTGTTTCCCGATTTCTTGTTTGGTGTCGGCATGGCGCTTGGCCTAACGTTTGTCCGCACACTCCGTCGAGATAAGGACCAGAGGGCATTCTGGCTGAAAGTCGCGCGACGCGTGGTTTCGCTCATCTTACTGGGGCTTGTCCTTAATTATCTCTATCTTCTGGCAGTCGATTTGGGGAAGCCGCCTATACGCGCCGATAATTCGCAATCGCTACGCATTCCTGGCGTGCTTCAACGCATTGCAATCTGCTATCTCATTGCAGTGTGTATTCTCTACACAACGGCGGTTCGAAAGGCGGAGGAGGAGGTAAAAATCAATATCAATGCCATCGTGCTGGCGATTGCGACAATTCTCATTTCCTATTGGATAATGATGACCTTTATTCCGGTGCCGGGCTTCGGAGCCGGACAGCTCGACCAGACTGGCAATCTTGCTGCGTACATAGATAGAGCGATATTCACGCCGAGGCACATGTGGGAGATTGGCTCGGTCCAATGGGCCGGGCCCGTTGTCTATGACCCTGAAGGGTTACTCTCTACATTGCCGGCTACAGCGAATGTGCTCTTCGGGATCGTGGCTATTCAAATTTGGCAGAGTGAGGCCAAGTCTAAGATGGTACTTTTGTTGGCCATCGGGCTTGCCTTAATCGCCGCCGGTTTAGCGCTCGATAGCGCATTTCCGATTAACAAGAAGATTTGGACAAGTAGCTTTGCCCTGCTCAGCAGCGGGTTTTCATTCATCGCGCTGCTGATTGCTGCCGCAATCTTGCGCGTCGGCTTTGCCAAATTTATCGCTGCGCCGTTCAGGATTTTGGGTGGCAACGCGATATTGGCCTTTTCGCTGTCAATCGCCATTACTGTAGGCTGGTCGATTCCCGTGACCGGAGGCGAGAGCCCAAGAGCTCTACAAGATTGGTTCATGGTTATGGCCAGCGCCATTATTCCCGATCCGTATCTTGCATCCTTGGCCTGCGCCTTTTTGGTGCTTTGTGTGATCTTTATTATAATCTGGCCGCTGCATCGCCGTGGCCTACACTTAAAATTGTGAATTCGATGCGCGGGGCATTAACGAGTCAGCCGACTGGCCGATCCGGAAAAATCCAATGGTCCACATCGCATACTATTGGGCCATAACACCGCGATTATACATCACTCGGTTGATGATCAGTGCGGGATTAGGCGATTGGCAGCGACAGTGGCGATGATGGAAGAATTGGCTTCCGTCGGCAGAGCTTTAACGGGAATGTGCCAACATCATCGGGACGATTATAATGTGATTGTTTCGAACTGAGCAATCAAACTATCAAACACAAATATGCAGCTAAGTCATTGAAAAACATGGTGCCGGCTACAGGATTCGAACCCGTGGCCCCCTGATTACAAATCAGGTGCTCTACCAACTGAGCTAAGCCGGCTTCCCTATTCGTCGGCGTTTAGCGGCGTATGGTGTTGACGGCAAGTGTGATTTGAACCGCTCAAGAAACCGAGGCGCCGTTACCTGCCAGACCTGCCTTCCATTTGCGCCTTTAACGCGGCGAGTGCGCCGAATGCACCTGCCTCCTCCTCCCGTTTGATACCAGCGGCGCGGGCGATGTCGTCTGCGTTTGGCGCGCGCGGGTAGGGATCAAGGGCGAGGCCAAGGCTTTGCGAAATAGCCTCCGCCACGTCCACGACGCGACCATCGTGCCAGACGATATCGCAATCGTCCGCCGCCAATTCGATTTCCTCATTTGGCGTAGCTTGGTCCGCACGGTCCGGCATGAACGTCAGTTTTACAGGTTCGTCCAAAGTCGCCATAACCCCCTGCCCACTTAGCGCGCAAGCCTGCGTCGCTTGGGCCCGCAAGCGCCCCAGCAATTCCACGTTTTCGCCTTGCCGGGCCAAGGTTACATCGGCCTCAAGGCCATCGAGAGCCAACAGGTCGAACCGTTTTGCCAGATTGCCCCGCGTGTTTTCATCGGCGACCAAAGCCATGGCGAATGGCGTGTCAGCCAATTGCGCAATTAGCACCTGATGCGACCATTCTGGGAGCGCCGTGGGTAAAGTCACCAACCGATTGCTCCGGTTTTCAAATCGTCCGCAGTGACCGGTTGCAACGCCGTCCAATGCGATTGCAAGGCGGCAACCGTGTGCTGTAGTGCGGCATCGGACGGCGGCGCATTTGTATATATGTTGCGTCGGATGAGCGGTTCCAACGATTCGCCTGCCGCCAGAGCATCACGAAAGGCCTCCAATCGGCCGCCCAATGCACCCATGATTTTGCCGACATGCTTGCCCACGGTATAGTCGCCGACACCGATTTGGCGCAATTGCCCGTCCATATCTTCAACAAAAAGCTCGGTCATCCAAACACTCGCGCGTTCTTGACCTGCCATGCCTTCCATACGTACCAAGATCAGGCTTAAGAGCGCGATCAGCACATCGAAGCGGCCATCAACCGTGTCGGGAATTTGACCCTCTTGATACCAATGCGGTTGCCGCGCCGCCGCAACGACGGCGTTGTATAAGGGGATGGTCGCGTCCTGATCCCGCTGGTTACCGAAAATTTTCCGTAAGGCATCAATCATACTGATTTCCCATTTCATTCACGCTGGAGCCAGCTTTGTCGCCTTAGGCGGAATGCCGATAATGGCAACGCCAAGATCGTCTTCAGGACAAACTTGCCTCAGGCGGATATTGAACTTGGCGGCGGGAAGTGCAATGGCTATGGCAAAGATTATCGCATCGGTCCGCCCATTGATGGACGACATTTGACCGAAATCGGAGAAAAACGTATGATGACCCGCAAACACCAATCTCTTATCGCCCTTGCCATCGCAGGCTTGTTGGTGAGCAGCGGATGTTCGCGTGCGCGCACGTTTGAGGGTTTTATCGCTGACCCCGCGATTGTCGCGACGATCCAACCTGGCTTGGATAACAAGCAATCGGTCGAGGCAGCCATGGGCAAACCCAGCTTTAAGGGCACCGATGGCGACAATGATTGGTATTATGTGTCGCGCACTTTGGGCCAATTGGCATTCCGCACGCCGCGTCCGGTAGACCAAAAACTGCTGCATGTGCAATTCGACGATGCCGGGAACGTGGTCGCCGTAAACCAGAGCGGTCTGGAAACGGTCGCCTCCATTAGTCCCGAGGGCGACAAAACGCCCACAATGGGTCGCAGCCGCGGCTTTTTTGAGGACCTTTTCGGCAACATCGGCGGCGCAGGCACCGGCACGCGCACCGGCGGCAGCAGCGACCCAACGCGGCCGCAGTAATCCGACGTGGCACTGCGTTATTTGCGCCCGA
>JBGSOJ010000124.1:0-5382 GCA_041739175.1 Sphingomonadaceae bacterium
GCGCGATGGCGTGGGGGTCGAGCCGGTCACCCACGGCGGCGGGCAAGAGGGCGGCCTGCGCTCCGGCACGGTCTCGCCTGCGCTGTGCGTCGGTTTGGGCGTGGCCGCGAAACTTTGCGCTGATCGAAAAGACGTCGACGCCGCGCACATCGAAACGCTTTGGACGGCGGCGCGCGAAGCCTTCGCCAACTGGACACTCAACGGTTCGGCGGACCGCCGCTACCACGGCAACCTCAACTTGCGCCTCGACGGCGTCGACGTTGCCCGGTTGATGAGCGATTGCCGCACTATCGCGTTCAGCGCGGGCAGCGCATGTGCCAGCGGCTCCGGTAGGCCCAGCCATGTGTTGCAAGCCATTGGCCTTGACGTCCGCGCCGCAAAATCCTCTATCCGTTTGGGCTTTGGCCGCTATACCAAATTGGACGACATAACCCGCGCTGCGTCGCTTCTTAATGCAGCGGCAATGGCGCAAGTTTGAAGGCACGGGAAGCATGACCAAACAAATCGACATTCAATTTGTTCAGACCGATGGCGAAACCACAACCCAAGCAAGCGGCGAGGTTGGTGCAAATTTGCTGTCCGTCGCACAAAATGCGGGGATGCCACTTGAGGGCACGTGTGAGGGACAAATGGCCTGTTCGACATGCCATGTCATCGTTGCACCAGAATGGTTTGACGCCTTGCCGCCAGCGACCGAGGAAGAGGAAGATATGCTCGACCTTGCAACAGGCGCAAAGCGTACCAGCCGGTTAAGTTGTCAGATTATTCTTAGCGATGCGCTTAATGGATTAGTGGTGTGCATCCCGTCCGAAAGCCGGAATATGCAAGCAAAGTAGGCGGCCCAGTGTCCTGACCCTAGTCCGGCTTTGCGGGATATTTGCGATAAATGGCGTCCACCACGGGCTGTGCGATCAGGCGATTGAACGCGCAGCCGATCATGAACCCATCGTTCCAAATGACATGCGTGCTCATGGATTCATACCCCGGAATCCGGACAAAGCAGCGCGAACCGGGCTTCATCGCGCTTAGCCCGTCACACACGAAGCCTGACACCGACAAATTGCGGATAATGATCGGAAATCCGCTTCGTCCGGCCTGGCGCAAGTGGGCAAGGATCTCAACGCGGCTGCGTTTGCCCGATCGGTCTTCCATGGCTGTCTCGGCATAGCTTCGCAACGCGTCCCCCATCAACAGGGCCGTATCGGGAAGAGCAAAGTGACGGAGCGCGTGCATACGGTTAACCTCGGTTTGTTAATCTGTGTCAGCATAATGTGTGCCGATGCGGTTAACCTCGCTTTGTCAGACATGGTGCATTTCCTGTTAAATCTTTATTTTGCGATGAATTGGCGCGGCGCCCGAAACCCGCTGGCTTCACAGCAAAGTCAGAGCGCGCGTTAATGAATGACTGAAATGCGCTTTGCGCCGTTATTTTGCCCTAACCAAATGGGCCAAAATGGAGGAATTGCGATCC
Organism: Sphingomonadaceae bacterium; assembly: GCA_041739175.1. Lineage (GTDB taxonomy): Bacteria > Pseudomonadota > Alphaproteobacteria > Sphingomonadales > Sphingomonadaceae > JBGSSR01. The sequence continues at coordinate 1,472 of JBGSOJ010000124.1, forward strand.
TCCATCCGCTCGCTGCGTTGAATGCGACGCGGCGTTGGGGCAGGCATGTCGTTCTGCGAACGCGAAAATCGGGCAAAAGAAAAGGGCGTAGCCACATAAGCTACGCCCTAAAATAGACTAAGTGACGAATATAAGGAGACGTTGCTCCTGATTTTTCGTCCTAAATCGCCGCCGATCGCATCGGCGGATCGTGATTAGTTAACGGCGTCTTTCAAGCCTTTGCCAGCCTTAAATTTCGGCTGAGTGGAAGCGGCAATGGTCATGGGCTCACCCGTGCGTGGGTTGCGTCCCGTCGACGCCTTGCGCTTGCTGACTGAGAATGTGCCAAATCCGACCAATCGGACATCGTCATTTTTCTTCAGCGCGCCCGTAATGGTGTCGAAAACGGCTTCCACCGCCTTGGCTGCGTCCGCTTTGGTAAGGCCAGCGTGATCGGCTACTGCTGCGATCAATTCGTTTTTGTTCATGGTAAGCGTAAACCCCTCTCTATAAAAACAGTGGCGTAGACTGTCGACCCGACGCCAGTAGGCGGGGATTAAGAAGAAAGTTCAGCGCCTTGTCAAAGAAAAAACACGAAAGTCCGCTAAAATGCGACGAAAATCACAAATTTTTTCATGTTGCGGCGCAGCAAATTGACCCCTTATTCGCCCTTTCGCTTTGCCTTGGCCAGAGCTGCACGCGATATAAGGGAACGGGGCAACACGGTCGCCTCGTTCCCTTTATAGTCAATGGGTTATCGCGGACGGCGGTGCGATTCCGCTAACAGCCTGTTGCATCGCGGTTGCTGCCAATTCATCCGCCTCGGTCCAAATGATCGGCTCCAGCGGTTCAACCAGCGCCAATTTCAAAACTTCGTCGACATGGCTAACCGCGATGATTTCCAGCCCCGATTTTACATTGTCAGGAATCTCGGCCAGATCCTTTTCATTCTCGGCAGGAATCAACACCCGCTTGATCCCACCACGCAGCGCCGCGAGCAGTTTTTCTTTAAGTCCGCCAATCGGCAACACCCGCCCGCGCAGCGTGACTTCGCCCGTCATCGCAATATCGCGGTGCACGGCAATGCCGGTTAGCGTCGACACGATGGTCGTGACCATACCGATACCCGCGCTTGGTCCATCCTTCGGCACGGCGCCCTCGGGCAAGTGGATGTGGACATCCTTGCGTGCGAACAGGCTGGGTTTGATCCCATAGGATGGCGCGCGCGCCTTTACATAAGACAGCGCGGTTTGGATGGACTCGTTCATCACTTCGCCCAATTTGCCGGTGGAGCGGATACCGCCCTTGCCCGACACCGTCACCGCCTCAATGGTCAGCAATTCGCCGCCGACTTCGGTCCAGGCAAGGCCGGTGACCGCACCGATTTGGTTATCAGTCTCGCCCACGCCATAGCGATATTTCGGCACGCCCGCGAATTCGGCGAGGTTGTCAGGCGTAATCGTGATGCCGGTGTCCTTGCCCTCAAGTATCCGGCGCAGCACTTTACGCGCCAACCGCGCGATTTCACGTTCCAACGTCCGCACACCGGCCTCGCGGGTGTAGAGTTGGATGAGTTTGCGCAAACCATCCTCGGTCAGCTCAAATTCGCCCTTTTTCAGGCCGTGCGCCTCTATTTGCTTCGCGATCAAATGCCGCGTTGCAATCTCGACCTTTTCATCCTCGGTATAGCCTTCCAACCGGATGATCTCCATCCGGTCAAGCAATGCCTGCGGCAAGTTCATGCTGTTCGCGGTGCACACGAACATCACGTCCGACAAATCGATGTCGATTTCGAGATAGTGATCGTTGAACTTCGCATTCTGTTCGGGGTCGAGCACCTCAAGCAGCGCCGATGCGGGATCGCCGCGGAAATCCTGCCCCAATTTGTCGATTTCATCGAGCAGGAACAGCGGATTCATGCTGCCTGCCTTTTTCAGGTTGGTGACGATTTTGCCGGGGAGCGACCCGATATAGGTGCGCCGGTGGCCGCGAATTTCCGCCTCATCGCGCACACCGCCCAAAGATTGCCGCACAAACTCGCGCCCGCACGCTTTGGCAATCGAACGCCCAAGCGAGGTTTTGCCCACGCCTGGTGGCCCGACGAGGCACAGGATCGGGCCTTTCAATTTGTTCGTCCGCGCTTGCACCGCCAGATATTCAACAATGCGGTCTTTGACCTTTTCCAGCGCATAATGATCGCCATCCAGCACCGCTTGCGCCGCCGAAATGTCCTTTTTCACTTTGCTTTTCTTGCCCCATGGCAGGGCAAGCAATGTATCGAGATAATTGCGCACAACGGTTGCTTCGGCAGACATCGGCGCCATCGATTTCAGCTTTTTAAGCTCGGTATCCGCCTTCGCCCGCGCCTCTTGGCTTAGCTTGGTTTCTGCAATTTTCTTGGTCAGTTCCGCAACTTCGTTGCCGCCCTCACCATCATCATTGCCGAGTTCGCGTTGGATCGCCTTTAGCTGCTCATTGAGGTAATATTCGCGCTGCGATTTTTCCATTTGCCGTTTGACGCGGCCACGGATTTTCTTTTCAACCTGCAATACGCCAAGCTCGCCCTCCATAAAGGCGAACGCCATTTCCAGCCGTTTGGCGGGGTCAAGCTCCACCAAAAGCGCCTGCTTGTCCGACACTTTGACGCTGATATTGGCGGCGATCGCATCGGCAAGCGCGGCGGCTTCGTCGATTTCGCCCAATTGCACCGCGGTTTCGGCGGGCATTTTTTTGGACAGTTTGGAGTAATTTTCAAACTGCTCCACCGCCGACCGCATCAGGGGTTTCAAATCTGCGCCGATGGTGTCGATTTGCGCAATAGGCGATACTTCCGCCGCAACATAATCGTCGTGCGTTTCTAGCCGCTCTAGCTTCGCGCGTTCAATCCCTTCGACCAGCACGCGGACGGTGCCGTCGGGCAGTTTTAGCAATTGCATGATGTTGGCGGTGACGCCGATGTCGTACATATCATCGCGCTCTGGATCGTCCTCGGACGGGTCGAGTTGGGCGACGAGGAAGATCGTCTTATCGCCCTGCATCGCCTTTTCCAGCGCAACAACAGACTTATCGCGCCCCACAAAAAGCGGCACGATCATCTGCGGAAACACAACAATATCCCGCAGGGGGAGAAGGGGGTAGGTATTGTTCATTATCACTCCGGCACGCGGCAAAGGGCCGCCGTGCGTTAATTTCGTTCATTTTCAAATATGGGCGGGGCGATTTGCTATTTCAAGCAAGCCGCTGCGCCGCGCATCAAAACGGCATCTTAAACCCCGGTGGCAACGGCAATCCGCTGCTCATTTTGCTCATTTCGGCGTTGCTGGCGGCGTCGGCTTTTTCGCGGGCGTCGTTGAACGCGGCGGCGATAAGATCCTCCAGCATTTGCTTGTCGGCGGGGACGATCAAGCTGTCGTCAATCGAGACCGCGATTATGCGGCCCTTTGCCGACGCACGGACTTTGACGAGGCCGCCGCCCGACACGCCCTCAACCTCGATCGTGTCGAGCTTGCCTTGCGCTTCCTCCATTTGCTTTTGGATGGATTGCGCGGCCTCTTGTGCGGCCTTGATCATCTCTTCCATGCTTTTCATGGGTGTGCCTTTCGTAAAGGAGTAACAATGTCAGGGGGCAGGATTTCCGCCCCGGGGAAAGCATTTAGTACCGCGCGCACCATTGGCGCGTTGGTGCGGGCGTTTTCGGCGGCGCGGGCGTCCTCGGCCTCTGCCTCTGCCAACGAGAGGATTCCCGAGCCATCGCCGCGCTCAATTGCCCAATCGATGCCCGTCCAAGTCGCCAAATGCCGCGCGAGGGTAAAGGCGAAATCCTTCGGCTCATCCCCCTTCATATCGTATATAAGGCGCGGCGGCGCATATTCCACCACTCGGCATCGATCGCGCAGCGTGAGTTCCAATTGAAACAAGTCATAATCGCCCGC
>JBGSOJ010000214.1:0-10336 GCA_041739175.1 Sphingomonadaceae bacterium
TGCGGGAACGCCTAGGCGCGCAAGGCGGCATCGACCGCCCCGCGATACTGGGCGCTCTGCTCCCCCAAATGGACGGCCATGGCGCGCTGGTTGACGTGCTCCAGCGCGCCCTCGTCCCCACCCCACCGACCGAGGCCAGCCAAGGCGGCTATATTGCGGAAGGGTATGACGCCGCGCTGGACAGCCTGCGTAACGCAGGCGCAGATGGGCGGCGGGCGATTGCGGCATTAGAAGCACGCTATAAAGACGCGACCGGCGTGGCCGCGCTCAAAATCAAACACAATGCCGTGCTGGGCTATTTCGTTGAGGTTCCCGCCAAACATGGCGACGTGTTGATGGCCCCCGATAGCGGCTTCACCCACCGCCAAACCATGGCGGGCGCGGTGCGGTTTAACTCGCCCGAATTGCATGAGGAGGCCAGCCGGATTGTGCAGGCGGGAGGACACGCCCTCGCCGCCGAGGCCGCGCATTTGGAGGAATTGACTGGCGAAGTGCTGGCCCGCGCCCAAGCCATTGCAGCCACTGCCGATGCTATATCGCGGCTGGATGTCGCCGCCGCACTGGCGGAACGGGCAGCGGAGGGCGGGTGGACGCGGCCTGTCATCAGTGACGCGCCGGTGCTCGCCATCGAAAACGGTCGCCATCCCGTGGTCGAAAGCGCGGTGGCACGCGGTGGGGATCGCTTTGTCGGCAATGATTGCGCACTCAGCCCCGCCGACCGATTGTGGTTGGTATCCGGCCCGAACATGGGTGGTAAGTCCACCTTCCTGCGTCAAAATGCGATCATCATCCTGCTCGCCCAAGCGGGCAGTTTCGTGCCCGCCAGCGCCGCGACCGTGGGCCTGACCGACCGATTGTTCAGCCGCGTGGGCGCGTCCGATAATCTGGCGCGCGGGCAATCGACTTTCATGGTCGAAATGGTCGAAACGGCGGCGATTTTAGCCCAAGCGACTGAGCGCAGCTTCGTCATCCTCGACGAAGTCGGGCGCGGGACCAGCACTTATGACGGCCTCGCTTTGGCCTGGGCGGTGGTGGAGGCAGTGTATGAAATCAACCGGTGCCGGTGCCTGTTCGCGACGCATTATCACGAGCTGACGCGGCTGGCCGATACATTGGACGCACTCAGCCTGCACCATGTCCGCGCGCGGGAGTATAAGGGCGAGTTGGTGTTGCTGCACGAGGTTGCGGGCGGCGCGGCGGATCGGTCCTATGGTCTGGCGGTCGCAAAACTGGCGGGCATCCCCGCGCCGGTGCTAAAACGAGCGCGGAGTGTGCTCGACAAGTTGGAAAAGGGCCGCGCGGATACCGGCGGATTGGCGGCGGGTTTGGGCGAACTGCCTCTGTTCGCGGCGGCGGCGATGGCAGAGGAGGCAGAGCGGGGCGATCCCCTGCGCGACGCGTTGGAGGCACTAGACGTAGACGCGCTTAGCCCGCGGGAGGCGTTGGAGGCGCTGTATCGGTTGAAAGGGTTGGCGTCGGACTAACCGCCCCTCACGCACTCCTGAACGCATTGGTAATCGGATAGCGCCGGTCGCGGCCGAAATTCCGGCGGCCCAATTTCACCCCCGGCGGTGCCTGGCGGCGTTTATATTCTGCGATGTAGAGCAGGCGCTCGATGCGCTCCACCACAGCACGATCATGGCCGCGTGCCACGACCTCCTCGACCGACAACTCACCCTCGACAAGGCCCAAGAGGATGTCATCGAGCACGGGATAAGGCGGCAGGTTGTCGTCATCGCGCTGGTCAGGACGCAGCTCGGCGGAGGGCGGCCGCGTGATAATCCCCTCTGGCATAACCGGTCCGTCAGGGCCTAATCCAATGGCGGGTTTGTTCGCGTTGCGCCATTTGGAAATAGCAAACACGGTCATTTTATAAGCGTCTTTGAGTGGGTTGTACCCGCCCGCCATGTCACCATAAATGGTGGCATAGCCAACGCTCATCTCGCTTTTGTTACCAGTTGTCAGCAGCATATGGCCGAATTTGTTGCTAAGCGCCATCAACGTCACTCCGCGAATGCGTGATTGCACATTCTCCTCGGTAATATCGACGTCCTTATCGGCGAAGCTACCCGATAGCATCTCATCGAACGCCATCACAGCGGGGTTGATGGGGATGGTGTCATATCGGCATCCGATCATGCTCGCGCATTCGGTCGCCAAATCCAAACTCAATTGCCCCGTAAAGCGGCTGGGCAACATCACGCACCATACGCGGTCGGGGCCAAGCGCATCGGCGGCAATCGCCGCGCAAATCGCGCTGTCGATCCCTCCCGACAGGCCCAAAACCACGCCGGGAAAGCGGTTGGTATTGACATAATCGCGCAGGCCGATGACCATCGCGCAATAAATATCTTCCGGATGCTCCTGCCACGCGGCGATGTCTCCGGCGGCGCAGTTCCAGCCATTCGTGCCACGCTCCCAAGTGGTTAGGCGCATCTCCTCCACCCAATCGGGCATTCGGTGCGCCTCGGCACCGTCCGCGTTAACGACGAAGGAACAGCCGTCGAATACCAACTCATCCTGCCCGCCGACACGGTTCAGATAGGCGATGGGCAGGCCGGTTTCGGCGGCGCGGGCGCGGGCGACGCCCTCCATTCGGTGGTCGTCCTTATCGATTTCATAGGGGCTGCCGTTGACACACAGCAATATTTCCGCACCCGCCGCCGCCAAATGCCCCGACACGCGGTCGAACCAGAGATCCTCACAAATCGGCAGGCCTAGCCGCACGCCGCGAAAATCGACTGGGTCGGGCAAGGGGCCCGCGCTGAACAGGCGTTTCTCATCAAAGGTGCCATAATTGGGAAGCTCATGCTTATACCGGACCGCCGCCACCGCGCCGCCATCCAGCAACGCCACGCCGTTATAAAGCGCGTCGCCATCCCGAAATACGCTGCCCACCAACATCGCAGGGCCGCCGTCGCCTGTCGCTTCGGCCAGCCGCGCCAATTGCTCGGCGGCACGCGCGACCAATGCGGGCTTCATCACCAAATCTTCCGGCGGATAGCCAATCAATTGCATTTCAGGAAATACGATCAAATCTGCACCCGATGCGGCCGCCTTCGCCCGCCACGCCAGCATCGCATCGGCGTTGCCGCCCAAATTGCCCATATGTTGATTAATCTGCGCCAGCGCGATGGTGAGTTTTTGTGTCATGCGATTGATTTAGGCGCTCCCCGCCGCGCCCGCAATCGGTTTGCTGTGTATAGCCGATGCCCTGTGCCTTTTTGCCCCTTGCCCAAATCTGTGCCGCGTCTTACGGGCTGCCATGCAGGGTTTTGGCGGACAAAGGTTGGCAAAATGATGAAATTGTTAAGCGGTAATTCGAACATCCCCTTGGCACGCGGCATCGCCGGCTATTTGGAAATGAAGCTCACCGATGCAAGCGTGCGACGCTTTGCCGATGATGAGATATTCGTTGAGATCCACGAAAATGTGCGTGGGGAGGATGTATTCGTCCTGCAATCGACCGCATTGCCCGCGAATGACAATTTGATGGAACTGCTCATCATGATCGACGCGCTGCGCCGGGCGTCGGCGGCGCGGATTACGGCGGTGATCCCCTATTTCGGCTATGCGCGGCAGGACAGGAAGCCCGGCCCGCGCACACCGATTTCGGCCAAGTTGGTGGCGAACCTGATCACCACAGCAGGCGCCGACCGCGTGTTGTCGATTGATCTGCACGCCGGACAAATTCAGGGCTTTTTCGATATCCCCACCGACAATCTCTTCGCCGCACCGGTGATGAGCGCCGACATATTGGCGCGCTACGGTGATCAAGTGTTGACCGTGGTGTCCCCCGATGTTGGCGGCGTGGTGCGCGCACGGTCGCTTGCCAAACGGCTCGACAACGCGCCGCTGTCGATCGTCGATAAGCGCCGCGAGCGGGCCGGCGAATCGGAGGTTATGAATATCATTGGCGATGTCGAGGGCTGTTTCTGCATCCTGATCGACGATATTGTCGATTCGGGCGGTACTTTATGCAACGCCGCCGATGCCTTGCGGGCAAAAGGCGCGCGCGAAGTCGTTGCCTATTGCACCCACGGCGTGTTGTCCGGCGTGGCGGCGGAGCGGATTGGCAAATCCTCACTCACCGAACTCGTCATCACCGATTCGATTCAGGCCACTGACGCCGTGCGCGATACCAAGAATATCCGCACATTGCCGGTCGCCGCCCTGCTCGGCGAAGCCATCCGCCGCATCGCCGATGAAAGCAGCGTGTCGAGTTTATTCGACTAAGCCGGAAACACGTGTCGAGTTTATTCGACTAAGCCCAAAACATGTGTCGAGTTTATTCGACTGAGCCAAAAACACGTGTCGGGACTGTTTGATTGGCCCATTCCGATTGCGCCATTTTGGGTCGGATGAAAGATGAATGCCCATTCATTTAAGGGGTTGCGTTGGCTTTGTGTGCGCTGCAACATAGGGGTCATAGAAATGGACCACTACAGGCCCATCGCTTCCTCCCATTGGCAGAACTGCTTTGAGCACCATGACCGAACCGAACACCGCCCCTTTCCTGCAAGCCATTGCGCTGAAGCAATGCGTTGAGGTGACCTACAACAAGCAGCGCATGTTGCTTGCGCCGCATGTGCTATACAGGCGCAACGACGCGCTTTACATCGATGCCGTCACTTTGCTGCGCGATGGAGAGAGGCCGCGTGAGGATAAGGTGGGGGCGTTCCATTTGGGCGGGTTGAATGATATTATGCTGAATCCTCAGCAATTTGAGCGCCATCCTTTGTATGAACCTGATGCCCTTCGCTATGAGCAGGGCAAATTGTTCGAGGTTGAATAACGGCTACAAATCGCGGCCGACCCAGACCGCGCGGCCGATAATATGCACCGCATCGGGTGCTATCCCGACGTAGTTGGGATAAGCGGGGTTATCGGAGCGCACGCTGATCCGGCCATCCGGCGTTCGCGCCAATCGCTTGACCAACAAGGCATCCTCCATGCGCAATACATAGATGCCGTCGCCCAGCATTCGCGGTCCATGCGCGACGAGCAGGTCGTTGCCGGACGAAAGCGTCGGCTCCATCGAATCGCCCAGCACACGGACAATCGATAGGGTTTTTCCTTTCAGACCGCGCGCCGCCAGCCAAGCGGGGGCAAAGCCATGTGCGCCGGTGATCGCCTCGGCATTCGCTGCGCCGCCCGCGCCCGCTGCGACATCAATGTCCAGCATGGCAACCGACACCAATCCGCCACGCGCAGGCACCATAGCCGGATCGGGTCCGCCCAATACAGCCTCCTCCACCCCCAGAAATTCGGCGATTAAGCGGCGGTCCCGCTCCGCCAGCAGGCGTGGGGTGCCGCGATGGATGTATTGCTGCACATATGCGGGGTTGCGCCCGATCAGGCGCGAAATCGTGGCATAGTCATGCCCCTTCTCGGCAATCAATCGGTCAAGGCGGGCGCGGGTATCATCCATAGTGCCTTGTAACATACCGGTACAATCGCCTGCAATAGGATATTTCCTATTGATAAGTAGGATTTTGCCTGCTCTTTTGTTCTTATTATGTTCTTATTTTTATCGAGTCGCCTCTCCACCCGAGACGACGCAGCCAGTGCAAAAAGGAGCCCCAATGTGCCTATTCGACGCCAAATCGAACAATTCCTCCGCGATACCAAAATGGCACCGACCCAGTTCGGACGCTTGGTCGCCAAGGACCCACGGCTTGTCCTCGACATTCGCAACGGACGCGAGCCGCGCCGTGCCATGGCAGACAAAATCCGTGCGTTCATCGCCGATCAGGCCAACAAAGCTGGCGAATTTTCAAGCCCGGCTGAATGACCTAATCCCGCCGCGACCGCCAATGCCGCGCATCAAGCGCGAACGGATGCGGCCTACGGTGGGCGAGCGGTTTGTGCGGGCCGTTGCCACGCTGATCGCACAATTGGGGGATGGGGAAGCTGACGGCAACAGCGATGTCGGGCGGAGCAGTGACTCAAATTGCACCGCATTGCCATTCATTCACCGCATCGAAGTGTTGACGGAGCGCGACTGGAGCAGCGCAACTTTTGTCGGGGTGCGCCTGCATGTTATGCTTACGCACGCGCCGACAACTAACGCCGCGACAGTCCGGCTTTCGGCGGAAGTGTCAGCAGCAGATTATCGTTTGGGACGGCACATAGTGGCGGACCTGACCGCACATCCGCGCGCTGGCGGCCTGTTGCTGGATGCGTTGATCCTAGAGGCGCATTAAGGGCTGCAACGGAACCGCCAATCGTTCGTTGCAGGTTCATGTGCCTTTTGGCAAAGGGCATGGTATCAATGCGAAAACCCGACCACGGGCGCCCCACCAAAAGGACACACGCATGAAACGGCCTTCCCTTCTCCTATTCGCCGCTGGTCTTATGGCGGTCCCCATGGTGCATTTGGCGGCGCAGACGATTGTTATCGATGCGGCAGACATCGACGGCGAAGAAGCCGTTATCATGCAAGAGGATAGCGGCGTTCCGGCGCAGCGGCCAAGCCTTGGCGACCGGATTGGCGTCACCTCGCCAATCGACGCGGTGGATGGCGTCCCGGACGCCGACCCCGCCGCCGTTGCCGAGATGGAGGCGGTGCTGCTGGAATATGGAGTCGTTTCCACCGCGCACCCCGATGCGACCAATGCCGGGATGACCATTCTAACGCAGGGCGGCAACGCAACCGACGCCGCGCTTGCGGTCATGCTGGCGCTGACGGTGGTTGAGCCGCAGTCGAGCGGTATCGGCGGCGGCGGCTTTTTCGTCTATAATGAGGGGGCTACCGGCGCGGTTAGCACCATCGATGGCCGCGAAATGGCCCCAGCCGCCGCCAACGCGAGCCGGTTTATGGGCAGCGATGGCAAGCCCCTGCCCTTCCGTCAGGCGTTTCCCGGCGGCATGTCGGTGGGCGTCCCCGGCAACATCGCGTTGATGGCGGAGGCGCACCAAAAATGGGGCAAGCTGCCGTGGGCCGATTTGTTCATCCCCGCCATCCAACTGGCCGAGGGCGGTTTTGAGGTCAACGCCCCATTGGCGGAGCGATTACAACAAATCGCGCCATTGTGGGCCGATTTCCCCGACGCGCGGGCGATTTACTGGCTCGACGGAGCACCGGCAAAGGTCGGCGATGAAATCCGCAATCCCGCGCTTGCCGCCACACTGCAGCGCGTTGCCGATTTGGGGCCAGATGCCTTCTATGCCGGGCAAACCGGGCAAGAAATCGTGCGCAAGGTAACCACCGCGAAGGTCAACCCCGGCGACATGACACTAATCGATTTGTCTGCGTATCAGGCAAAAGAGCGCCCGCCAGTGTGCATGACATACCGCGTTTACAAAATCTGCGGCATGGGTCCACCATCATCGGGCGGGGTGACGGTGATGCAGATTTTGGGTCAATTGACCCCGTTCGACATGGCCGCTCTGGGCCCTGACAATCCGCAAAGCTGGCATTTGCTGGGCCAATCGATGCAATTGGCGTATGCCGATCGCGGCACCTATTTGGCCGACCCCGATTTTGTCGACGTGCCGGTGTTGGGCCTAATTGACCCCGCCTATCTTGCCGAACGGTCAAAATTGATCGACCCGAAGAAGGCGCGCACCGATTATCCCGCTGGCACGCCCAAAAATGCACAGCCGTGGCGCTTTGCCGAACCGGAGGTGGAGGAAGGCACCACCCACTTCACTGTCGTCGATGTGGCAGGAAATGTGGTCAGCATGACCAGCACAGTTGAAGGCCCCTTTGGCAGCCAATTGGTTGCGGGCGGTTTTTTCCTCAACAACGAACTCACCGATTTCAGCTTCGCGCCAGTTGGTGAGGATGGCGCTATGGTCGCCAATGCCGTCGCGGGCGGCAAACGGCCCTTATCGTCGATGTCGCCAACAATTGTTTACGACGCCAATGACCGCCCGATCCTTGCTTTGGGTTCGGCGGGTGGGAAGCGGATTATTATGCATGTCGCCAAGACATTAGTCGGCGTGCTCGATTTCGGCCTGCCGCTGGATCAGGCCATTGCCTTGCCAAATATTTATTTTGGCAACGGATCGCTGCTAATTGAGGCTAACACCTCACTGGCGGCCCAAGAGGCAGAGCTTGCCGCCTTTGGCCAGCCCGTTGTCGTCACCGACCTGCCGTCCAAAATCAACGGCGCGCAGTGGATGGAGGGCACGGGTTGGCGCGGTGCCGCTGACCCGCGCAGCTTGGGCAATTCTCGGCGGAAATGATCGTAACGGGACGCGGCAGGCAAGAAACGCACCCTTGCCCCGCCGCCGCCGATTTGCTTATTGGCAGGCCAACACCATATAAGTCCCCAGGACATAACGGCAGAGGATGACAAGCAGCGTGGCGGCAAAAAAAGGCGCAGGCTTTAAGGGCACTGCTATCGAAAAGCATAACAATCTGGTCTCCCTATTCCGCGCGCGGGCGGCGGCACGCGGGGACACGCCGTTTTTGTGGGCGAAGCGGGACGGCGCATGGACGCCGATCAGTTGGCAGGAAACCGAGCGGCAGGTCGCCGCGCTTGCTCATTCGCTGCGCAATATGGGTCTGAAACCCGGCGAGCGCGTAATGCTCGTGTCCGAAAACCGGCCGCAATGGTGCATTGCCGATCTGGCAATTATGGCGGCAGGGTGCGTGACCGTTCCCGCCTACACCACCAACACCGCCGCCGACCACCGGCATATTCTGGACAACAGCGAGGCGCGTGCGGTCATCGTGTCCAATGAAAAGCTGGCCAAGCCGTTGATTGATGCGGTGCAATCGTCCGGCAATGTTGACCACATTATTGGCATTGATAATTTCCGCATTTCGCAGGCCAGCGGCTTTGACTTCCACCGTTGGGATGCGCTCATCGCTGATGACGATACAGAACATCGGAGCGCGTCATTCGCGGTTCTGAATGAAACTACGGCCAGCCTGCAACGCGATAGCCTCGCCTGCCTGATTTACACCAGCGGCACCGGCGGCGTCCCGCGCGGCGTGATGCAGAGCCACGGCTCTATCCTGCACAATATTGAGGGCGCGGGCCAAGTTTTGATCGAAGATTTCGGTTGGGGTGATGAGACGTTCCTGTCCTTCCTCCCGCTTAGCCACGCGTATGAACACAGCGGCGGGCAATTCCTGCCCATCGCTATGGGCGGGCAGATTTATTATGCCGAGGGGCTGGAGAAGCTGGCCGCCAACATTGAGGAAACGCGGCCCACGATCATGTTCGTGGTCCCCCGCCTGTTTGAGGTACTACGCGCGCGGATCATCAAGGCGGTGGAGAAGCAAGGGAAGCTGCCCAACACATTAATGGCAACCGCCTTGTCCGTGGGACAACGCGAACTTAATGGGCGCGGCGCATTGCTGGACGGGCCGAAACGGTTTGTGCTGGAAAAATTGTTCAAACCGAAAATTCGCGCGCGCTTTGGTGGCCGTATGAAGGCGATGATCTCGGGCGGTGCGCCGCTAAACCCCGATATCGGCGTGTTCTTCCATTCGATGGGGCTAACGCTCCTCCAAGGCTATGGCCAAACCGAAAGCGGGCCAGTGATCAGTTGCAATCGCCCCTCCCTCGGCATCAAAATGGACACCGTCGGCCCGCCGCTGATGAATACAGAAGTCCGCATTGCCGATGATGGGGAGATTTTGGTGCGCGGCGAACTCGTCATGCTCGGCTATTGGCGCAATCAGCCGGAAACAGATAAGACGATCATTGATGGCTGGCTGCACACAGGCGATATTGGGCATATTGATGAAGCTGGCCGGATTGTCATTACCGACCGGAAAAAGGACATTATCGTCAACGACAAAGGCGACAATGTCGCGCCGCAACGGGTGGAGGGGATGCTGACCCTGCAACCCGAAATTGCCCAAGCGATGGTGGCCGGCGACCGAAAGCCCTATATTTCGGCGCTCATCATTCCCGACACCGAATGGGCGCAGGATTGGGCGAAAGCGCACGGATTGCCCTATGACCTTGCCGCGTTGCAAGCCAATCCCGACTTCCGCGCCGCCGTCCGTGCTGGCGTTGACCGCGTCAATGCGCAGGTATCGGTGATCGAAAAAGTCCGCCGGTTTGAATTCGCCGATGAGCCCTTTTCCATTGAAAACGGCGAAATGACGCCATCACTCAAAATCCGGCGACATAAGATTAAGGAGCGCTACGCCGATATATTGGCGGGCATGTATAAGGAGTAATCGGCTAACCGCCGACCACAACTTTGCCTTTGCACCCCAAAGCAGCGGCAAGCTGTTTCAACCGTTTGTCCACCGTTTCGCCCGCAAATGCGGCGGCTTCGGGTGCAAGCGAGAGGCGCAAATCCTTGCCCGTGCGTTCCAATCGGCTTTGTTTCAGTACGGCTTCAGTGCCTCCCGAAAGCCGTT
>JBGSOJ010000292.1:0-3339 GCA_041739175.1 Sphingomonadaceae bacterium
GCATGGCAATATCGTCCACCTGTTTGAGCGCGATTGCAGCCTGCAACGGCGGCACCAAAAAGTCATCGAGGAGGCTCCCGCCCCCGGCATGGATGAGGCGACGCGCGAACAACTGTGCGCGGCGGCGGTAAAGGCGGCGCGCGCGGTGGACTATGTCGGCGCAGGCACTATCGAGTTCATCGCGGATGCCAGCGAGGGCCTTCGCGCGGATCGGATATGGTTCATGGAAATGAACACGCGGTTGCAAGTCGAGCACCCCGTGACCGAAGAAATCACCGGCGTTGACTTGGTCGAATGGCAACTGCGCGTGGCGAGCGGGGAAGCATTGCCATTGAAGCAAAAGGAACTGTCCATCAACGGATGGGCGATGGAAGCGCGGCTCTATGCGGAGGATCCGGGACGCGGGTTTTTGCCGGTCATCGGGAAAATAGAACATTTGAGATGGGGCGGCGATAGGTGGAGAATTGAGAGCGGAATAGAAGAGGGTGGAGAAGTCTCTCCCTTTTATGATCCGATGATTGCTAAAATTGTCGCCCACGGAGACGAACGCTATTGGGCTTTGGACAATCTTCAGAGAGCGCTGGAGGAAATGGAACTGTGGCACCTCAAAACCAACCAAGGCTTTTTATATAGACTGATTTGTTCAGACGCATTTGAGGAAGGCGACCTTGATACAGGTTACATCGAGAGAAACCTCGACACACTCACCGATGAATCTGAGTTAGTCACAATGGCAGCAGAACACGGGGCTATCGCGCAAATTGTATCATCCCACGAAGGGTATCCGGTTACCAATAACGCATACATTACTCCGTTGGTTGATGGGCAGCCATCCGCTCCTTGGGACGGGCAGATCGGGTTCCGCCTAAACGGAAATGCACACGTCGTTGCCGACGTGGGGGTGCATGGTCGACGTAAAAGCATTAGCATTCCCGTTGACTGGAAAAGCCGGAAGATTAACTCAAAGCCTTTTGAGGACGGACACATGGTTCGCGTAGGTGGTGCCTTCTGGTATCACGTCCAGGCGTGGCGAACGTCCGGCAGTGCCGGTAGCCAGGCCTCTGACGGCGCCATCCTCTCCCCCATGCCGGGAAAAATCATCGCGGTGGAGGTCGCGGCGGGCGATACCGTGACCAAGGGGCAGAAACTCCTGACGCTGGAGGCGATGAAAATGGAGCACACCCTCACCGCGCCGTTCGATGGCGTGGTCGAGGAACTCAACGCCACGCCGGGCGCGCAGGTGCAGGTGGAGGCGCTTTTGGTGCAGATAAAGGCGGTGGACAATGACGCATGATGCAAAAATCCTCCCCGGAACGGGAAAGGGGACCACCGCAGGTGGTGGAGGGGCAAACTTGGTCAAGCGTGATGGCGGCGGCGCGCGCCCCTCCGTCACACCTTCGGCGCGCCACCTCCCCATGCTGGGGAGGATCTAATGGCAGGAAAATTTTTCGACGAATGGGCGGTCGGTGACCGGATTGCGCACGACATCCGCCGCACGGTGACGGAGACGGATAACCTCCTCTTCTCCGTGATGACGCACAACCCGCAACCCTTGCACATCGACGCGGAGGCGGCGCGGGCCAGCGAGTTTGGCCAAATCCTGGTCAACGGCACCTTCACCTTCGCCCTGATGGTCGGCCTGTCGGTGGGCGACACCACTTTGGGCAGCTTGGTGGCCAATTTGGGCTATGATAAGCTCGTCATGCCAAAGCCGGTGTTTATCGGCGACACCCTGCGCGCCAGCAGCGAGGTGACCGATCTGCGCGACAGCCGCTCACGCCCCGATGCCGGGATTGTGACCTTTGCCCACCATCTCACCAATCAGCGGGGCGAGGTGGTGTGCCAATGCCTGCGCACCGCTCTGCTAAAACGGCGCAGCGCGGATTGATTGCCACCACGTCCCGATTTATGGAATACAACATTATGACCGATGCCGCTCACCCGAACCCCTTTGCCCTAACCGACGACCAAATCGCCATTCAGGACATGGCGCGTAAGTTTACCGCCGACGCCATCACCCCTTTTGCGGCGGCATGGGATGAGGAGCATGTCTTCCCCCGCGACACGATCAAGGCGGCGGCGGAATTGGGCTTTGGCGCGATTTATGTGTCGGAGGAAGCGGGCGGCATTGGGCTGGGCCGATTAGAGGCCGCGCTGATTATGGAGGCGATGGCCTATGGTTGCCCCACGACCAGCGCCTTTATCTCGATCCACAATATGGCGGCGTGGATGATCGACAGCTTTGGCGGCGCGGCGGTGAAGGCAAAATATCTGCCCGATATGATCGCGGCGGAGAAGCTGTCGTCCTATTGCCTCACTGAACCCGGCAGCGGGTCGGACGCCGCCGCATTGAAAACCACCGCGCGCCGAGTCACCGATTCTGATGGCGACGCCTATGTCGTCAACGGCACGAAGCAGTTTATCTCCGGCGGCGGGGTGAACGACCTTTACGTCACCATGGCGCGCACCGGCGCGGATGGGCCCAAGGGCATATCCTGCCTGGTGATTGAGCGCGACATGCCGGGGGTGAGTTTTGGCGCGCCCGAACGCAAATTGGGCTGGAACGCCTCCCCCACCGCGCAGGTCATCTTCGACAATGTGCGCGTGCCGGTGGAGAACCGGATCGGCGCGGAGGGGCAGGGGTTTTCCATCGCAATGGCCGGGCTTGACGGCGGGCGGCTGAACATCGGCGCGTGCTCGCTGGGCGGGGCGCAGCGATGCCTGGATGAGGCGATCGGCTATGTGAAGGACCGGCGGCAATTTGGGCACTCCATCGCGGAGTTTCAGAACACGCAATTCACGTTGGCGCAAATGGCGACCGAGTTGGAGGCGGCGCGCGTGCTGCTTTATCTGGCGGCGGCGAAGGTGACGGCGGGCGCCCCCGACAAAACCCGCTTTGCCGCGATGGCGAAGCTGCTCGCCACCGATACCGGCAGCAACGTGGTGGACCGCGCGTTGCAAATGCTCGGCGGCTATGGCTATCTAAAGGACTATCCCATCGAACGTTTCTGGCGCGACCTGCGCGTGCACCGCATACTTGAAGGGACGAATGAGGTGATGAAGATGATCATCGGGCGGGATTTGCTGAAATGAGCGATGCGGTTTTGATCTCCATCGATGGCGCGGTTGGACGGGTGTCGCTAAACCGGCCGCGCGCGATCCATGCGTTGAACCTCGACATGGTGCGCGCGATGACCGATGCGCTTTTGGCGTGGCGCGATGATGATGCGGTGCAGACCGTCATGATCGACCATGCCGCTGCGCCCGATGGCGACCCCAAATTGTCGCGCGGATTTTGCGCAGGCGGCGACGTGGTTGGCCTGCGCGACAGCGGGGCGG
>JBGSOJ010000295.1:0-1555 GCA_041739175.1 Sphingomonadaceae bacterium
GCGCCGATCGCGATCAAATCGCTGCCCGCGAAAAGCCCGTCGATGTCCGGATGCCGCGCGAACAAGCGTCCCGCCGCGTCATAGCCGTGCCGTTCCAGCGTTAACGCATCCTCCTGCGCGATATCGGCGCGCGCAACGCCTGCTGCCTCCGCCGCCGCGCATAGGCCCAGATAACGGTCGTGAAATTCGGGATAATGGTCCGACGCATCGCCCAAAAACGCCAGCCGCCGCCGCCCCTTTCCCAGCAACGTCTCCCCCGCCAAGCGCCCACCGAGCCGGTTATCGCTGCCAATCGTATATCCGACATCGCCCTCCTCCGGCGAGCCCCAGCGGACGAAGTGCGAGCCCTGCTCCACCAATCGTTCCAAACGCGGGCGGTAATTTTCATAATCGCCATAGCCAAGCAGGATCAGGCCATCGGCCTTTCGGCTATCCTCCCACGCCAAATGCCAATTGTCGGAAAGCGATTGAAAGCTGATCAGCACATCATAACGCGCCCGCGCCGCCGCGCGCGTGATCGACCCCAGCATGGCGACGAAGAACGGGTTGATGAAACTGCTGTCGCTGGTCTCATCGTCAAAGAACAGCACCGCAATCCGGTTGGTGCGTTGCGAGCGGAGCGAAGAGGCGTTGTGGTCCACCGCGTAATTCAGTTCGGCGGCGATTTTCAGGATACGCTCGCGCGTTGCCTCGCTGACCGAGGTGCTGCCGCGCAGGGCGCGCGACACCGTCGGTTGTGACACGCCCGCCAGATAGGCAATGTCAAAAGAGGTCGCCTTGCGCGCGGTTTTCGGCGGCGGCCTTTGTGCGGAAGTTTGCCCAGCCACAGGCGCGGCAGGCGGCCTTTTGGGTGGCAGGGGCGATTCCCCTGGCTTTTCCGGCGGCGTGTCCGACACATGCTTCTCCCGGTCCGCCGCACAGTCTTATGCCCGCAAAAGGGGAAGGCGGGCAAGACTGCGCGGCCATACAAAGGAATGCTAGGCCCAAGCCCACCCGCTGGCAACACCGATTATGCGCAATTTATGCGTAAACCCGATTGCGTGGCAAAGTGTTGCAAATGCGTGACAGCGCGCCGCCGTTCGCGCACGCATACTTATGCGTAACCCCCTGAACATACGTATGCCTTATATCGGCAGCCCGCGCGGCGGGCCTATGCAGGGCATGATCCTTCGGTCCGACTGAAACACAGCGGGGTGAAAGGAGCAATTCGGGATAACATTTGGGGGAGAGGGCTTTTTGGGCTGCCCCCTGTGTATTCGCAAGGGAGAGCAACCTAATATGAAGTCCTTTACCAACAACCCCCGCCTGTTGCGCAGCGTCAGCCTCACCGCGCTGACCCTCGCCGGTGTGATGGGCCTGTCCACCACCGCTTTTGCGCAAGACGCCACCCCCCAAGCCGCCGCCGAAGACGAGGACGAGATTGTCGTCACCGGCTTCCGCGCATCCTTGGAAAGCGCCGTCGCCGCGAAAAAAGACAGCGATCAGATTATTGAATCGGTGTCGGCAGAAGACATCGGCAAATTGCCCGATGCCTCCATCGGCGAATCCATCGCCC
>JBGSOJ010000279.1:0-1683 GCA_041739175.1 Sphingomonadaceae bacterium
GAACGTAAACGAAAACGCGTTATAAATTAACAGATATTGTGACGAACTAATGATAGTGTTTTCCATTTGCTTTCCTTTCTAATTGATTTTGTTTTGCGAGGGAGGGACGCGTTGACGGGGACCACGCAAAGCGCAGCCGCACGACAACTCATCACACCGGGAGGTGTGAGTGATACCGGAGGACAGATGCTGCAGGGGTGGAGGAGGAGGGCAAATGCTACCCCCCGGCATCACTCGATCATTCAATTAGGGGATTCGTTGCGGCTCCACCATACGGCCTTTGTGCTGTAGTGGAATTTACGCGGCGACGTTGCGTCGGTTACAGGCCAGCCTCAACCGCGACGCGGATCATTTCCGCCGTGTTGTGAACGCCCAGCCGTTGCATCAGGATCGCGCGGTGCATTTTCACGGTCTTTTCCGAAACGCCAAGTTCACCGGCGATTTGCTTATTCAAAAGCCCATCTGCGGCAAGGCGCAGAACCTGTCTTTGGCGTTCGGACAATTCCTTGACCATATGTGCCGCGCGTATGCGCCGCGTGGTGGACGGGCCGGGACCATCATCGGGGATTTCCACTTGCGAGCCGAGGAAATAGACCAATTCATCCGCCTCGCCGTACATTGGGGCAACCATCACGGCGTTGCGGAACGGCGTCGAGTCGGCCTTGTAGTTCAGGATTTCGACCATCACGGGGCGATGCTCGCTCACCCCCGCGCGAATCACATCGGACAGCCATGGTTCGGTCCCTTTGCCAGAGAGAAATCGGCAATTGCGCCCCAAAACCTGTTCCGGGGGATAGCCCGTAAGCGCACAAAAGCTGGGGTTGCACGCCACGATCGGATTGTCTTTCAACCGTGGATTGCTCAGCACGGACGCAATCGGGCTGTCGAGTATCATCGCGGCCAATTTGGCATCGACCTGCGTCTTATCCCAAATGTATTTGGTCTTTATCATGCCCCGATGGTGCACCCTGCCCTGCGGCGCAAACATATGCGCGCTTGGCTGAAATATGGTGTTAAAGTGAACAGGGTCAACCCGCTTTCACCCACGATGCACCTCCTTTGCCCGCACAATGTGGGCATTTTCGGAACAGTCACCGGCGTATAGGCGCCCGCGCGGCAAAACGGCGCTGCCGGATGCGGGCGATTAGGGGCGCATTAACTGGACCAACGCCTCATCCAAGGCCGACAAAAACCGCGACCGGTCCGCCTTGCTAAACGGTGCAGGGCCGCCCACGACATCGCCGCCTGCACGCAGATCGGCCATGATCGCGCGCGTCGCAATCGCCGACCCGATGGAATTGGGGGTAAACGGCTTGCCATTATTCGCCAACACGGTTGCCCCTGCTTTCAGGCACCGGTCGGCCAGCAATATGTCGGCGGTGATGCACACGGTATCGGGCGCGGCTTGGTCGGCGATCCAATCATCCGCGGCATCGAACCCGTCGCTGACAATCATCCGCGTGATAAGGTCATGCGCGGGGATGCGGATATAGGCATTGGCGACAATGACGACGGGCACCGCGCGGCGGAAGGCGACTTTGTAAATCTCCTCCTTCACCGGGCAAGCATCGGCATCGACCAGGATGCGCGGCATTGCGATTTAGTCGCCTTTGGGCCGCTTGGACTTTGGCTTGCCGTATGATTTTCCGCCAGCCTGCGGCGGTGCGCCGCCTGCGCCGCGAT
>JBGSOJ010000281.1:0-4558 GCA_041739175.1 Sphingomonadaceae bacterium
CGCGGTGACCGGACCGCCCGCCTTCATCGCCGCCTGCAATTGGGTTTGCAATTGCCCCTGAAACTGGTCGGCCAACGCGGCGGACTTGCCCGACACATCGACGGCAACGGTCTCAGTCGCGCCACAGGCGGATAAAGCAAGCACAAGGCCCAAAGTCAAAACGCGGGTCATAAATTGCAATCCTCATCCAGCGGTGAGTTGAATTCATGCCACATGCCATTGATAATGCCGAACGCCAGCGCGGCGAACAGGCCCAAAATCCATGCAAAATACCACATCGGAAAGGCTCCTTTTAGTAAAAGTCGGGGTTGGTGCGGACATCCTGCAACGACACGCGGCCAAACAACACGCGCATGACATAGGTTGTGTAAATCAGGATCAGCGGCAGGAAGATGCAGGTGACGATCAACATGATCCACAAGGTCATGTGGCTTGATGAAGCATTCCATACCGTCAGGCTGCTGGCGGGATCCAGCGCGCTGGGGAAGATGAACGGGAACATCGACAGGCCCACGGTGCTGATAATGCCAACAGTGGCCATTGCGGACCCGGCGAACACGGGGCTATCGCTGCCGCGGGCAATACCCATCATGGCCAAGGCCGCGCCGACAAAGCCCAAAATCGGGGCAATTGTCATCCACGGATACAGCGCATAATTGTTTACCCACGCGCCCGGCTCCGCCACGGCCTTCACATATAACGGATTGGACGGGCCATTGGCCGGCACCGCTTCGGCAAGCGCAAAACCCATATCGCCAAACGCCACCATCAGGCCGCCAATGGCGAACAGGGCAAGCACCAAGGCACCGGCAACCATGCCGATCTTGCGCGCCCGGTCGCGGACCACGCCATATTCCAACTTGACCGACAGGAAGCCCGCGCCGTGCAACACCACCATCGCAACGCTGAGCAAGCCAGCGACCAATGTAAAGGGCGTGAACAATTCCAGCGTGGAACCTTCATAGAAGCTGCGCAAATCGCTATCCAAACGGAACGGCGCGCCAAGCAACGTGTTGCCCACAGCGACACCGAACACCAACGGCGGCACGAAACCGGCGATAAACAACGCCCAGTCCCACCGCGTGCGCCACGCGGGATCGTCATGCTTGCTGCGATATTTGAACGCCACCGGACGCAGGATCAGCGCGGAGAGCACCAGAAACATCGCAAGGTAAAAGCCCGAAAAGCTGATTGCATAAACAAAGGGCCATGCGGCGAAAATCGCGCCGCCGCCAAGGATGAACCACACCTGATGCCCCTCCCAATGCGGAGCAATGGCGTTGATGACAAGGCGGCGTTCCTCATCATTCTTGCCAATGAACGGCATCAGGCTGGCGACGCCAAAGTCATAGCCATCGGTGAGCGCAAAGCCGATCAGCAAGGTGCCAAGCAGGCCCCACCAAATAATGCGCAGCGTGTCATAATCGAAGGGAATATCCATCATCTCTCTCCCTATTCAGCGGGCAGCGGGGCATAGCCGCCGCCAATGGGTTGCGGCGCGGTTGCGCCTTCGGGGGCATGTTCAATCGGGCCCTTTTTGATTTGCGATAGCATCAACCGGACCTCAACAATCGCCAGCGCGCCGTAGAGAGCGGTAAAGCCAATAATGGTTGTCCACAATTGCGGCACGGTCAGGCTGCTGGCACCCAGGAAGGTTGGCAACACGCCATCAATCGCCCATGGCTGCCGCCCATATTCGGCGAGCGCCCAGCCCATTTCCGCCGCCAACCAAGGCAAAGGAATGATCGCAACGGCCGTACGCAGGAACCATTTGTTGGCAAATTTATGCCGGCTCACCGACCAGAAGGCGAAGGCGAAGAAGGCAATGAAGAAGAAGCCAAGGCCCGCCATGAACCGGAACAGCCAGAAGGTCACGGGCACATTGGGGACGGTATCCCATGCCGCAATGCTAATCTGCCCTTCCGTTGCGGTGCGCGGATCGGCGACTTGCCGTTTTAGCAGCAGGGCATAGCCAAGGTCGGCACGATGCTCCTCAAACTGCGCCCGTGCGGCCAGATCCTCACGGTCTTTTTTCAGCGTTTCGAGCGCGTCATAGGCAATGATGCCCGACCGAATCCGCTCATCGGCGCGCAGGACCAAATCGTTGATGCCCTCCACTTCGCCGGTCAGGCTGCGCGTGGAAATGAGGCCCAAGAGATAGGGAACCTTAATCTCATAGCGCGTCTCACGGTCCTCCATCGACGGAATGCCAATCAAGGTAAGGCCAGCGGGCGCAGGCTCGGTATGCCACATGGCCTCAACCGAGGCCAATTTCATCTTTTGGTTGTCGGTCAGGACATAGCCCGATTCGTCGCCCAAAACGACCACCGACAGCGCGGAGGCAAGACCAAAGGCCGCCGCCACCGCCATCGACCGCTTCGCCACCGAGGTGAAGCGCCCTTTCAGCAGATAATAGGCCGATACGCCGACAACAAACACCGACGCGGTGACATATCCTGCGCTCACCGTGTGCACGAACTTCGCCTGTGCCACGGGGTTGAACAATACAGAATAAAAATCAACGATTTCCATGCGCATCGTATCGGTGTTGAACTTTGCGCCAACGGGGTTTTGCATCCAACCATTGGCAATCAAAATCCAAAGCGCGGACAAGTTAGAGCCAAGCGCAACTAAGAATGTCGTGAACAAATGCGCGCGCTTTGACATTTTGTCCCAGCCGAAGAACATCAACCCGACAAATGTCGCCTCAAGGAAGAACGCCATCAACCCTTCGATCGCCAAGGGCGCGCCGAAAATGTCGCCGACATAATGCGAGAAATACGACCAATTGGTGCCGAACTCAAACTCCATGGTGAGGCCGGTTGCCACGCCAAGGACAAAGTTAATGCCGAACAATTTGCCCCAAAACCGGGTGACAACACGCCAAACCTCTTTGCCGGTCATCACATAGACGCTTTCCATAATGACCAGCATGAACGATAAGCCCAGCGTTAGGGGCACGAAAAGAAAGTGATACATCGCGGTAAGCGCGAATTGGAGCCGCGATAGCTCGACAACTGCCATATCCATTGGGTAACTCCTTGGCCATAAGGGGGCGGCCGGTTAGGGGGATTCGACTCTTAACACTTGCATTAATTAACAACTTAATGAATAAGTGAAACTGTAATTGAGGTCAAGGGGTTTTTCCATCACCAAGGTGTCTAAATTGTCGGACAAAGTGCAAAATGCGCAACCAAAGGACCGACCAGAGAACCGGCTAAAGCACCAGGGCGCAGCGATGCTTTGGGTGGCCGACGCGGTGGGCGCGATTGGCTTTGCCGCGTGCCTGTCTGTGTTCATTGGCACCTTGGTTGGCGATGCCGATCCGGCGTTGCGGCCGTGGCTGCTGATTGGCTTAATCCTTAGCGGACTGTGGCGCGCCGGGGTTCAGGGCGGCGCGATGATTGACGGGCAGCGCGCCGCGAATATCGCCAAGGCTGCGCAAAGAACCGCGCTTTTCCGGGCTTTATTGCCCAGTGCGATGCAACGCGGGCGGATGGTCGGCGAAGATTTGCGCGTCGCCATCGACGATGTCGAGGCAGGGGAGGCCATGGTCGCGCGCTTCCAACCGCTGCGCCAAGCGGCGGTCTGGTCGCCCCTGTTGATCGCGGCGGCGGTGGCGGTGGCGAGTTGGTTTGCCGCGCTCATCATGCTGTTCACATTGATCCCCTTTGTGCTTGGCATTGCGCTTGCCGGCTATGCAGGCAAAGGCGAGGCGGAGCGGCAAATGGCGGCACTGAGTCGCCTGTCCGGCCTGTTCGTTGACCGCGTCGCATACTTGCCTTTAATCCTAACTAACGGCGCAGAAGAACGCGTGACGCGGCAAATTGGCGGCGCGGCGCATGATGTGGCGACGCGCACGATCATGGTGCTGCGCATTGCCTTTATCTCCAGCGCAGTGATGGAGTTTTTCGCCGCCTTATCGGTGGCGTTGGTCGCGGTGTATTGCGGATTTTCCTTGCTTGGCCTGTTGCCCTTTCCCGCGCCGGAGGATTTGAACCTGACGCGCGCGTTTTTCGCCTTGGCGATGGCACCGGAATTTTATCTGGGGATGCGGCGTATGGCCGCCGCCTATCATGACAAATCGCAGGGCGAGGCGTCAAAGGCCAGCATTGATGCCGCTTTGGCCGAGGCCGCACCGTTTCACACCAGCGCCGCCGATGCGCCTCTTCCCCCCGCGCCGCGCATACAGTTAGAGGATGTCGTAATCGTCTACGCCGACCGCACCGCGATTGGCCCCTTCCATGCCGAATGGCGGGGGCCGGGGCTGCATGTCATATCGGGCGAAACGGGATCGGGCAAATCCAGCATCCTGCACGCGCTTATGGGCTTGGCGCCGGAACGACTGGGCAATATCAGCGTCGATGGCAGGCCGATGACCGGCGCTGCTCTCGCCCCGCACACGGGTTGGGCGGGGCAGCGGCCCTTGCTGTTGCCGGGAACCTTGCGCGATAACCTATTGCTCGGCGCCGCAGAGCCATGGAAGGCGCTTACCCCGATGATCGCCGCCACGGGCCTGTCGGAACTTATCGCCACGCGCGGCGCGGACCTTATTATC
>JBGSOJ010000289.1:0-5271 GCA_041739175.1 Sphingomonadaceae bacterium
CATAATAACTCGTCAAATATTGGAGCAGAAATGGCTCTCCACTATAATGTTTCCAGATGTCATAGACCAATCGCACATCGGTCCCCGCCTCCATCCGCCGTTGCAGCGCCACCGCCGCTGGCCCGCTCCATTCGCCGAACAGGTTGGAAAAATTGCCATGGCTGCTCACCATCGCGATGCGGACCAAGTGATGCAGGTCGAGGTCGGGATGGTCGAAAAATGGGCTGAGCAACGTCGCCTTATTGCTATGCCGGTTGAGCCAGTCGAAACCGGGGGTTGACTGGCCAACAACGCCCTGCCCCTCGGCAAAGGCTTTCAATTTGGCAAGGTCCGACGGCGACGCCAATTTGCGTTTGTGCGACCAATGATGCCGCATCAGCACAAATTCTTTGCGTTGTTGCAAAATGTCGGCGTTGAAATACTCAATCGCGGGGCGTAACAGGTCGAGCGCGGCTTGCGGGACTTCGGTGCGCGGCGGGATTTCGGGATATTCGGGCGCGGTGACCCAGGTGCCATCGACCGCAAGATAGCCCGATGCGCCGTCCTGCTGCCAATCCTGCCGCGCTTCTGCGGTGGCCGATGGCGCGCTGACCCCGGCCAGCCGGTCCATCGCGGCGATCACTTTGGGCGCGGTTTCGGATTCTTTAAGGGCGGCGAGCAAAGCGCCTGCCTCCTCCCCCAATGCGGCGGCGATGGCCTCCACCAGCATCGCGCGTTTGGCGGGTGCGGTCGTCGGGAAATGCACCCGCATGGCGTCGGCAAAGGCGGCCTTGTCTGCGCCGGTCAACGCCTGATTGGAGGCCTCACGCACCTTTTTCGCGCTGCCCGATGCGCAATCGAACAGCATCGGGAAATACAAATGCGCCACCCCCTCCCGCCCGATGACCTTGGCCAAACCGGCGCGGGTGTCGGCGAGCAAAGCGGGCGCGGCGGCGGTTACCGCGTCGGCTTCATCGCGCAAAAACTGGGCGATATAGGTAAACCGGCCGCTGTCCCGACCCTGCCCGACGCTGTAATAGCGCGTGGTGGATGATGGCTCATTCGCAAATAGGATGTCGAGCACCGCCGCCATCCCCGCGCCGCCCGCCGCCGCCAGCGCTTGCAATTCCGCAACCGTGTTCTGGCGGTCGTTCCCCAACATCAACGCAACCGCGTGCCGCAACCAATCGGGCGACGCCTTGCTGCCGAAATGGCCATAGTCATAGGTAATCGGCGCAAGCACCGCGTAAACCTCACCCATGCGGACGATTTGATCGACGCGCCATTGCGCCTGATTGGTGAAGATATCATCGGGGTCTTTGCCGTGATAAATCCGGTGCCGGTGGTTCCATGCCTGCTTCACATCAGGCTGCGCAAGTTCCAGCAGGACGGCGCTGTTCGACCCGTCGGCGACATAGTCCCCCACCCGCGCGGCCAGCACCGGAGCCTTCAGATAGCGCATCAACCGCGTGGTCGCGGTGCGCGGATAGTCGGCGGACCCCACGGCATTGGCGATGCGGTTCAAGAAATTGAAAACCATATGCGCTCCCTCAATCCACCAGCAACCGGTACACAGGCCTTGGGGTATAGGATTACGATTAAGCGGCCTGATATATCAAGCCCTTTGTTGCCGCAAAGGGCGCCGCGAAGGGGGCGATGAACGCCCCTATCGCGGGACCAAGATCAGGCTGTTGCCGCTTAACGAATGGCGGCGGTTTTTGTCGGTCATGATTAGGATAAACGATGGGTTCGACCAATCGACACCGCCGTCTGGAATGCGGTATCCGCGCCCCGGCTTTTGCGCGAAGGGCGTGAAGTGCGGCAGAACGCTTGGGGCGCTTTGGGCGAAATGGTATAGGCCATCTTGGCCCACCGCCCACGCGCCATCGCCGCCGCTGGCCATGGCAAAGAACGCGACGCTGCCCCCCGTCGATGCCGCTTCCGGATCGAATGTCCATTGGGTGTCGATGGTATAGGGCTTGGCATAGGCAAGGCCGGCCGTATCGCCGCATATCCGCGCAATCCATCCCGACGCCATAAAGTGCACAAGGCCCGTGGTCGCCAGCACGCATTCGGGACGGGCGGGGTCCACCGCAAGGCCGGTGACCGGCCCGCACGCAGCGTTCAGCAACCCCTCGCACAATTCTGCGCCCGCCGAATAATCCAGCAGGTCGGCCTTCCCACCGGTAAGCGCAAACCGCCGCAGCCCGCCGCCCCACTCACCCGCGTTCAGGCCGACATAGAGATAGCCGCCGTGTTGCAACATCGTGGCATCGCCGCCGCGCGCATTCTCATCGAAAGCGACCGCCCGCCGCGTTTTGGACAGCGGCAGGATCATCGCCGCGCTGGTCAGGACCAACGGCTCCGCGCCGGTGCAGTCGATGCCGAAAACAAACTCCTCTTTCGCGGGCGAAAAAGCGTGGGCGAGGGTCCATTGCGCGGGCGAACCGCTCCAGATTTGCGCCGTGCGCGCCTCTTCCTCCGCCGTCAGCAGGTACAATGCGCCATCAAGCACACACACGGCGGCGACTTTGCCGGGCGTGGCAAAGGTGCTGCCCGTGGCGGCTCCCTCATCCCGCGCCTCGACCACGCCATCGGCGCTTAAGGTAAGCAGGCGCCCCTGATGCATCACGGCGTGCATGATGCGCGGCATATGGGCATCGGCCTTTGCCGCGCCATCCTCGGTGCCCTCTGCATCCGGCTGCGCATCGGCCTGCGCGTCGGCCTGAATATCGGCCAAGGTTATCGGCGGCGCGGGCACGGCAAAGCGCGTGGGGTCGATGGGATCAAAATGAACCGCGCTTAGCGGCGCATCAAATGCAAGCACGCCATGATCGGCCAGCAACGCGGGCAAATTGCCATATTCCGTCGTACCCGCACTCGACAATTGCGCCATAATATCCCAAAACGCCCGGAATGCGGCCCCCAAGGGACGCAGTTCCGGCCGGTCGGTCAGGGTTACGCTGGGCTTCCCCTCGCCCGCCGAATAGACCGTGCCCGGATAGCCCGCGATCATCACCGTTTTGCCGGCACGATAAGTAAGCGGCGTAGGCTTCGACTCCTCATCCTCAATGAAGATTATACGGCCAGCGGCGACGTCCGCCTGCTGCTGAAAGGCCGCTGCCTCGGCGGTAATCACGGTCGGCCCGCCCGGACCGGGGCTGACCAGATACGCCACGCCGCCCTGGATAAGCAGATAGCCATCATCGGGCCGCCCCCGCGTGATCCGCATATCGCCGCTGTCGGCGACCTCAATCACGGTTTGGCCATTGCCCGCCCCATAGACGGCGGTCACATCGGCGCGCGCGGCGGTTGCCGAACAGGCCAAGAGCACCGCGATTGCGGCAAACGCGCGCGTTGCCCATTGTGCTATCGCATTCGCCAATATCCGTGCCATCACGCGCCTCCGCCATTCGCCGCATTGCCAATTTGGGCCAAGGCTATCACAGGGCCCGGCGGCATGGCAAGCCGCGTCCTATCCCACGAACGCGCGCTCCACGACATAAGTGCCGGGGTGCGAGTGTGCGCCCTCAACAAAGCCCATGGATTCCAGCAAGGCGCCGGTTTCCTTAATCATCGCCATGCTGCCGCACAGCATCACGCGGTCAAATTCTGGGTCCAAAGGATAATCGCCCGCCGCAATCCGCGTCGTAATCCGGCGGTTTTCGCGCGTCCAGGTTGGGCATTTGGTCACCGATTGGTCATAGGTCAATTGCGCCGCCGCCTCATCGGCGACCAAGGGATCAAGCACCAATTTCGATTCGAGCATATCGCGATAGGCCAAATCCTCAATCTGCCGCACGGTATGCTGCACCGTGATATGGTCGAACCGGTCATAGACCTCCGGATCGCGGATGATCGACATCCATGGGCCAAGCCCGGTGCCGGTGCCAATCAAATGCAGCCGCCGCCCGGGAAGCAAAGTGTCCATGGTCAAGGTGCCCGTCGGCTTATTGCCGAGCAGGATTTCATCGCCCGGCGCGATCTTATACAATCGGCTGGTCAGCGGGCCGTCGGGGACGATAATGCTCAAAAATTCAAGGCTTTCGTCCCAAAACGGCGACGCAATGGAATAAGCGCGCAGCAACGGTTTCCCCTCCACCATCAGGCCGAGCATGACAAATTGCCCGCTGGCAAAGCGGAACGACGGCGGACGCTCCACCGAGAAAGAGAACAATCCGGTGTTCCATTGATGCGTGGTCAAAACTTTAACGGTGCTAATTGCCATTGCGAGTCCCTTTGAATTTTTGTCCCTTGGCAGAATATTTGGCTTCAGGCCATGCCGGTTTGCCGCAAAATTGGCGGCGGCGGTGACCCATTGAAAAAACCGAAGTCTGCTATTGATCCTATGCCGTTGCCCCTTGGCACAGCGGGCGGTAGCGGGGAACATAAAAAATGTTGGCCGCCCTAAAGCCAGACGACAATCAGGAGAGTTTCATGCGCCTTGCCACTTTGCACAATAAGACGAAAGATGGGCAATTGGTGGTCGTGTCCGCCGATGGCGCGTCCTATGCCCTGCCCCCCATTTCGTCTCCGATTGCCACGATGCAGGCGGCGGTGGAGGATTGGAACGCGGCGGCGGCCATGCTGTCGGCGATCACTGATTTTCCGCATCCATTGGACCCCGCAAAGCTCGCCGCGCCGTTGCCGCGCGCTTGGCAATGGCTCGACGGATCGGTCTACCCCAGCCACGGCGCATTGATGGACAAAGTGTTCGGCATCACGCCGGTCTTAACCGGAATGCCATTAATGTATCAGGGGGTATCGGACACCTTCCTTGCGCCCACCGCCGATGTACCCATGGCCGACGAAGCGCACGGCATTGATTTTGAGGGCGAGTTTGGCGTCATCACCGACTTTGTGCCGATGGGGACCAGCGCCGCCGACGCCGCGCGGCACATAAAGCTGATTGTGCAAATCAACGATTGGTCGCTGCGCACGCTGGCAGGGCCGGAGATGAAAACCGGCTTTGGCTGGATACAGGCAAAACCCGTGTGCAGCATGGCGCCCTTTGCCGTCACCCCCGATGAGCTTGGCGCAGCATGGGCCGACGCGCGGCCGGCGCTTACCCTGACGGTGGATTGGAATGGCGCGCGGTTTGGCAATGCCAATGGGCGGCCGATGGCGTTCGGCTTTGATGAGCTGATCGCCCACGCCGCGCGCACCCGCCATCTGGTCGCGGGCACGGTCATCGGGTCGGGCACGGTATCGACTGAGGATTTCCGCGAGGTCGGCGCCTCCTGCATTGCTGAGCGGCGCGGGATTGAGATTGTCGATACCGGCGCGCCGATT
>JBGSOJ010000340.1:0-2646 GCA_041739175.1 Sphingomonadaceae bacterium
AAAGATCAGCGCAGCGGCAAGCGCCATGCCCACAACAATGCCAAGGCCCAAAGCCATATTGCCGGTGGCGTACCACAACACCGCCGCCGACAGGCATACCGTCAGGCTAAGCACGAATACGCGGACATTGTTGCTTTGCGCGGCATCCTCGGCCCCGCCCTCAATGCGCGCGCGCAAGGCAACGGCGCCGGCATCGGGACCAAGGCCAGGTGTGTCGCGCACGCGGGGAGGACGGATGATACGCATGGATACTCGCTGAATCAGCGCGCGCCGTTTGTCAAATCATACTGTTCATTGTGCTCCATCATCGTTGCACCGATCGACGGCTCATTTGTTGCGGCGGTTGCGCCTTTTCCATTTGCGCGCGACCCAATAATTCCAGCCCCAACCGGCCAAGACATAGCCAACCGCCGCCGCAATGAACGAAAAAATGACCAGGCCAAAGGCGGTCACCCCCGCCTCGCGCACCAACCAAGTAAGCCATTCGCCCATGGTGCCATTGAGGCTGGTCTTTAGCGGCGCGCCAAAGGTTAGCGCATCGACGCGCAACACAAACGCGCCGATCCGGTTGCCAATAAACAATACAAAGGGCGTCGTGAACGGATTGGTGACAAAGGTGGTCAGCGCCGCCACTGGCACATTCGCGCGCGCGGGCAACGCCAGAAACGCCGCCAGAAAAATCTGCCCCAGCGGAATCACAATCCCGGCAAACAGGCCCAAGGCGACACCGCGCGGCACCGACCGGCGGTTGAACCGCCACAAATCGGACCGCAAAAACCGGTGGGCAATAGGCTTCAGATACTTGTTCTCCGCCATGCCCTCCCGCGTCGGCATGTTGCGGTGTGCCCAATTGGTAAAGCGTTGAAACATGAGCGGGGACTCAGCCATGATTCTTCATGATGCGGCCCTGTTCTTTTTTCCAATCGCGCTCTTTTTCGGTGGCGCGTTTATCGGGGGCTTTCTTCCCCTTGGCGAGCGCGATTTCGACTTTGGCGCGGCCCTGCCCGTTGAAATAGATGGAGAGCGGGACAAGCGTCATCCCCTTGCGCGCCACCGCGCCATGCAATTTGGCAATCTCGCGCGCATTCAGCAGCAATTTGCGCGGGCGCTTGGGTTCGTGGTTATAGCGGTTGCCGTGGCTGAATT
This sequence comes from Sphingomonadaceae bacterium, assembly GCA_041739175.1. GTDB lineage: Bacteria > Pseudomonadota > Alphaproteobacteria > Sphingomonadales > Sphingomonadaceae > JBGSSR01. Next base: position 1,147 of record JBGSOJ010000340.1, read on the forward strand.
CGGGGATGTTGGCGTTGATCAGGAACACTTCCTCGCCATTGTGAATCTCGGCGTAGCTTTCGGCAATCGACCCTTCGCCAAAGCGCAAGGATTTCACTTCGGTGCCGGTGAGCGCAATCCCCGCCTCAAACTTCTCATCAATAAAATAATCGTACCGCGCGCGCCGGTTCTCGGCGACGGTTTTGACTTTATTGAATGCTTCGGGACGGGGACGGGCCATAGGACTCCAAATAGGCACTCAAGGTTAATATTGCCAGAAGGGCCGCCGCAACGGCGGTTCGCTTCGGCGGGTTTTGGTCGGCGGTAAGGCGCGCTTACAATAATCCGGCGTGCTTAAGCGCCGCGTCAACTTGCGCGCGCGCTTCATCGCTGCACGGGGTGAGCGGCAGGCGCATATCCTCGGTCAGCCAATCGTGCACTTGGGTGAGCGCATATTTCAATGGCCCCGGCGACGCGTCGGAAAACATCGCGTAATGCAGCGGATACAGCCGGTCGTTAAGCTCCCGCGCGCGGACGAAGTCTCCGGCGGCGCAGGCATCCTGAAACTCCGCGCATAATTTCGGCGCGACATTGGCAGTGACCGAGATGCACCCGACCGAGCCAGCCGCATTGGCGGGCAAGGAGAGTTCATCATCGCCCGACAATTGGCAGAAATCCTTGGAAATCCCCATCCGGTGATCAACCACGCGCGAAAGGTCGCCGCTGGCGTCCTTTATCCCGATAATCACATCGGGGTAAAGTTTGGCGAGTTCGCACACCGTTTCCGGTTCAATATCAGTGACGGTGCGGCCGGGTACATTATAGAGGATAATCGGCAGGCCCGCGTTTTCCGCCAGATAGCTGAAATGCGCGACAATCCCGCGCTGGCTGGGCCGATTGTAATACGGCGCGACGCACAATGCCGCCTTTGCGCCTGCCTTTTTGCTGAAATTCATATGGAGCAGGGCGTTCATGGTGTCGTTCGACCCGCATCCGGCAATCACCGGCACGCGGCCCGCCGCCTGTTCGATACACACCTCAATCACGCGGTGATGTTCGGCGTTGGAGAGCGTCGATGCCTCCCCCGTGGTGCCGCAGGGGACAAGCGCTTTCGAGCCGTTTTCAATCTGCCAATCGACCAAACGCCGGAACGCGCCCTCGTCAAACGATCCATCGCGGAAAGGCGTCACAAGAGCCGGAATGCTGCCTGAAAACATTGTCATTGATCCTTTTTTGCCCCTAAAGACGACCATCACCGCCCCAATAAGCCGGAAAACCGGCGCATCGCACGCGCTGTTCAGCGCCTGATAAGGATATCAAAGCCACAATGTCCAGCATGGATACACCAAAGCCCACTTTTGCGCGCCTATCGTTGCTTTTGAGCAGCGTGGCAATGCTGTCCGTCGCCGTTGCCGCACCCGTGCGTGCCGAATCGGCGCCAGCCTCCGCCCCCGACGCCCCCGCGCCAAACGCCGCGCCGGTGGGCGAAAGCTGGTCCGTGCCGCAGGAACTGCGCGACCC
>JBGSOJ010000346.1:0-4091 GCA_041739175.1 Sphingomonadaceae bacterium
GGCTCGTCGGATGGCACCAGCGGCGGCGGCACCGATGTCCCCGCTCCGCCGATCGTCTTGCTCTTCGGCGCAGCAGCCGCCGTGCTCTTCGCCCGTCGCCGGAAAAAGGCCGCCGAAACCGGCGCAGAATTGGACGAAGCGGCGTAAATTATTCGCCGAAACGCAAATAAAGGGGGCGGTCCAATTGGGCCGCCCTTTTTTGTTGGGCGAAATAGGGTTCACGCCCCTTCGACTTCGCTCAGGACTCGCGGAGTCGCGGAGGGTGAAATCGCGAGACCGTCGAAATTGATCCTTCCCGCGAATGCGGGAATCCTAATTGTCATTACCCTTAGCTCAATAAATCAACTCCCCGCCCGCCCGGGGGATGACGAGGACGAAAACTCTCCGCGCCTCCGCGTCTCCGCGTGAGCCCTTCACGCCCCCTTGCGCCGATTCGCGGCTTTGGGCATAGAGCGCAGCACTATGCATGACATTCGATATATCCGCGAAAACGCCGCCGCTTTTGATGCCGCCCTTGCCCGTCGGGGCGCGGAGCCGCTGTCGGAAACCATCCTCGCGCTCGACACGCAAAAACGCGCCATTCAGACCGAATTGCAATCCGGTTTGGCCCGCCGCAACGAGGCCTCCAAAGCCATTGGCGCGGCGATGGGCAAGGGCGACACGGCGGCGGCAGAAGCGTTAAAGGCGGAGGTTGCGGCGCTGAAAACCGACTTGCCCGCGTTGGAGGAAAAGGAGCGCGCGGTTGGCAAGGAACTCGACGACCTGCTCGCCGGTATCCCCAATTTGCCCGCCGATGATGTGCCCGATGGCGCGGATGAGGATGACAATGTCGAGGTCGCCAAATGGGGAAGCCCACGTGTGTTCGATTTCGAGGCGAAGGACCATGCCGATATTGGCCCTGCGCTGGGCCTAGATTTTGAGACCGGCGTGAAATTGTCCGGTGCTCGGTTCACCTTTATGCGGGGGCAGATGGCGCGGCTCAATCGGACGCTGGGGCAATTTATGCTCGACCAGCAAACGGGCGTGAACGGCTATAGCGAATGCGCGACCCCCTATATGGTGAAGGACGCCGCGCTCTATGGCACGGGGCAATTGCCGAAGTTTGCGGAGGATTTGTATCAAACTCAGCGGATTGAACCCTCGATTGTCAGAACTTGGGATTCGCTAGATGACTTGGCCAAGTTTACAGGTAATGACATCGCCAAAAGCGTCGCGGGAAAGATTACTGATTTTACCAAAATTGAATCCGGCGACACCAATGTATACCGCATTGATAGCTCTAAGTTGCAGCCGATAATCCCAGGTAACTACCTCATCCCCACCGCCGAAGTATCCCTCACCAACTCGGTCGCGGGGGACATCCTCGATACCGACCAACTCCCCATCCGCCTAACCGCGCTCACCCCCTGTTTCCGGTCGGAAGCCGGCGCGGCGGGGCGCGACACGAAAGGCCTGATCCGCCAACACCAATTTGAGAAAGTCGAACTGGTCAGCATCACCGCGCCGGAGGATAGCGAGGCGGAGCATGAGCGGATGACGGCGGCGGCGGAATCCATCCTGCAAGCGCTCAATCTGCCCTATCGCAAAGTCCTGCTGTGCACCGGCGACATGGGTTTTGGGGCGCGCAAGACGTATGACTTGGAGGTCTGGTTGCCCGGGCAGAACACCTATCGCGAAATATCCAGCTGCTCCAACTGCGGCGATTTTCAGGCGCGGCGCATGAACACGCGCACCAAGCGCGCGGGCGAAAAGGCGACGCAATTCGTCCATACGCTGAACGGCTCCGGCCTTGCGGTGGGCCGAACCCTTGTGGCGGTGATTGAGAACTATCAAAACGCCGACGGCTCTGTCACAATTCCCGAGGTCCTGCGCCCCTATATGGGGGGCATGGAGACACTCACCCCCGGCGGTTGATGCCGGACGTTTTAGGAGGACGACATGAGCAACGCATGGAACCACAGCCGCAGCGGCGCATCGGACGACATCGACTTCGCCATTAAGGGCGAGGATTTGCAATTCGTCGAAATCGAACTCGACCCGGGCGAAAGCGCGGTCGCGGAGGCCGGCGCGATGGTTTGGAAAGACGCCAGCATCGCCATGAGCACTGTCTTCGGCGACGGCAGCGGCGCAAGTGGTGGCGGCTTCATGGGCGCGTTATTGGGCGCGGGCAAGCGGCTGGTGACGGGCGAAAGCCTGTTCACCACGGTGTTCACCCACAACGGCCATGGCAAAGCCACCGTGGCCTTCGGCGCGCCCGTTCCCGGCACGATTTTGCCGATCAAATTGGACACCGTCGGCGGCAAACTGATTTGCCAAAAGGACAGCTTCCTGTGCGCGGCGAAGGGCGTGTCGATTGGCATTGCGTTCCAAAAACGGATGCTGACCGGCCTGTTCGGCGGCGAAGGCTTTATCATGCAAAAGCTGGAGGGCGATGGCTGGGTCTTTGTGCAAATGGGCGGGACGCTCATCGAACGCGAATTGCGCGCGGGCGAGGAAATCCACGTCGATACCGGCTGCGTCGCGGCAATGACATCTTCGGTCGATATGGATGTCGAGCAAGTGGGCGGCATCAAATCGATGCTGTTCGCGGGTGAGGGCGTGTTCTTCGCGCGGCTGCGCGGGCCGGGCAAAGTGTGGATTCAATCTTTGCCGTTCAGCCGCCTGGCCGGACGGATGCTGGCAGCGGCAGGCCCACGCGGCGGGCAAAACCGCGGTGAGGGCAGCGCGCTCGGCAGCCTTGGCGATTTGATTAGCGGGAATTAAAGGGAGAACCCGGTGCGGATATTATTGACCAACGACGATGGCATTCACGCGCCGGGTTTGAAAATCCTTGAAGCCATCGCGGCTGAGTTGTCCGATGACATTTGGATTTGTGCGCCCGATGAGGAACAATCGGGGGCGGGGCATTCGCTCACCCTTTCCCGCCCCGTGCGGATGCGCAAACATGGGGAGCGGCGCTTTTCGGTCACTGGCACGCCGACCGATGCGGTGATGTTTGCGTTGCACCAATTGATGCCGCAGCGGCCCGACCTTATCCTGTCGGGGGTCAATCGCGGCGCGAATTTGGGCGATGATGTCACCTATTCGGGCACTGTATCGGCGGCGATTGAGGGAACATTGGCGGGGGTGCGCTCCATCGCGCTTAGCCAAGTGTACTCCAAGGAAGGTGTCGGCAACGGCGTCTCGTTTGAGGCGGCGGCGCACCATGGGGCGGCGGTGATCCGGCCCATGCTGACCCACGAATTTGGCGAGCGGACTCTGGTCAACATCAACTTCCCCGCGCTGCCCGCCGATGCGGTGAAGGGCGTGCGCGTGGTGCGGCAGGGGTTCCACGACTACGCGCGGGTGAACATCATTAAAGCGACGGACCCGCGCGGGTTCGATTATTATTGGTTCGGCCTGCACGGGATTGAGCATACGCCCGGCCATGCGACCGACTTAGAGGCGATTGGCGATGGCTATATTTCGGTGACGCCGTTGCAGCTTGATTTGACGCAGGACCGCGCGCTGGCGGGGTTGGCGGCGCTGTATCCGGCGGCGGGGTAAGCGCATGATGGGGGGCGGAACTCACAGCCTGTTGCGCCTGTTCCCGCTGGCCGTGCTATTCAGCCTATCCGCGTGCATCCCCGGCGCGCCACGCACCGAATGGCCGCGCTATGCCAATGAGGCCGCCGGACAGTCACAGGCGAAGCTGGAAATCGACCCCGGCGTCTTTGCCGAAACCCCGCGTCCGTCGTGGGACGGAGGCCGCGTTGTGGTTGCGCCTGCGCTGGTCGATGAGGGGTTTTATGTGGTGCAATCGGGCGATACCCTGCGCTCGATTGGCAACCGGACCGGCGCAGGATCGGAAGCGATTGCGGCGGCAAACGGCCTGTCCGCGCCTTATACCGTGCGCGTGGGGCAACGGCTGTCCATCCCCGGCGGGCGCTATCACAACGTGCAGGCGGGTGAGACGGGGATTGCGATTGCCCGCGCTTATGGTGTCCGCTGGATGGATATGGTCGCGGCCAATGGGCTGGAGGAGCCCTATGTCCTGCGCATCGGGCAACGGTTGCGCGCCTTGGCAGTTTTTTTCACCCCCGTCTTGAATA
>JBGSOJ010000368.1:0-2499 GCA_041739175.1 Sphingomonadaceae bacterium
TCCAGCCCGCCGAGCAGCCGCTCCGCATCGACATTGCCGGGGATTTTGACGACCGGCCCGTGGCGGCCAATTTCGGCGCGGGCATAGGTCAGCATATCGTCGCGCGCCGGCCCATCACCGCGCAGGACGACGCCGCCAAACACTGCGGGGCTGCGCACAAACAGATGAAGCGCAAGCGCCGCGTCGCTAATTCCTGTGTCTAAAGCGAGCATGTCGCTCACCCGAAACATTCGTCCAGAGCGCGTTCGATGCGCGTGGTCGAGCCGGTCTCATCCAGCACATTGCGCCGCAACCGGTGGCGCAACGCCAAGGGCGCAAGGGATCTCAAATGCGCCCGTGTGACGACCTTTTTCCCGTCCAAGGCGGCAATCGCCCGCGATCCGCGCATCAGGGTCAATTCCCCGCGCAGGCCATCGGCGCCCACCGCCTTACACAAGGTCGCCATATCCTCCAGCAGGCTGTCGGGTGTTTCGACTTTGGGCAAGGCGGTTTTGGCCTTGGCAATCCGGCGCAGCACTTTGGCGTCATCCTCCGCCCACAAAGCGGCAAAGTTCGCGCCATCGCGCTCGGCGGCGTCGCATCGTTTCATAATTTCAACGCGGTCCTCAATCCGTTCGGGCGTGCGCACCTCCACCGACAGGCCGAACCGGTCGAGCAATTGCGGGCGCAGTTCGCCTTCCTCCGGATTGCCGCTGCCGACCAAGACAAAGCGCGCCGGATGCCGGATAGAGAGGCCATCGCGCTCCACCAAATTCTGGCCCGACACCGCGACGTCGAGCAACAGATCGACGACATGATCCTCCAGCAGGTTGATTTCATCGATATAGAGGAACCCGCGATGCGCCTTGGCCAATAGGCCCGGCTCAAATTGCTTCTCGCCATGCGCCAATGCGCGTTCCAGGTCCAATGTGCCAAGCACGCGGTCCTCGGTCGAACCCAGCGGCAAATCAACAAAGGGCACCGGCATTTTGTGCGATTTCTTGCTTGTGCACGGATCGGGGCAATCGCCGCGTGCATCGGGTGCGCAATTGAAGCGGCAGCCATCGACCACCGCAATCTGCGGTAAAGTCGCCGCCAATGCCCGCGCCGCGGTGGACTTGCCCGTACCGCGATCGCCGAAACTCATCACACCGCCGATGCGCGCATCCACCGCCGCAATCAGCAGCGCGCGCTTCATCTCGTCTTGGCCAACAATGGCACTAAAAGGAAATTTACCCATCGCGGCGACGCTACCAGATCAGCGGCGAAGTGCAAGACGCTTGGCAAGCCAGGGCGTACCTGCCGATTTGCGTGCCCGCCGCGCCTATTTCCCTTTCAGGCGGAACAATCCTGCGCCGAATACCGGGTCGCGTCCCTTTGCGCCCAAATCCTTCGCCGCGCCCGCGATGAAGGTCCGCGTCGCGGCGGGCATTTTGCCGCCATTGCAGCCGTGCAGGCGGAGCAGGCCGCCCGACACTACGGCGGTGGCAAAGCTGGTCCCCGACACGCTGCGCCAGCCATCGGGGGTGGCGGCGAGCATCCCGACGCCCCACGCGGCAATGTCGATTTCCGGCCCTTTGGAGGCGGCGGAATAGGCGGTTTTGCCATTGCCCGACACCGCCGTCACCGCAACAGCGGTGTCCTTGCGCGCCGGAAACTTCACTGCGCCTTTATCATTGCCCGCCGCCGCAACGACGCACACCCCGCGCTTTTCAAAGGCGTTGAGCATGTCGTTCAGTTTGGGATCAAACGCCTTTGCACCAAACGACAGGTTCACCACATTGGGCGACCGTTTCAGCGCGGCGTTGCTGGCCTTGGCCAGTTTCGCGGTGGTCGAAAGCCAGGTTTTCTCCCCCGCCGGTTCAAAAGCCGCCATGCTGATCAATGTCGCGCCCTTCGCCACGCCGGGCGATTTGCCGGTGCCGACCAGGATTTCGGCAACCGCCGTGCCATGCGCCGAGGGGCTGGGGTTTTCGGCGAAAATCTGCTGGCGAATGCTGGCGCCCGATAATGCGGCGTTTTTGGTGTCCACCACGCTGTCGATCATCAATATGGTGCCGGAGATTGTGCCTTTCCCGCCCAATTTGATGCCGTGCAGGCCGACGCCTTTCTGCCGCGCCGATCCGCCGAGCAGTTGGTACAGGATATTGGGCTGCGCCCCCGTGACGCCGTTTTGGTTGGACAGACGTTCAACCGCTGCCTCGACATTGTCGCCGGGTTTCAATTTCACCCGCACCATCACCTCGCCAAGTTCGTCCAGCGGCGTAACCTCAATCACCTCCACGCCAGCGGCGCGGGCGATCTTTCCGGCGGCCTTCTCATCGCCGACCATGAAGAACAACGCCTCGCCCGCGACATAATCGGGGATGTCGGCATCGACCATTTCCATGAGCGGCGCGGGCGGCTCCTTTGCCTTTTTCTTGCCAAAGGAGAAGGACAGGCCAAAGCTGCCACCGCCGCCGCCGCTGCTTGGCCGATCGGCAGGGGGGCGATCCACCGGCGGGCGGACATCGGGCCCGC
>JBGSOJ010000034.1:0-9467 GCA_041739175.1 Sphingomonadaceae bacterium
CTGAACACGGCGCGCGGCGTTGAACACAGTTTCGCCATGCCGGGCCAGAAACACGCGCTTTGGCCGCTCTTGCCATCCCGTTTGTCCCGTCGTTCCGTCAGCCATGCCCGAAATGTCCCGCTTTTCAACAAATAATGTGCAATTAGCAAAGCATCCGCCTTGAGTCCAAGACGATATGCGTTACACAGGGATGACAAGATTCTGTGCGCGCTTGCGCATAATGGGTCGTCATTTGGGGGCCGCTAATCCAGCGGACGGGAGAATATTACACGCCATGAAAGCCATTATTGACCGCGCCATTCTGCTCAAAGGGCTGGGCCATGTGCAATCCGTGGTTGAACGGCGCAACACCATTCCCATTCTGTCCAATGTCCTGCTGGAGGCGAAAGCGGACGGCCATTTGCGGCTGATGGCGACCGATTTGGACTTGCAAATCGACGAAACCATTCCCGCCGTGGTCGAAGTCCCCGGCGCAACGACGGTGTCTGCGCACACTTTGTTCGACATCGCCCGCAAATTGCAGGAAGGCAGCGAGGTTCAGCTTTCGGCATCCGATGGCAAAATGCAAGTGGTTGCGAATCGCAGCCGGTTTAACCTCCAAACCCTGCCCCGCGATGACTTCCCGATGATTGCCGAGGGCGATTTGCCCACCAGCTTCATGATGCCCGTGGCGTCGTTGGTGCAGATTATCGACAAAACACGCTTTGCGATCTCGACCGAGGAAACGCGTTATTATTTGAACGGCATTTTCCTGCATGTCGCCAATGATCCCGAACCCGTGTTAAAAGCGGCGGCGACCGATGGTCACCGATTGGCGCGCGTTACCCTGCCGCAACCGGCGGGGGCGGAGGCAATGCCCGATGTGATTATCCCGCGCAAATGCGTTGGAGAACTGCGCAAATTGCTTGATGAGGCCGACGGCGGTGAGGTGCAGATTGACCTGTCGGCGTCAAAAATCCGCTTTACCTTTGGCGGTGGTTCAGGTGCGGTGCTGACCAGCAAATTGATCGACGGCACTTTCCCCGATTACAGCCGCGTCATTCCGACGGGCAATGATAAGCTCCTGAAAATCGATCCGCGCTCGCTGTATCAAGGTGTTGACCGCGTTGCGACGATCGCAACCGAGAAAACGCGCGCGGTCAAAATGGCGTTCGACACCGACCGCGTGACGCTATCGGTGACCAGCCCGGAAAACGGCACCGCATCGGAGGAAGTTCCCGGTGATTATAAATCCGATGGCTTGGAAATCGGCTTTAACGCGACGTATCTCAAGGAAATCCTGGCGGAAATCGACGGCGATATTGCGGAAATCCATGTCGCCGATGCGGGCGCGCCGACATTGATCCGGGAAAATGACAAATCGGCGGCGCTCTATGTGCTGATGCCGATGCGGGTGTAACCGAAACGGACGCAACAGGGTTTGCTCTCACCGGCAACCGCATTTTATGCGCCGGTAAACTGGGGAGAATTGCAGACATGAAGCGCTTAGCATGTATCGCGACCGCCGCCGCATTGGCCTTAACCATATCGAGTGCGCCGGTTCACGCCGCCAGCAAGAAGAAAATCGCCGCCGCCAACCGCACCGATGCACAATGCCTTGCCCTGTTCTTGACCCGTTACGGCGGCGAATCGAAGGTTGATCAGGACGCCAAAATGGGCGGCGTTATTGTCGTGGGCTATTACATCGGGAAAATCGAAACGCGCTCGCCCGGAATCGATTTGGAGCCGTTGTTGACCGACGTGCTGCTGAACGATTTTGGCAACAGAGCAGCGCCCGAGGCCATTGTCACCCGTTGCACGGCGGAGGCGGTTGCGCTGGGCGATCGGTTGGTTACGGCGGGCAAAAATATGACCAAGGCAAAACCATAACTCACCGCACGCGCGCCACAAAAAAAGGCCACGCTATCACAGGATAGCGCGGCCTTTATGTGTCCAATATGCGTGCGCTTTACAGCACGAATTCGGAGGCGGTCAGTGCATGGACGCCATTCATCACGATCCAGAAATCGGCGACGCCATCGCCGTTCATGTCGCCCATGACCGTGGTGCTGCTGGCGCTAGTCTGGAACCGCAATTGCCCTGCTGTGCCGGTGAACGCCGCAGTGCCGATGAAGGCAAAGGCGTTGTCCGCGCCGCCGGTGATCGCATCCATCAACGAAAGGTCAATCGTGTCGCCCTGTGCGATGCTAAAATCGCGGATGAGATCGGCGGTTGCACTGGTGGAACCCATAATGTCGCCATCATCGAAAACAAACCGATCCGCACCTGTTTGGCCAAACAAGAAATCACGCCCCGCGCCGCCAGTGATGATGTCATTGCCGTTGCCGCCATAGATGAAATCATTGCCATCCATACCGTTTAGTGTGTTGGCGCCTGTGGTGCCGATTATCCGGTTGTTCAGCGCGTTGCCTGTGGCGACCAGCGCGCTGCCATATAGATAGAGGTTCTCGACATTCGCATCCAGCGTATAGTCGAGATACGCCTGCACCAGATCAATGCCTTCGCCCACCGCCTCAATCACGGTGTCGAGCGCATCGACAATCTGATAGGTGTCGTTGCCTAGGCCACCGGTCATGGTGTCCGCGCCCGCGCCGCCGATCATCCGGTCGTTGCCATTGCCGCCGGTCAGCGTGTCGTCGCCGCCAAGCCCTGCCAAGGTGTTGGCCCCCAGATTGCCGGTGATGATATTCGCCACGCTGTTGCCGGTGCCATTAATCGCCGCCCCGCCGGTGAGCGTGAGGTTCTCAAAATGCTGCGCCAGCGTCCAAACGACCGACGAATTGACCGTGTCGGTCCCTTGGTTTGCCAATTCGGTGACGGTATCGGTGGTCAGGTTGACAAAATACGCATCATTCCCCGCGCCGCCGACCATATTGTCGGTGCCGATGCCGCCGTTCAGCGTATCGTTGCCATCGCCGCCGTTCAGCGTGTCGTTATTGCCGTCACCGTTCAGGATATCGTCGCCGGCAAGCCCGTTGAGAATATCATTGCCGCCTGCGCCGTTGATAACATCATCGCCGCTGGTCCCGTCGAGCGTTTCGGCGGCGTTGGTGCCGTTGATTGGACCCGATGGCGCGGGCAGGCCAAGGATATCGGAGGCCGTCAATGCGCCCGCCGTCGTGGTGACCGCCAACCGCAAAGTGCCGCTCGCGGTAACCGCGTTTAGCGTGTAGACTGAATCGGCATTGGTGATTGTGTAGCTGGTCACGCCAATCGCGGTCAGGTCAATCTTGTCGCTGCCCGGGGTAAAGTCGGTGATGGTTTCGGTGGTGCCGGTGTTGGGTGCCTCGCTGACCGCCAGATAGCGGAAAGTGTCGGTGCCGGTGCCGCCAGTGAGGATATCAACGCCTGCGCCGCCGACCAATATGTCATTGCCGGTGCCGCCGTCCATCGTGTCGTTGCCCGCGAGGCCGTTGAGCGTATCATTGCCGCCAAGGCCATTGATAACATCATCGCCGCTGGTCCCGTTGAGTGTCTCACCCGCGCCGGTGCCATTGATGGGTCCGGCAGGAGCCGTGAACAAAATATCCGCCGCCGTCAGCGCGCCGCCGGTGGTGGTCACCGCAATGCGCACAGTGCCGCCCGCGCTAACTGCGTTCAGCGTATAGACGCTGCCAGAATTGGTGATTGTATGGCTGGTGACGTTCAGCGCGATCAGGTCGATCTTATCGCTGCCCACGGTGAAATCGGTGATGCTTTCGGCGGTGCCGGAGGTTGGGCCCTCGCTTGCCACCAGATAGCGGAAGGTATCATTGCCCGCGCCGCCGGTTAGGATATCTGCACCTGCGCCGCCGATGATGATGTCATTGCCGTCACCGCCGCCAATCGTATCGACTCCGCCGCGCCCTTGCAAAATGTTGGCCGCTGCATTGCCGATCAAGGTGTCGGCCCCGCCGCCGCCAATGGCGTTTTCAATGATTGTGCCGCGCCCGATGCTGACATTGCCCGTGCGGCCGCCGACATTGGAGAAGGTTTCCGCATTCAAATTGATGGTCTGCGCCGCATTATAGCCGGAGTAATCCAGCGTATCGATGCCGCCATTGTCTACAATGGCATAGGCCTCAGGGATAATGCCAACCGTCGCGTCATACACCGCGCGTCCGGTGTTGTTGTTAAAGCCATAGGTGCTGTCGCCGGTGCGCACTGTCGTGGCAAAGCCATACATCGCCTGCATCGCCACAATATCCGCGCCCATCGGCGTCATGATATAGGCGCGGCTAAAGCCCAAGCCTTGGAAATAGGGGCTTTCCTCTTGATCGACATAGGACATGACGGTCACTGGCCAACTGTCATTCAGATAGAGCAAATCACCCGGAATGCTAACCGAGCCGTTATAATTGCCCGCATGGCCAAGGCCAATGGCGTGGCCGATTTCGTGGATATAGGTCTGGAACGAATAGGTGGCGAGGCCGGTGCCGTATTGGGCCACCCAGTCGGTCGACACATTGACCTGCGAGCTGATAATCGTATTTCCCGAGCGCGAGGAGGTGGCAAACGCGCCTTCTTCGGTGTCGTCAAAGGTGATTTGCCCGCCGGTGCTGACTTCTGTGAAGGTGATACCCAGCACATCCGTCCAGGTATCCAGCGCCGCGCGTGCGAGGAACTGACCATCGGCGGTGAGCGCGGTGATGTTCACGGTAATATTGCCGCCGGGCGTCACATTGAAATGCCGCGCCGCGCCGGTGCCGCCCCAATAGCCGTTCTCCAACTGGTCGGCGACTTGATCGAGCGTCCAAAGAGTCAATGGTGGCGGCTCCGCCATGCGCACCTGATAGGCGCCGCTTTCCTGATTGCCCCATGCGCCGACGTCGAGATAATAGGTCCCGCTTGTCGATGCCGTGAACAACAGGCGCGAATAGGTGCCGGAGCTATCATCGTTATAGCCCAACGCTGCGCCTGTGCCGTTGCGCAGCACCAAGGTCGTATCAACATCGGTGCCGTTCACGGCGCTGGTCACGAACTCATAGGTGGTGCCCGCCGTCAAGGTGACGGCGTACCAGTCATGGTCGCCATTGGCATTAATTTCGCCCGTTACCGACGACCCAAGTGTCAGCGCGGCCGTCGTGCTGCTGCTGGCGGCGATGGTGTCAGAAACCGGCGCGCTGCTGGTCAGATAATAGGAACCAGTGTCGCCACTATAGCCCGATACGCCTAAGAAAAACGTGCCGCTGGTGGTGGCGGTATAGCGGATTTCGGACCAATAGAGCCCCGCCGATGTATTGGCATCATCGTTTTGCGAAATTAACGAACCCGCGCTGTTGTAAAGCGTCAGGATGGTGTCCAGCCCGCCGCCGCTAACGATGGTGTAGAAAGTGTAACTTTGGCCAGCGGTCAAGGTGATGCTGAACCAGTCCGTGTCGGTGGGGCTATCCAAATCGCTGCCAACAAAGCTGCCCGGGGTCAGCGTTGCCGTGGTGGTGGTGTTCCCCGGAATGGTGTCGATATAGACGCGGTCGCCGCCGGGTTGGAACGATTTGTCGTCAAACTCCATACACCCGGCGCAGCAGCAGGCATCGGCGACATGCACCGCCAACTTCTCGCCATCGGAATAAATGAGCGGGGAGGAAAGCGGCGTATAACCAATGCTGCCGGTCAACAAGCCATTGTCCCGCACGCCGCCCGTCAGCATGTCGATGTCAACAATGGCAAGTTCCTGCAAAAGCTCCGCCGGACGAAGACTCGTGCTGTCGATCATGGTAAAGCGTTCCAACCGCATCCTAAAACTCCCTTGATTCAAAAATGGGCAAATTGTTTCATTGTTGATAGCGAGCGCTGACCGTGCGGGCCAGCGTATCAAAATCGGTAAGGGTCATCGCCCGATCCATAACGTCGATACCGTAATCCTTTTCATCGCCGTTTTCTGTGACGATGCGCACCGAAATACTGCCGTTTGGGGTAATTGTGAAACGAAGCGAATCGATCCGCGTCGCCGCCGGACCAAGGTTGGTGTAAAACCTATCACACAGCGCCGCGTCGCTCAAATCGGCATTCAGAAATTTCGCCCCGGTGATTGCACAATCCAAACCCGCATTCTCCAATTCAGCCGTGTTGCGCGCGCAGGCGGACGTCGTTGGTGTCAACATCGCGGCAAGCATTCCCAGATACAGGGCATGGCTTTGATCCATTGTGGGTGTCCTTTGCCTTACCCCTGACCGTTACCGGCACGATAACGCAATTTATCGTCATGCAAAGACATTTTGTTGTTTTGCTGTGTAACATTCCCGTACATGCAAACCTTGCGCGGCGATGAACCCTTGACCCGCACGCGACACTTTGTGACAAATCTAACCTTGGTCTGACACAGTTTCGGGACAAAGATGCGCTATACCGTTGGACATGGACAGCCCCGTTATCAGGATCAGGCATCCAGATTTGAAAGGATTATCCCATGAAGAAATTTCTATTGGCCGGCGCAGCAGGCGTTGCTCTTTTGGCCTCCGGCGTTGCCATGGCGCAGGGCTATGGTGGTAAAGGCATGGACCGCGACGGCAATGGCGAAGTTACCCGCGCCGAAGCCACCGCCGCCAGCGACATGATGTTCAAACGGATGGACGTCAATAAGGACAATGTCTTGAGCGAAGCCGACAGGGCGGCGCGAAAGGACATGCGCTTTGCCGCCGTTGACACCAACAACGATGGCCAGTTGAGCAAGGCCGAATTGGAAACCGCAAAGGCCGCCCGCATGGACAAACGCGCCGAGCGGCAGGAAAAGCGCGCCGAACGCCGCGAGCAGCGGATGGCGAACATGACCGAAGAGCAGAAGGCCGCATGGCAGGCCAAACGCACCGAGCGTCAAGAGGCACGCTTTGCCAAGATGGACACCGATGGCAACGGCGCGCTCAGCGAGGCTGAATTTGCCGCTGCTGCGGACATGATGAAGGGCCGCGAAGGGCGTCGCGGTGGCGGAAAAGCCATGCGCGGTGGTCATCACGGCGGTCAGCACGGGGGCGGCCATGAAGGCGGCGGTCGGCGCGGCATGATGATGGCGCAGGCCGACACCAATGGCGATAAAGCAATCAGCCAGGATGAATTCCGCGCGGCCGCACTCACCCGCTTTGCCGCGATGGATGCCGACAACAACGGCGTCGTGACAAAGGCCGAACGCCAAGCCATGCGCGAAAAGCGCGGCGGTATGCGCGGAAAGCGTGGGGGCGACCAAATGATGGCCCCTGCCGCCGAATAAACCACATTCGAGCCGGAGCGGGTGCGCCGATTGTGGCCTGTCCCTCCTCCTAACCCTTAAGGTTCGTTGGCGCATAAACCTTCGGTTCGATTGGCGGGCCATCGCCGTCAGAGACGCTTCACCCCTGCCCCGGTGAAACGCATCTGGCCCGATGGCCCGCCTTCTGTCATATAAGTGACCCCCGCCCACAGGAGCCAAACATTTGAGCACCCGCCCGCATATATTGGTCGTCGATGACGAAGCATCAATCCGCGAACCGCTCGCGCGGTATCTCGCCAAACAAGGCTTTCGCACCACCGAAGCCGTCAGCGCCGCCGAAGCGCGCGCGATGTTGAATGCCTATGCTGTCGATTTGGTCCTGCTCGACATTATGATGCCCGGCGAAGACGGGCTGAGCCTGACGCGGCATTTGCGCGAGAAAGGCGAGATGCCGGTTATCCTGATTACCGCTAAGTCGGAGGAGACCGACCGCATCGTTGGCCTGGAAATGGGCGCGGATGATTATATCGTCAAACCGTTCTCCCCGCGTGAACTCGTCGCCCGCATCCGCACCGTGCTCCGCCGCAGCGCGCAAGGGACAAAGGTTGCACCGTCCGCCGCGGGCTTTCGTTTTGCCGGATGGACGCTGAAAACCGTGGAGCAGACATTGCATGATCCCGAAGGCACTTTGGTGCCGCTGTCGGGCGGTGAATTGCGCCTGCTTCAGGTCTTGGTGGAACGAGCCGGACAAGTGCTTACCCGCGATCAATTGCTCGATTTGACGCAGGGGCGCGAGGCGGGGCCATTTGACCGCGCGATCGACAACCAGATTAGCCGCCTGCGCAAGAAGTTGGAGGAGGACCCGCGCAATCCCAAACTTATCAAAACCGTGTGGGGCGGCGGATACCGCCTGACCGCCGAAGTCATTACGGTTGGATAATCGATAAGCGTGCCCGAAACCCCCGCCTCTGCGCGCCGCCGGTGGCGGCCATGGCCCAGCAGCCTGCCGGGGCAGATCATCATGGTCGCCGCCCTTGCCTTGTTGGTGGCGCAATTGGTCAATTTCGCCTTTCTGTGGGAAGCGCGTGAGCAT
The DNA here is from genome assembly GCA_041739175.1 of Sphingomonadaceae bacterium. Lineage (GTDB taxonomy): Bacteria > Pseudomonadota > Alphaproteobacteria > Sphingomonadales > Sphingomonadaceae > JBGSSR01. The sequence goes on from JBGSOJ010000034.1 coordinate 8,256, forward strand.
GAGGCGGAAATTCAATCCGCCTCCATCGCGGTGGCGCGCATTGGCAATATGCTCGATGCGCTAGATCGCGGGGAAATTAATGAGGACCGCTTACTGGCGCGGCAGGACCGCCGCGCGGCGCGCATCGCGGAACGCCGGGCAAGGGGGGAGGAGCGCACTATGGTTCCTTTCCGCGCGGTCGGTCCGCGCCGCGATGATGGCCTGCGGCTGGAAAAGCTGCCGCGCATTGCGCCGCTTGCGATAACGACGGCGGCAATCGTGCCTGCTGATGCCGACGCACACGACGATTTGTCCGAACGCGCGGCGCAGGTGTTGATGCAGGTGCAGCCGGCCTTGTCCGATATTGTCGTGGTCGAAACGCAGGCGGAGCGGCTGCCGCCGGAACTTGCTTTGGGGCACCCGCCAGAACTGACGGGGCCAGCGCTGGCGCGGTGGGAACGGCAACACCGCGACGCGATGATGGTTAGCGCGCGGCTGCCCGATGGCCGCATGATCAGCGCGGCAACGCGGGTGCGCACGCGGGAGGACCGCTTTGTCGGCTGGCTGATTGGGCAGACGTTGGTGCTGTATCTGGCCGTGTTGTTGCCGCTGGCGTTTATCGCCTTTCGCATGGCGCGGCCGCTTAAGACATTGACCGAGCGGACGCAGGCGTTTGCGCTCGACGCCGAACACCGGCCCATGGCGGAGGCTGGTCCCGACGATATGCGGCGGCTAATCGCGGCGTTCAACAATATGCAGGAACGGGTCGGCACCCTTGTGGGCGAAAAAGACGTCATGCTGGGCGCGATTGGGCATGACCTCAAAACCCCGCTCGCCTCGCTTCGCCTGCGGCTGGAAACCGTCGGCGTCGATGCCGAGGATGAGGGCGAGCGCGAGCGCATGATCGACACCGTGGGCGAAATGAGTCAGATGCTCGACGATATTCTGACGCTGGCGCGGCTGGGCCGGTCGGGCGAGGCGCTGGAAAATGTCGATGTCGGCGCGATGTTGCAGGCTTTGTGTGACGACTATGCCGATCAGGGAAAGCCGGTGCGCTTCGTCGCGGACGGCAATGCGGGCGGCTATCGCGCGGGGCAGGGCGTTATAAGGGGCGTCGCGCTGCGTCCCGTGCTGATGCGGCGCGCGCTGCGCAACCTGATCGACAACGCGCTGACCTATGGTGGGGAAGCAGAGGTCGCTGTGACCGGCGATCCGACGCATATGCGCATCACG
>JBGSOJ010000322.1:0-3272 GCA_041739175.1 Sphingomonadaceae bacterium
GCGGACCACGATGCGGGTCGCGTCGACTTGGTCGATGATGCCGGGCCGACGGGCGGCAATCGCAGCACCGGAGTCGCGGGCAACGGTGCCCTCCATGCCGGTGCCGACAAGCGGTGCCTCGGCACGGACCAAGGGCACGGCTTGGCGTTGCATGTTGGAGCCCATGAGCGCGCGGTTGGCGTCATCGTTTTCCAAGAACGGGATCAGTGAGGCGGCGACCGAAACCAATTGCTTCGGCGACACATCCATCAGCGTGATTTGCTCACGCGGGGCCATGACGAATTCGCCATTTTCCCGCGCGCTGACCAAATCGTCGAGCAAGCGGCCTTCTTCGTCGGTGGCGGCGGATGCTTGCGCGATTGTCTCATTCTGTTCCTGCATCGCGGACAGATATTTGACTTCCTTCGTCACCTGCGCACCTTTGACAACGCGGTAGGGGGTTTCGATGAAGCCATATTTGTTCACGCGGCTAAACGAGGACAAAGAGTTAATCAGGCCAATGTTCGGGCCTTCGGGCGTTTCAATCGGGCAGATCCGGCCATAATGCGTCGGGTGAACGTCGCGCACCTCAAAGCCCGCACGTTCGCGCGTCAGACCGCCCGGCCCAAGCGCCGACACGCGGCGTTTGTGGGTGACTTCGGACAAGGGGTTGGTTTGGTCCATGAATTGCGACAATTGGCTTGAGCCAAAGAATTCGCGCACAGCGGCAACCGCCGGTTTCGCGTTGATGAGGTCGTTTGGCATGACCGTCGATACATCGACCGAGGACATACGCTCCTTAACCGCGCGCTCCATGCGCAGCAGTCCCACGCGATATTGGTTTTCGAGGAGTTCGCCCACCGAACGCACGCGCCGGTTGCCGAGGTTGTCGATGTCGTCAATCTCGCCCTTGCCGTCTTTCAGGTTCACAAGCTCCTTGACGACCGCCAAAATATCTTCGGTGCGCAAGGTGGTGAGCGTGTCCTCGACGTCGATCTTCATCCGCATGTTCAGCTTAACGCGGCCCACGGCGGACAGGTCATAGCGTTCGGGATCGAAGAACAGGCCCTCAAACAAGGCATCGGCGGTTTCGCGCGTTGGCGGTTCGCCGGGGCGCATGACTTTGTAAATCGCCTCAAGGCCCATATCGCGGTTTTCGGCCTTATCGGCTTTCAGCGTGTTGCGAATCCATGGGCCGGTGGTGACATGGTCAATGTCGAGCAGCACCAAAGTATCAAGGCCCGATTTCTCCAGCTTTTCATGATTCTCAGCGGTGATTTCATCGCCCGCCTCCACATAAATCTCACCGGTTTGTTCGTTGATAAGGTCATAGGCGCTGTACCGGCCAAAGATTTCCTCGGTCGGGATCAACAAATGCGTCAGGCCATCCTTCACCGCTTTGGTGGCGGCGCGCGGCGTGATTTTTTGACCGGCGGGGAAGATTACTTCACCGCTGTTTGCGTCGATCATGTCGAACGACGGTTTTTGCGTGCGCCATTGGTCGGCGTTGAAAGGGATTTTCCAGCCGTCCTTACCGCGCTCAAATTTCACCGTGTCGTAAAATTCGTTGAGGATCGCTTCATCGTCCAGACCCAGCGCATACAGCAATGTCGTTACCGGCAGCTTACGCTTCCGGTCGATGAGGACATTGACGATGTCTTTCGCGTCGAATTCAAAATCGAGCCATGAGCCGCGATAGGGAATGATCCGCGCCGCGAACAGGAACTTGCCCGACGAGTGCGTTTTGCCGCGGTCGTGGTCGAACAATACGCCCGGCGAACGGTGCATCTGGCTGACGATAACCCGCTCGGTCCCGTTGACAAAGAACGTGCCATTGCCGGTCATCAGCGGCATGTCGCCCATGTAGACGTCTTGTTCTTTAATATCGAGGACGCTGCGTGCTTCCGTATCGGGGTCAACCTCAAACACGATCAGGCGCAAGGTTACCTTCATTGGCGCGGCGTACGTAATCCCGCGTTGACGGCATTCCTCAACGTCGAATTTGGGATGTTCCAATTCGTAATGCACGAAATCAAGCTCGGCAGTGCCCGCGAAATCCTTAATCGGGAACACGCTGCGCAATGTTTTTTCGAGGCCCGAGACATAGCCAATCGACGGGTCAGAGCGCAAGAATTGCTCGTAACTTTCGCGCTGAACCTCAATCAGGTTCGGCATTTCGATGACTTCGTGGATGTTACCGAAAATTTTGCGGATACGCTTTTCGCGCGTCGACAGATTGGGCTTAGCGGTGGGAGACGTTGCCATAAAGCGTTCTGGACCTTCAAAATGGGGCGGGGAAAATCCCCACCATAACGGTGATTCGCACGCCCCAATCATGGGGCCTAAACAGACAACAAAAGCCGCATGTCCAAACCCCGTAAAGGGCCTAGAATGCAGCTTTATCGCGTCTATCGGGTCCGATGACCAATCCATTCTGTGCCCGCTGCGCGACGGCGGGCCTTCCCGATTGGGTCGGTGTAGGCGTTGGACATAGGGTTTTTGTTGGCTTTGGTCAAGCATCGCCTTAGGACACGGCCATGTTCCGCACGATGTTGTCCGACAAGCTCATTTGGCTTTTGCTTGCCACCTTTGCCTTGGCGGCGGCGTGGCCAATCCCCGATGCAGCCGCGCCGGTGGCAGGCGTGGTGAGCAATATCGGCATATTCATCCTGTTCCTGCTGAACGGCATCCGTCTGCCGCGCGATGAGGTGTTGCACGGCGTCAAGAATTGGCGGCTTCAGGGCGGCATATTCCTATGGGTGTTTGGCGCAATGGCGATGGCGGGATGGGCGCTAAGCCTCGCCTTTGCGCCATTCCTGCCGCCGATCGTGGCATTGGGCCTGCTCTATCTCGGCGTCCTGCCCTCCACCGTGCAAAGCGCGACGAGTTATAACACGCTGGCGAAGGGCAATGTCGCCGCGTCGGTCATTGCCGCCGCGCTCATCAACCTTGTCGGCGTGGTGGTCACGCCCTTGCTGTTCGCCGCGCTGGGTTCAGAGAAGGGGGTGGTGATTGGCGGCGAAGTGGTGCTGCGCATTGCCCTCATCCTATTGCTGCCGTTTGTAATCGGCCAAGTCATTCAACCATGGGTGCGCGCGGCCGTCATGGCGCGGCGCGATGTTACCGCGTGGCTCGACCGGATTGTGATTGCGCTTGCCGTCTATGTCGCTTTGTCGGCGGCGGTGCGGGAAGGGTTGTGGAGCCAATTGCCCGCCTCCGTGCTGCTCGCGCTGGCGGCTGCGTTGGCGCTGTTACTTGCCTTTGCCTTTGGCGGCGCGTGGCTGGCGGGGCGC
>JBGSOJ010000121.1:0-3865 GCA_041739175.1 Sphingomonadaceae bacterium
CGCGCGCCGCGCCACCGCCTCGCCCGTCCGGCCAAGGCCGACAATGCCCAAAGTGTTGCCCGCAATCCGGTGGCCGAGCAGCACATTCGGCCCCCAACCAAGCCACTTGCCCGCGGTCAGCATCCTTACCCCCTCGGCAAAGCGGCGGGTGACGGCGAGGATCAGCGTTATCGTCATATCGGCGGTATCCTCCGACAATACGCCCGGCGTGTTGGTGACAATCACGCCCTTCGCCTTTGCCGCCGCCAAATCGATATGGTCAAAGCCGGTGCCAAAGCTGGCAATCAGTTTCAATCGCGGTCCCGCCGCCGCGATCATATCGGCGTCCAGATGGTCGGTGACGGTGGGGACAAGGCAATCGCAATCCTGCATCGCCGCGATCAATGCGTCGCGGTCCATCGCCGCATCGCCTTCGTTGAACACGCAATCGAACAGCTCCGCCATCCGCGCCTCGGTCGCGGGCAACAGCCGGCGGGTGACGATGACTTTGGGGGGAGTTTTGTGCGTGTCGGCCATGTGCCCTGCTATGGCACGGTTGCGAAAAAGGTCAAGACAGGCGGTTGCACGGCCCGCATGGTTAACGCTATAAATCCCCCACAACCAACATCTTATAATGACGGCAACAAAGGCAGGGCGGGCCATGACTATTACGGGGGTATTGCGGGCGAATCGGATTCGGGTTGGGCTGGGCGCGGCCTTGGCGGCGGCGGTGCTCTTGACCGGCGGCATGGCACCCGCGTTGCTGGCGCAGGCGAAATCGGCGGTCGATCCCTATTGGATGAGCCTGCGCAAGGATAAGGCCTATCTGCGCACCGGCCCGCGCGACATCTACCCCATCAAATGGGTCTATGTCCGCAAAAATATGCCGATGAAAGTCGTCGGCAAGGAATCCGATTGGCGTATGGTGGAGGACCCTGATGGCACGCAGGGGTGGATGCACCTAAAACTGCTCAGCACGCAGCGCACGGCGATGGTTACCAGCAATGGGCCGTCAACGATGCACGACGCCGCCGATCCCAAATCGCGCATCAACTGGCGTGCGGAGCCGGGCGTGGTTGGGAAGATTTCCGATTGCACCGCGACCTATTGCCTGTTCGACGTCGCAGGCCGCCTTGGCTATATCAAGCGCGATGCGATTTGGGGCGATGAGGATTTGCCGGGCGAGAAGGATAAATAGGGCTTAGAATGCCCACCCCCAGCCCCTCCCGCAAGCGGGAGGGGAGCGAGACTTGGCGCGCCGAAAGGCCGCTTAGTCGCAGCGGGGTGGGCATTGGGCCGACAGCGCGACAAGCCCCCTTCCCCACCGCGCGCCTTTCGGCTAGGCCTCGCCTATGGCAAAACGAGGCAAACATAAGACGCCGAAGCAAAAGGCGATCTATTTCTGGGGACGGCACGCGGTTGAGGCGGCGCTGGACAATCCTGACCGCGAAGTGATGAAACTGCTGGCGACACGCGATGCGCTCGCCACGCTGGACGTCCCCGATGATGTGACGGTGCAATATTGCGATGTCGCCGATTTGGGGCGTCTGATCCCAAAGGAGGCCCCGCATCAGGGGTTGGTGGCGCTTGTCCAACCGCTCGACGATGTGTTCCTGGAGGATGCGTTGGTGGAGGGGCAGGACAATATCCGCCCCGTCCTCGTGCTCGACCAAGTCACCGACCCGCACAATGTCGGCGCAATTTTCCGCAGCGCGGCGGCGTTTAACGCGGTGTGCGTGGTGACGCAGGACCGGCACGCCCCGCCCGAATCAGGCGTGGTGGCAAAGGCGGCCTCTGGCGCTTTGGAAACCGTGCCGTGGGTGCGGGTGGTGAACCTTGCCCGCGCGCTGGAGGAAATTGCGGAGGCCGGCTATTGGCGCATTGGCCTTACCGGACACACCGACTTGACGCTGGCCGATGCGCTAACCGTCGGCAAAAACGCGCTGGTTCTGGGCGCGGAGGGCGAAGGGATGCGGCATAATATTGAGCAGCATTGCGACGCGCTTGCCAAATTGCCAATTCATGCCAGAATGGAATCGCTGAATGTGTCGAACGCGGCGGCGATTGCGCTGTATGCGGCATCGATAAAGGCCGGATTATAATTTACCCTTGGGGAGAGTGCCATGTTGTTGAAGAAATTTGCCACCGTTGCCGCATTGGGCGTCAGCACGCTTGCTTTGTCCGGCTGCCTCACCCTACCGGGCGAGTTTACGTCCGAGGCGGTGATCAACGCCGATGGCAGCTATATGTTCAGCTATTCGGGCGATGTGCAAATCGTCACCCTTGCGATGATGATGGCGGAGGCCAAAAAGTCGGAACTCAACCGCGAATTTACGCCCTATTGCTATGGCCCCGAAGGCAGCAGCATGGGCGGCTATGCCGAGGCATCGGTGGCGACGATTGATATACCCCCTCCTCCCCGCGAAGGCGCTGACGCCGCGATGGAAGGCGCCGAAGCCGCGATGGAGGCCGCTGACGCTGCGGCAGACTATGACCCCGAAAACGATTCCTATGCCGAACGCCCATGCACCAAGGAAGAAATCGCCAGCCAACGCGCCGAATTTGACGCCAACATTGCCCGCGAGAAGGAAGAAGCGAAGGAAATGCAGGCCATGTTGGGCGGCATCGACCCCACCAACCCCGACACGCTTGCCGACTTTACCGACCGGTTGGAACGCCAACGCGGATGGGAAAGCGTTAAGTGGGTGCGGGGCGGCACATTTAGGGTCGTGTACAAAACCAGCGGCATGCTGAACGACAATTTCGGCTTCCCCTTGATTGCCGATGTGCCCACGGGGCAGCCGTTCCTGACCATCACGCGGTGGGATGATAACGCCGTGCAAATCTCCGCCCCCGGCTTTGTTGGCGGCCAATCGAGCATGGGCGATCCCGGTATGCTGGCAATGACGGGCATGTTCGGTGGCGGCAAAGCTGGCCCGGGCAAGGAAATGGAAAAAATGGGCATTACGCCGATAAAGGGCAGTTTCACCGTGCGCACCAATGGCACCATCCGCACCAACAACACCGACAAAGGGCCAGTGACCGAAGGCGGGATGCAGGTGTTGCGGTGGAAAATCGACGCCCGCTCCGCCAGCGAGGCGCCAAAGACGCTGATCCAGCTCTAAACATGGGGCTTTCCGCCGCCCAATTAACGGCATCGCTCGACGCGTTGGCGGCGCAGGAGCCGCGAATCGCCCGTGCTCTGGAAATCGCGGGCTATCCCGAACCACGCATCCGCGCGCCGGGGTATCAGACGCTGCTGCGCACCATCGTTGGCCAACAGGTCAGCGTCGCCGCCGCCGCGTCGGTTTGGGCAAAGCTGGAGGCGGAATTGGGCGCGGCGTGTGCGCCCGATGCCCTGCTCATCCGCGATTACGATGCGTTGCGGGCGTGCGGATTGTCGCGGCAGAAGCAAGGCTATGCGCGGTCATTGGCCGAATTGACGCTGTCGGGCGACCTTGCGCTGGATGCTTTGCCCGACGATGATGAGGACGCGATTGCGATGCTCACCGCCGTTAAGGGGATTGGCCGTTGGTCGGCGGAAATCTATCTGCTGTTTGCCGAGGGGCGCGGCGATGTCTTTCCGGCGGGCGATTTGGCGGTGCAAGAAAGCCTGAAACGCATCATGGGTCTGGACAAACGGCCGACCGAAAAGGCGGCGCGGGCGCTCACCGCCGACTGGTCCCCGCATCGCGGCAGCGCGGCGATTTTCGCCTGGCATTGCTATAATAATTTCGAGACGATTTAGGGGCGCATATGGCCAAAACAATCCTGATCACCGGCGGTGGCAGTGGCATTGGCCGCGCGGTGGCGGTGCATTTTGCCGGGCAAGGCTGGCGCGTGGCGGTCGCCGATATTAACGCAGGCGGCGCGGCGGAAACCGTCG
>JBGSOJ010000165.1:0-14835 GCA_041739175.1 Sphingomonadaceae bacterium
CGCAAACCCGGCCGCATCGCAACCACGCGCGACGCCGCCGTCGCCCGCCGCCAAATCACCGCCAGCAAAGGCACCACAGCCAAAGCGCAATTGGGTGCAAATCGCCACGGGGCGTGATGTCTCCGCGTTGCGGTTCGACTATCGCAACGCCGCGCGCAAGAACCCCGATTTGTTCAAAGGGCTAAGCGGTTGGTCCGCCCCGTGGGGCAAAACGCGGCGCATGGTCGTCGGTCCGTTCGACACGCTGGCCGAGGCCAAAGCGTGGGAGAAAAAATGGCGCGATACAGGTGGTGATGGCTTTGCCTGGCAAAGCGAGGACGGAAGCGTTGTCGAACCCCTGCCAACACGCTAGGGCCTGAATTTGGCGAATGAACTGGGGTGCGTATGATCGAAAAGGCGGCCTATGCCGCGCATCCGGAGCACAGCCGGGGGCGCATGGTAACCGAGGCGAGCGGGGAAACCCGCGGGCCGCGCAATATCTTTCAACGCGACCGCGATCGGATCATCCATTCGATGAGCTTTCGCCGTTTGCGTCACAAGACGCAGGTGTTTATTGCCCCGGATGGCGATCATTACCGCGTCCGGTTGACGCATAGCCTTGAGGTCGCACAGATTGGCCGCACGATTGCCCGCGCGCTCGGCCTTGATGAGGATTTGACGGAGGGGCTATGCCTTGCCCATGATATTGGCCATCCGCCCTTTGGCCATGCGGGCGAAAAGGCGCTGAAATCCGCAATGGCTGCGGCAGGCGGGTTTGACCATAATGGGCACACCATTCGCACACTCACCACCCTTGATTGTCCCTATCCTGACCGTGCCGGATTGAACCTGAGCTGGGACATGCTTGAAGGTCTCGCTAAGCACAACGGCCCCGTGCATCGTCCCGGCTGGGCGCTGGCGGCGGTCGATGCGGCGTTTCCATTGGACCTTTCCAGCCATGCCAGCCTGGAGGCCCAAGTGGCGGCGGTGGCCGATGATATCGCCTATGATGCGCACGACATCGATGATGGCGTGCGCGCGGGATTGTTAAGTGTCGAGCAACTGTGTGAAGTCCCCGAACTCGGGGGTCGTTGGGCCGGTATCAAAACGCGCTTTCCGCATGTAGGCGACCGGCGGCTGGTTGGCGAGCTGACGCGGGAACAGATTGGCGTGATGGTCAACGACGTGATTGCCGCAACAAAAGCGCGCATTGCCGAAACGGGCGTGCAAAACGTTGGGGAGGTTCGCGCCGCTGGCCGAATGCTGGCGGGATTTTCCAACGAAATGGCGGCGGCGGAACGGCGGTTGAAGGCGTTTATGTACGCCAATCTTTACCATCACCCCAGTCAGATGACGGCGGCTGACGCGGCGGGGGATGTCGTTGCGACGTTGTTCGCCGCTTATGCCGCCAACGCCGCCCTGCTCCCCGATGTTTGGCGCGCCGCGCTGCCCGATGCCGAGCCGGAGCGCAGCCGCCATATCGCCGATTTCATCGCGGGAATGACCGACCGTTTTGCGGTGGCGGAGTATGTGCGGATTACCGGAGCGCACGAATTGCCCGATGCTTTGTCGCACATTTGACGCGCCGCGCGGCAACGGTCCCGTTGCAACCGCTTGGCAAGCATTGGCGCAGCGGCTATGCGCGGGGCATGACCGAAAAGCCAACCGACTCCAAAACCCCGCCGCCCCCGAAAAAGCCGGAGACCAATCCGATAGCGGGCGGGATTTTCATCCCGTTTGCGCTGCTCATCGGGGTGATACTTGGCATGATCTTCGGGCAGATTTCCGTCGGCATGGTCGGTGGTTTGTTGTTCGGCCTGCTCGTTGCATTGCTCGTTTGGGTTTACGACAGGCGCAGCAAATAGCTTAGCCTAGGGATTTCAGCACCTGCTCCGCCACATCGCGGGACAAAGTGCCGCTATTGTGAATTCGCTCCAGCGCCGCCCGCATTTTGGCCGCGCGCTCCTCATCAAACCGGCGCCAGCGGCCAAGCGGCGGCACCATCCGCGCTGCGGTTTGCGGGTTGGTTTTATCGAGTTCGATAATCACATCGGCAATCAAGTCATATCCCGCGCCGGTCGCGTCATGGAAAATCCGTTGGTTTGCCGTCAGGACCATATAGAGGCTGCGCAACCGGTTAGGGTTGCTCATGCTGAATGCGGGATGCTGCGCCAGTGTGCGGATGACGTCCAGCGTATCATCGCGAAGCGCAATCGCCTGCAGGCTGAACCATTTGTCGATGACGAGCGCATCGCCTTCAAACCGCGCATAAAAATCGGCCAGCGCGCGGTCCCGCAGGGGTGACCGCAAATCGCGCAACGCCTGCAACGCGGACATACGGTTGGTCATATTGTCGGCAGTTTCGTAAAGTGCAAAGGCGGCCTTTGCGCCAGTATCGGCGTTACCCGCAACGAGGTACATCAGCGCGCTGGACAGCAATTTGCGCTGCCCCTTTGCCTCCGCATTCCATGCATAGGGCAGGGCGGAGAGGCGCGACACCAATGCCTCCCACTCCGCGAAAAGCGCACGACCAATGGCTGTTTCCAGCGTTTTGCGTTGGATGTGAATGGCTTCGGGGTCGATGATCGGGATTTGCTCGCCCAAAAACGCCTCGGTTGGCAGGCGCACGATTTCGGCGATGAGCGCATCGTCTAGGCGTGCATCGGACAGGCACGCGGCTACGGCATCAATGACGGCGTGCTGCGCCGATAGATCAATTGCGCCTGACCCTACAGCAGCGACCAAAGTGTCGGTCATCAATTGCTGCATCGCCTCAAACCGCGCAAACGGGTCGTCGTCGTGGCGGGCCAAGAACGCCAAATCGGCGGCGGGACGGTTGCTGGTCAAGATAATCGGCGCGCTGAAATCGCGGTTGAGCGACAAGACGGGGAAGCGCGCTGACGCGAAGTGGAATTCCTCTGCGTCCTGCGTCAATACCACCAATTGCTCGCCATCATGCGCGCCGGTTTCGGGGTCGAGCAACGCAATGCGCAGCGGGATGACCATGTGCGAAGGCTCCGCCGCGCCGCCGTTGCGGGCGATTGATTGACTAATGCGCAGTTGCGCCTCGCCCGCCTCGGCGTCGTGGGTGATGTGGACATTGACGCGCGGCGTTCCGGCGGTGGTGTACCAATTGCGGAATTGGGTTAGGTCAATCCCGCCGCCGTCCTCCATTGCCTTCACAAAATCCTCACACGTCGCCGCCTCGCCGTCGTGGCGGTCAAAGTATAGGTCGGTGCCTTTCCGGTAAGCATCCGCCCCCATCAACGTGCGCATCATGCGGATGACTTCCGCGCCTTTGTTGTAGATGGTGGAGGTGTAGAAGTTGCTGATTTCCATGAAGGATTCGGGCCGGATCGGGTGCGCCAAGGGGCCAGCATCCTCCACGAACTGCGCCGCACGGAGCATTTTTACGTCCTCAATGCGCTTGACCGCTGGGCTGCCCATCGCCGCGCTGAATTGTTGGTCGCGTAGGACGGTGAAGCCTTCTTTCAGGCTCAATTGGAACCAGTCGCGGCAGGTGACGCGGTTGCCCGACCAATTGTGGAAATATTCGTGTGCGACGACGCCCTCTACGCCGTCGAAATCCATGTCGGTCGCGGTTTCCTTGTCGGCCAGGATGTAGCGGGTGTTGAATACGTTCAGCCCCTTATTCTCCATCGCGCCCATGTTGAAATCGCTCACCGCGACGATGTTGAATACGTCGAGGTCGTACTCGCGGCCATATTCGGCTTCGTCCCACGCCATGGCGTTTTTCAGCGCCTGCATCGCGTGACCAGTGCGGTCCTCATCGCCCGCGCGCACGTAAATGGCGAGGTCCACTGTGCGCCCGCTCATGGTGGTGAAGTGATCGCGCGCCGCAACCAAATCGCCCGCGACCAATGCGAACAGATACGACGGCTTCGGCCATGGATCGACCCATTTGGCGTAATGGTATCCGCCTTCCACATCCCCCGTCTCGGTCAAATCGCCGTTGGAGAGGAGCACGGGGAAGGCCGCCTTGTCCCCCGCCATATGCACCGAATAACGGCTCAAAACATCGGGCCGGTCGGGGTGGAAGGTAATCCGCCGGAACCCCTCCGCCTCGCATTGGGTGCACAGCATTTCGTTCGACGCATAAAGGCCCATCAATTGCGTATTGGTCGATGGATTGATGGCCGTCGTGATCGTCACCTCATGGAGATCGCCTACCAAGGGAAGGATCAGGTCATCGCCCTCCATCGTCCAATCATTGACCACCACGCCATCAACGCGCACGTCATCGGCGCGCAACCCATCGCCGCGCAGGATTAAGGGGCCATCGGCCCGCCGCTCGACGGTCATTGTGTTGACTATTTTCGTCGCATTGAGGTCCAGCGCGAAGTCCAACGCCACCGTCGGCACGGCCCATGCGGGCGGCGCGTAATCCTTACGGTAAATGGTGACAGGGGTCGTTAGGGGCGCGATGACGCCAGTGCTTTGCATATCCATTTCACAGAAATAGGCCAGTCGCCGCAGGCTGGCAACTGCTGCTTACAAAAAGAAATCGGCCGCTGTTAGCGCCGCAACGGAGTCAAGCCGGATAGCGAAATCGGCGATGCCATCACCATTGATGTCGCCCAAGACCATCACCCGCGCGCCGCTCACGACATAGCGCAATTCGCCCGCCGTACTGCTGAACGCGGCGGTGCCAATGAACGAGAAGGCGTCATTTGCGATTGAACCAGCCACTGCATCAAACGGACGCAAGTCAATCCGGTCGCCGTCGGCGGCGCTAAAGTCCAAAATCACATCAGCGGTTGCTGTGGTGAGGCCTGCGAAATGGCCGCCGCCGAAGATAAACCTGTCCGCCCCCGCACCGCCGCTCATACTGTCGCGACCCGCGCCGCCCGTGATAACATCGCGTCCAGCGCCGCCGTCTATGCGGTCGTCGCCGCCAAGCCCGCTGAGGCGGTCGTCTCCGTCCAGCCCCGACAGCCGGTTCGCGCCTGTGTCACCGGTTAGTATATCGGTGAATAGGCTGCCCGTTAGATTTTCAATATTGCGGAGAGTGTCAACACCTTGCCCTCCGGTGTTTTGCGGGCCGATTGCCATTAGAGACACCGTCACGCCGTTATCTGCGTCAAGATAGCTGACTGCGTCCAATCCTATGCCGCCGTCCATGACATCATCGCCATCGCCACCTTTCAGCGTGTCGTCGCCGCCTTGCCCATACAAAGCGTCATCCTGCCGCGCGCCGGACAAAATGTCGTTGCCGGACCCGCCGAAAAGCCGATCAAAACCGTTCCCGCCGAGCAATATATCTCTACCCGCGTCGCCATAAAGTGCATCATCATGCGTGCCGCCAAAAATATAGTCATCTCCGCCCAGACCGCGCAACACATCGTCGCCATCGCCGCCATCGAACCGATCCGCCGCATTGCCGCCCGTAAGCGTGTCATGCCCGGAAAAGCCGATGAAATTGTGCGGGCGCGCATCCGCTAAATAGCTCAAGTCTGTGTAAGGATCGGCGGTTACAAAAACGGTGCCTTCGTTCATCGTGACGCTGCCCTGTTGCGCCGTGCGAACATAATTGGGGTCATCCAAACTGGGGGAGGGGACCAGCGCCAAAAACTGGCTAGCGATCATTTCCCGCGTTGGCCGGTCGTAATGCGCATTGCTGTCCCAAAACCCCGCCAAGCCATATGTGTCCACGGTCTCAACATCGCCCAACATTGCAATCGCCTCCAACTGGGCGGTACGCACGGTGCTCTCACGGGGGAAGAGGTTGATGACGACATGCGCGTCCGGCACCCCGATCGCCGTGCGCAGTGTTGTGACGAATTCCACCAATTTGTCGCGATAGGGCTCAATCAGGTAATCGGTATAGCCTTCGCCTTGTACCCATAAAATATGCACGTCTGGCGTGTGCCCTTGCGCAGTAACATGCGCCATTGCCGCCAAAATCTGGGTTACCAGATCGTCGAAAAGTTCATGGCTAACCGGATCCCAGTCGGTGCGCAGTGGATCGGCGATTAACGGCGTGCCATTGACCGCAAGTTTCACCAATTCCGCCGCCATACCGCTGTTCGCAATGAACATTTCGATTGCGCGGTCTATTCCGCCCAAATTGGCATTCGATTGACCGGCGAGGACATAGATAGGGACTGTGGGCATAGTGTTTCTTGCCCGAAAACGAAGCGCGCGTAAACCCCGCGGGGTTTCATCGGTGCTTGCCTTATGTGCCAAGTTGGGCAAAATAAGATGATGAGCAAAATTAACGGACAAAGGCCGCTATCTCCCGCGACGCAGGCGGTCACCGGCGGTCGGAGGAGCGCGTGGACGGCGGTTCCGGGCGTTTCCGGCGGTGTGGTCAACCCACCGGTTTGGCGTGCCTCTACCCACTTGTATGACAGCGTTGCCGACTTGCGCGATGGTGTGCGGCATGATGAGGATGGCCGCTTTTTCTACGGCCGTCGTGGCGGACCGACGCAATGGGCTTTGGCCGACGCGCTGACGGCTTTGGAAACCGGCGCGGCGGGGACAATATTGTTCCCCAGCGGCGTGGCGGCAATTCATTGCGCGTTGCTAAGTGTGCTGAAACCCGGCGACGTGTTGCTTATGACCGACAATGCCTATGACCCAAGCCGGTCGTTCGCGTGCGGATTTTTGAACGATTGGGGCGTTGAGACGCGGTTTTTCGAACCCTCGGTCGGCGCGGACATAGTGCAGCATTTTTGCGACCGGACCGCCGCAATCCTGCTTGAATCGCCGGGCAGTTTGACGTTCGAGGTGCAGGATGTGCCCGCCATTGCCGCCGCCGCAAAGGCGCAGGGCATCGTCACTCTGCTTGACAACACATGGGCTACGCCGTTGTTTTTCCCCGCTCTGCAAAAGGGCGTGGATATTACTATCCTCGCCGCGACCAAATATATCGTCGGGCACAGCGACGTAATGATGGGCAGCGTTACCGCAGGCGCAGAATTTTATGCGCGCGTTCGCAAAACGGCGCAAAATTTGGGCCAAGTGGTTAGCCCTGATGACGCGTATCTTGCGCTGCGCGGTTTGCGCACGTTATCGGTGCGTTTGAAAGCGCACGAGGCGGCAGCTTTGGAAATCGCGCATTGGCTCGGCAACCGGGACGAGGTTGCCCGCGTGCTTCACCCCGCATTGCCCGGATGCCCCGGCCATGATCTGTGGCGGCGGGACTTTTTGGGGTCCAGCGGCCTGTTTGCGTTTGAATTGCATGGCGATGATGCAGCCGCCGGGCGGCTTGTTGACGCGCTCACTTTGTTCGGCATCGGCTATAGCTGGGGCGGGTTTGAAAGCCTGGCTCTGCCCGTCAACCCCGCACGGTGCCGAACGGCGGTGCCGTGGGAGAGCGAAAGGCCGTTGATCCGGTTGCACATCGGGTTGGAACACCCCGCCGATTTGATCGCCGATTTGGCGCATGCTTTTAATGTTATGGCCACTGCCCAATGACTGGGGCGTTCATCCAAGATTGGAATGATCAGTTGGTCGAACTCGGCCTGTCTCTGCCCACGCAATTTGACGCCAACAGCGCGCTGATTGTCAGCGGTATTGCCGCCGCATTGTGGTTTGTTGGCTGGATTATCGGTACTTGGCTGCATGGGCGAATGGTCGCGGTGATGGTCAGCCGCGAATTTGCGTTGGATGAGGAACGCAGCCGCCGCTTGGCTGGATTGTTCCGGTTCGGAGTCATTGCCCTTTTGCAATTGGTGCTGTTCAATCTGTGGCCATGGGACCGGTTGTCGATTGTGTTGGTGGGATTGGCGCTGGCCATGGCCGCCACACTTTTCATCAATCGCGTGGCAAGGCTACTCACCTTGCCAAAATGGGCGGCCATCTTGCTTGCCGTTACGGTTTTTGTGCTTATCATTAGCCATCTGCTTGGCGGCGTGCAGCCAGTGCTGGACACGCTCGACCGCATTGGCTTTGACGCGGGCGGCACCCGGATTTCGATTAAGACGGTGGTGACATCGGCGATCGTGCTCATCATCCTGTTCGCCGTCGTGCGGGTTGCCAACCGGATTACAAAACACAGCGTCGCGGCCAACCGCAGCCTTGATGACGCGCAAAAGGTCTTGGCGCAGAAGCTCGTCGGGATTGCGATTACCACGGTCGCGTTTTTCATCGGCATCGATGTCTTGGGTATCGACCTCACGGCGCTGGCGGTGTTCTCCGGCGCGTTGGGTTTGGCCATCGGTTTCGGCTTCCAAAAGACGTTCGGCAACTTGATCAGCGGCATTATCCTGCTGATGGATCGCTCGATTAAGCCGGGCGATGTTATTGTTGTCGGCGACAGCTTCGGCGCGGTCAACAAAATCGGCATCCGCGCGGTCTCGGTCGTCACCCGCGACGGCAAAGAGCATTTGATTCCCAATGAAAATCTGATGACCAATGAAGTCGAAAATTGGTCCTATTCCTCCCGCGACGTCCGTGTCCGTATTCCTGTGGGCGTGAGCTATAGCGCCGATATGGACTTGGTAGAGACGTTGATGCTGAAAGCCGCCAATGACAGCCCGCGCGTGCTGGCGCATCCGGGGCCAACGGTCTGGATGAGAGAATTTGGCGACAACAGCGTCAATTTTGAGCTGCTGGCATGGATCAACGACCCTGAAGTAGGCGTCGGCAATGTGCAAAGCGACGTCCTCAAACGGCTTTGGAAATTATTCAAAGAGCATGCGGTTGAACTGCCCTATCCGCAACAGGATATGCATCTGCGCGATGTGCCGCCCGAATTGCTGGAGGCGTTATTGGGGCGAGCGAAATCGGCGGACTAAAACCCGCGACCCGACGCCAAAAATTCCACTTCGTCGGCGGTCGACTCCCGACCATAAACCGCGTTGCGGTGCGGAAAGCGGCCAAACCGGCGAATCACATCGCGGTGCAAGATGGCGAATTCCAAATTCGCCTTGTTTCCCAGATTGTCGAACAATTCGACCGACCGGTCCTGATCAGCCATGCGCTCGCTGTGCATATAGGGCAGGTAAACAAACGCGCGCTCTTCAACAGGCAGGGCTACGTCAAAGCCTGCCTCAATCATGCCCTCTGCAATAGAAAGCGCCAGCCGGTCGGTGGCGAAGCTATCGGGTTCGTTGCGGAACATATTGCGGGGAAACTGATCGAACAGAATTATCGCGGCAAGCGCCACGCGCGGGTCGACAAGGAAGAACATCGCCTGCTCACCGCGTTGATGATGCCATAGGGGCTCAAACCGTTGCCGAATTTCTTCATCGATGTCGGGATTGGGCGCGAACCAATAGGACGGCCCCAAATGATCAAACCAATAGTCCAGAATATCGCGGACCCAAATATCGTGCGGCATGGCGCGCTCCCTTCAATGTGTATTATGGCGCGGCGACGTCGCAGAAACAAGCGTGACAAAGCGTCGGCTTTGTGGGCATGAACCGGTTATGCCGATTCCCTTTGCCAATCATTTTCCCGCAGGCAGCGTTGCGGTCATCTTTGCCTCCCGCCTAACGGGAGTGGATGCTGCGGGTTATGCCGCAGCGGCTGAGGCGATGAACCGATTGGCGCGGGAGCAGCCGGGGTATCTTGGCCACGAAAGCGCGCGGGATTCGGATGGCCTTGGCCTTACTGTGAGTTACTGGACGGACGAGGCATCGGCGCGCGCGTGGTATCGACAACCCGAACATGCCGCTATTCGTGACGCTGGTCGCGGCAAATGGTATACCGACTTTACGGTGCATGTCGCCGATGTCAGCCGGTCCTATGCTTGGGCGAAAGAGGACGGAGCATGACCGCCCCCTTTCCCGATAACGCGGCCGCGCCGGAGGGCAACAGCACGCCCCTCTCCAATGCGCGCATGGCGATATTGTTCATGGTCATGCTGATCACTGCGGCGGGAAATACGGCGGTGCAATCTTTGCTTCCCGCGACGGGGGCGAAATTGGGCGTGCCGGACATACTGGTCAGCATTGCAATCAGCTGGTCAGCGATTTTGTGGGTGTACAGCGCGCCGCGCTGGGCCGCGCAATCTGACCGGCGCGGGCGGCGGGTGCTGATGAAAATCGGCGTTTGGGGTTTCATTGTGGCGATGGCAACATCGGGCGCCGTGCTGCTGATGGGATTGGCGGGGTGGATTTCGGGACTGGTCGCGTTCGCCCTGTTCCTCGTCTTCCGCAGCATTTACGGCTATTTCGGTGCCGCCGCCCCACCTGCGGTGCAGGCGTATGTCGCCGCCCGCACCCCGCGTGAGGACCGCACCGCAAAGCTGGCGTTGTTGGCATCTTCCTTTGGTCTTGGCACGGTTTTGGGGCCAGCGATTGCGCCGTATCTGATAGTTCCCGGCCTTGGCGCACCATCGGCGTTTATTGCGTTTGCCGCTTTGGCGTTGTTGGTCGTCGTTGCTCTGCAATTCGGCCTGCCCGACGATACACCGCGTTTCGCCGCACGCGGGCGCGCGACGTCGGAGCCTTTCTCCACGCTGGGCGGCGAATCGATGACGGAGGGGGATGATGGCGAAGCGGATGACGTGGCGATCCCCGGCGGGGCAAAGCTGGGATGGTTCGACCCGCGCGTGAAGCATTGGTTTATCACCGGCCTGCTTGGCGGGCATGGGCAGGCGTTGATTATGGGCGTGCTGGGGTTCCTCATCCTCGACCGATTGGACCTGCGCGCGACGCCCGATTTGGCGTATCAGCCGACGGGGCTGGTACTCACTGTCGGCGCGATGGCGACCTTGATTGCGCAATGGGGGTTGATCCCGATGCTAAAACTCGGCCCGCGCAACAGCGTGCTGTGGGGTGGCGCACTTGGTGCGTTCGGCCTCATCTTGATGATGAACGCGGGGACGTTGCACGGCATTGCGATGGCATTTGGTGTCTCTTCGATGGGCTTTGGCCTGTTCCGCCCCGGATTTACCGCAGGGGCAAGTCTGGCGGTATCGCGGCACGAACAGGACGTCGTTGCGGGCAAAGTCGCCGCGCTTAACGGTGTCGCCTGGATATTGGGCCCGGCGGTCGGCGTGTTGCTTTATGGATGGAATGAGCAGGTATTTTTCGTGCTAGCGATCGCAATCTGCGCGGGGATGTGGATTCACGGTGCCCGGTCGTTGCAAAAGGGCTTGGGGCAATCGGCGTCAGGGGATCAGCAGGCTTGAATCGCCATAGCTGTAAAACCGGTACCCTTCATCAATGGCATGGGCGTACGCCACGCGCATCGTCTCCAATCCCATGAGCGCGCTGACCAGCATAAACAAAGTGCTTTTGGGCAAATGGAAATTGGTCATTAGGCCGTCGATGCCCTTGAACTGGTATCCCGGCGTGATGAAAATCGCGGTGTCGCCCTCAAGGGCATGGATTTGGCCATCGGCACTGCACGCGCTTTCGATCAGGCGTAGGCTGGTGGTGCCGACCGCGATCAATCGCCCACCTGCCGCGCGGACGGCATTTAGCCGCGCGGCGGTCTCTGCCGTAATCCGGCCCCATTCGCTGTGCATCGCGTGGTCGGCGGTGTCATCGACCTTCACCGGCAGGAAGGTGCCTGCGCCGACGTGTAGCGTCAGCGTTTCGGTGAGCACGCCCCGCTCGGTCAACCGCGCCATGAGGTCCGGCGTGAAATGCAACGCCGCAGTGGGGGCCGCCACTGCCCCCTTCTCGCGCGCGAATAGCGTTTGGTAATCATCGGCGTCACGGTTATCAATGGCGCGCTGGGCGGCAATATACGGGGGCAGGGGCATAGTCCCCGCCCGCTCCAGCAACAGCTCGACTGGTTCGTCGCCCTCAAAAAAGAGCACCAGCGAGCCATCGGCGAGACGATCCTCCGCGATGGCAGTGACGGCCTGTCCGAAATCGATTTGGTCACCAATACGCACACGCTTGGCATTGCGCACAAACGCCTGCCATCGGCGCAGGTCAATGCGCTTATGCAGCGTTGCACCAATCCGTGCCTCCCCCCGCGTCCCTTCCAGTTGCGCAGGAATAACGCGGGTGTCGTTGAGGATCAGGCAATCGCCCGGCTGCAACAGATTGGGTAAGTCATGCACATGCCAATCCGCCAACACGCCGCCCTGCACCAGCAGCATACGGGCCGCATCACGCGGCGCTGCGGGGCGTAATGCAATCCGATCCTTTGGCAGATCAAAGTCAAACAGGTCGACGCGCATGGGAGGGGGCCCTACTCGGCGACGCCCGGCGCGGCTATTGCGTGACCGGCACCATCATCGGTTGCTGTTCAGCCATGGGCACGGCTTGCGGGGCGACAGGCGCTGGACGCGGTTTGCCGTCCGCCTCAATGCTCGCCTGCACGATAAAGGTCGGGTTAGCGGGTGGCTCGCCCACCGCCATGCCGTCGACATATTCCATCCCGCTAATGACGCGGCCAAAGCCGGTGTATTTGAAATCAAGCCCCAGATTGGGCATGAACATAATGAAAAACTGGCTGTTCGCGCTATCCGGGCTGCCGGAGCGCGCCATGGATACGACGCCGCGGACATGGGGGAAGGAATTGAATTCTGCCTTCAAATCGGGCAGTTTGCTGCCGCCGGTGCCATCGCCCAAGGGATCGCCGCCTTGCGCCATAAATCCAGGGATCACGCGATGGAATTTCAGGCCATCGTAAAAGCCTTCGCGGGTCAAGAGCTTAATCCGTTCGACATGGGCGGGCGCTTTGTCGGGAAATAGCATGATACGCACGCGCCCGCCGTTCGACAGGTCGAGCACCCAGATATTCTGCGGGTCCATGGCGGGCGCTGTCGGCTTTGCCGGGGCGGTAGATTGCGCCATGACGGCGACGGGGGCAAACAGCAATGACAGAGCGACGAAAATGGCGGCAAACAGGCGCATAAACTTCCTTTTGATCGGGGATTTAGTCACGCGCCATAACTGCGCGCGCCTTTCCCGCAAATGAACATCGTCTTGTTATGAACGAATGACGCGCAGGTCAATCAGTCAGCGACGAAAGCGCGATATTCCGGTCACGCGCGGCGGCAAGTGTGCCTTCCAACAACCGGATCAAGGCGTCGTCCGCGCCAAGGACATTCATCCCCTCCCGCGTGCTGCCGCCGGGGGAGGCGACGCGGTCGGCCAATTGACCCGGCGAGTCGCCGTTCGCTTGTGCCGCAGCAGCCAGCTTTGCCGCGCCTGCAACGGTCGCCATGGTAATGCGTTGTGCGGCATCGCTGTCCATTCCCAACCGTGTTGCGGCAAGCGACAATGCATCAATAAACCGGTATAAATACGCTGGGCCTGACCCGGCAAGCGCCGTAAACAGCGCCATGTCGGCCTCTTTTTCCAACCAAACCGCGCCGCCCAAAGCATCGAACCACGCGGTAATCATAATGCGGTCGTCCTCCGCAATCGTCTCGCCAAACAAGCCAACAGGCGACGCATTCAGCGCGGCGGCCAAATTCGGCATGATACGCAAAGGACGCGTGTCAGGGAAAAAGCGCGCCAATGTTGCGCATTCGATGCCGGCCAGCATCGAAATCACCAGCGCATCAGAGGCCATTAGCGCCCGCGCGTGGCCTGAAATGTCAGACAACATCTGCGGTTTGATGCCCAACATGACGACGGGAAAAGTCTCGCCCGCCAAATCGGCAACGGCAGGTACATGGCGAACATTGGCCGGCACATTGGCGGCATGGGGGTCAATCACGGTGAACGCAGACGGCTGCGCCCCGGCGTTCAACCATCCCGTCAAGATTGCGCCTGCCATGTTGCCGCACCCCAAAAGCGCGATTTTTTCCGGGAAATTTTCCAGTTGAGGGCTGGCCACTTTACGCCTCACCATAGGTATCGATAAGTGCGCTTTCGATGGCTTCGGTTGGCGTCTTTCCGCCCCATAAGACGAATTGGAACACAGGGTAGAACCGCTCACATTCCTCAATGGCGGCATCAAGCATTGTTTGCGCCTGCTCCACGCCAATCATCCCGTTTGCGGGTAAAGTGGTGGCGTGGCGGAACAGGATGACGCCGTTGTTCGACCAGATATCGAAATGCCCAATCCACAATTGCTCATTGATCAGCGCCAATGTCTCATACAATTCTGCGCGGCGGTCGGCGGGGGATTTAAGGTCCGGCAGCACCAAAAGCTGCATCACCGGATCCTCATCGCGCGCGATCAGGCGCATTTGGTAGCTGGTCCAACTGCCCTTGTAGTCAATTGTCAGCTCGTCCTCACTGACCTTATCGGATTGCCACCCGCGCGCGTCGGCCAGCGCCTCGAACATGTCGAGCGGCGGCATTTCCTCCCGCTCGAAGGATGCAAATTCCTGTTCGCTGTCGTGCATGGCCAATGTATCAGCTATCCCATAGCGGCGCAAAACTGCGCTGCTTCGGCATCTATGCCTGTTGCGGCCATTCGGCGCAAGCGGGAGGGACCACGCCGCGCCGACATTGATGTGCAGCGATTGTGGATAAAAAACGCGATGAACGAAGGCTTACGCCGCAGGTGTGTCGTCCGATGCCGCCTTTTTGGTGCTCACCTTTTTGGCGGCAGGCTTTTTGTCGGCGTCGTCTGCACTGCGCTCCATGGCGTCAAGGCGTGCTTTCAACGCGTCAACTTCGGCGCGCGCGGTCGCGGCGAGTTCTTTTACTGCGTCGAATTCCTCACGGCTGACAAAGTCCATGCCGCCGACAAATTCGCGGACCCGTTCGCGCATCGCGCTTTCGGCTTCGCGCGCCATACCGGTGGCGGTGCCAGCCATGCCATTCACCACTTTGGCAATATCGTCGAAAATGCGGTTTTCACTTTGCATGGAAATTTCCTTTGATCCGAAAGGCGCGTGTCCAAAGCGACACCGCTATTGCAAGGGTATTTGGGTAGTCGCTGCCGGAACAACAAGGGTTTCGGCGTCGGGATTCATTTGATCGATCTGGAAAGTCAGGGCGCTGGCGATGCACAGCCATGCCA
>JBGSOJ010000170.1:0-12025 GCA_041739175.1 Sphingomonadaceae bacterium
GGATCGAGCACCCACTGCCGACCGCTTTCGCCCTCTTTCAGACCGAATTCTTCGCCAAGGATACTATCACGAGGGCATTCGACATCCAAAATCGCGCGCATCGCCATTTCGGCCGCGCGGTCGGCTTCGGTCACAGGCGACGCGTCGCTTTTGGCCTCATGGGCGAAGGTCGCCCGGAAAAACGGGCGTATGGCTTCCCCTGCGGCATCGGCGAGACGGGCCGCTAAGCGGGCGGCAAGAGCAATGTCGTCTTTGGTCATGCCTCTGTTTGGCGACAACTCCAACCCTATGCAAGCCAGAAGCGTAAGCCATAAAAATCACCCCCGACCAAAAAAACTGATCGGGGGTGGAAATGCATCGATATTTGGTGCGCTCTAGCGGCAATAAAAGCTCACATTGGCATCTTTGCCAGCAGGAGTGACCCGGTCCAAAACGGCGGTCCGGCCCTTGCTTTCGCAATAGGTCTCGGCTTCGGCTTCGGCTTTATCAACTTGATCAGCGCGCACTTTAATCGTGATGCCAGCGTCGTTCGCCGACAAAATCGAAGGCCCCGTTGTGGCACAGGCTGTCAATGTCAAACCCAATAAAGCCGAAGTTATTGCATATATTTTCATTCAAATTCTCCATAAATTCCGCACACCTCGGCCTTGGTTATTTAACTACGCCTTGCGGTGTCATTGTCAAAACGCAACGATTGCCATTGTGTTCCTTTCGACGTCAATGATACAAAATTTTAAATTGGGTCGGCGCACATGATCAGTCGCAAACCGAGTAGGCAGTGGTTTCAAACGCAAAAGTGGAATGTGCGATGACAAAGCCTGCTCGACCACCTATGTGCCAACCGACACCGCACCCTGCGGCCACCCCAGAAAGGATTTTTATGGCAGACACTTTAACCCTCAGTCTCGATTCCGGCGGCGACGTCGTCATTAAATTGCGCCCTGACTTGGCCCCTGGCCATGTCGAGCGCATTACCACTTTGGCGGCGGAAGGTTTTTACGACGGCGTGGTGTTCCACCGCGTCATCCCCGGCTTCATGGCACAGGGCGGCGACCCTACGGGAACCGGCATGGGCGGCAGCAAGTTGCCCGACCTGAAAGCCGAGTTTAACGACCTGAGCCATCAACGCGGCGTCTGTTCCATGGCACGCTCGCAAAGCCCGAATAGCGCGAATAGCCAGTTCTTCATCTGCTTTGACGACGCCAGCTTCCTTGACCGGCAATATACGGCATGGGGCGAAGTCATTAGCGGCATGGAGCATGTCGATGCCTTGCCCAAAGGCGAGCCGCCACGCACGCCCGGAAAAATTGTGAAGGCGACGGTGGCCTAATCATCGCCGCTGCAAACAAAAAGGGCACCCTCACCGGCGCCCTTTTTTTGTCCGACCCTATTTTTGAACGGGCAATCCCGCCGCTTCCCAAGCCGATATCCCACCATCCAAATGGCGGATAGATTGGCCGGTCACTTCAACATAGCTCTTTGCCGCTTTGCCCGACCGATTGTCGGATTGGCAGTAAAGAATCGTTTCCTTCCCCGCCACCGTTGGTAGGTTGCTTGGGTCGAATTCGTCCAAAGGAATGTGGATCGCGCCGGCCAAATGGCCATTGTCGAACTCCTCCTTCGTCCGCACATCGATGAGCACGACTTTATCCGATTGAATTAGCGCATCCAATGCCGCCGTATCGAGCGTCGTGTAGGTTGCACCCGCCGCCGTCGTGCCCGAATCCGCCGAACAACCAGCGACAGTCGCGCAGCCGCCCAAAAGGGTTATTGCCAATAGCGCCGCTTTTATACTCATAAAACATTCCTCTAAATCTGATGAAACGGAAACTACGACTGCGCTTGACGTGGGTCAAGGACTGGCGCTCTTTTTGTGGGCAGACGGGATTGGACCATCCCAACAACAGGAGCCCCCCATGGCAAACAGCAATTTTAAAAACTGGCCCGAAATGGCCGCGAAACTGACACCAGCCGTGAAAGAGTTGCACAAAACTGCGCCAGACGTAATGAAGGCTTTCCGCGATATGAGCGCAGCGGCTTCAACAGACGGCGTTTTGAATGCCAAGACGAAGGAGCTTTTGGCGGTTGCCATATCGGTTGCGGTTCGATGCGATCCCTGCATCACCTATCATGTCGAAGGCGCGCGCAAACACGGCGCCAGCCGGGCCGAAATCGCCGAAACGATCGGGCTTGCCATCTACATGGGGGCAGGCCCCAGCGTCATGTACGCCGCCCAAGCGCTGGAGGCTTTCGACCAATATGTCGACAAAGCCGCAGAATAAGCGGCTCTATTCGATGGTTGCATCTGGGGCGAGCCATATGGCCCCCAGAGCGCCATTGTTTGGGTTGCGCCGCATAGGCGTGGTCACACCCAGCGCCTGCAATTCCACGGCCAGCCAATCCACCTGATCCTGCGTTCCGGTAAGCGCGACGGGCGTCCCCTGCCGCTTTATCGCCCATGCCAGCAACGCCAGATTTTGCACGCCCGCTTCGGTGAGCACATCGGAGGCCTTGGCGCGGTTGCCGTCGGGATCGGGGCCAAAATCCGCCCCAGGCTGAACCGCCAAAACCGGAAGCGCCAGCGCGGGGGGAACGATTTCTAGGGTCCACCCTTTCGCTTCCGCCGATACCCTCTGCTCCAGCGTATAATACGTGGCCAACCCGGCACCAGCCAAAGGCTTCGCCCGCACAGTCGCGCGCTTTGCCTGTCGGTCGATCAGCACGTCCTTTATGTCAACGCCGGCAATCAGCGCCAGTCGATTGCCGATTTGAACGGCGGCCTGCTCGGATGCCTGTGCCTGCTGTTGCTGACGCGCGTTGGCCAGTTCACGCGCTTCTGCGTTGGCGTTGCCGCCATCGACGCGGAATTGGTCTAAAGAAAGCGAAACCGGCGCACCAATTCGCTGCGCAATTTCGCGTCGAATATCTGCATCAGCGGTGCGGACATATTGCGTGGTAAGCACGGTTGCGCTGATCGCAATCGGTTCCGCATCAAAATTAACGTCCAACTGCGACACCCGGCTCACCCCCGGAAATTCATCAGCGATCACTTCGTTGATAACACGGGTCGCGGCGGTTTCCCATGCGATTTGGCGCAGCGAATAGCCCAGCGGCAAAGCCAGGATTACAAAGGCGACGGCAATCCCTATGTTCTGCCACTTGGTATGTTTTTCCGATAACTGGCTGTGAAAGCCGTAAATTCTAGCCATCACGGCGGCGGACAAGGCAATGGTCATCAGGTTGGTGATGAACAACAACAAAGCGCCGCCAAAAGCGGTCAAATTCAATGTTGCCAAGCCATAGCCAACCACAGCGAGCGGCGGCATAAGCGCGGTGGCAATCGCCACGCCGACAATCGTGCCCTCGCGTCCGCGGATCATTGCATAGCTGCCCGCCAATGCCGAAAACAACGCGACCAACAAGTCGAACAAATTGGGCCGTGTGCGCCCCGCAATCTCACTGGTCATATTCTGCAATGGGCTCAGCAATACGATCAGCGCGCAGAACAAGATTGCGACCAAGGATCCAAAAGCAAGGGCGCGTCCACTTTCTTTCATCCATTGCACATCGCCCACGGCCAAGGCAAAACCCGCGCCGAGGATCGGCCCCATCAACGGGCTAATCAACATGGCACCAATAACCACCGCAGGCGACGACAGCAAAAGCCCCAAAATGGCAATCCCTGCCGACATGCAGGTCATAAATATATAGCGCGGGGTTAGGCCGCTTTCGGCCTTAACCTTTTCGATCACGGATGGCTGATCGACCGTTTGCACCACGGCGATACGCCACCATCGCGTGAATATGAGCCAATTGGCTTTCAACAAATTGTGCGCCACCTCGGCTTGCCTTTCGGGCCCACGGTCAAGCGGGCTGGTGTCGCCCATTTTGGCGTTGTCACTGGTCATAGCGCTCCCCCCAAAATTGCAACGCACGACACTTTGGCGCAAACATGGTGCACCCAACTGGATTCGAACCAGTGGCCCCCAGATTAGGAATCTGATGCTCTATCCTGCTGAGCTATGGGTGCGCAGGCAGTTTGCTATCGGCGCGGACCGCTTAAGTCAATTGGTGCCGTGCGTTAAAGCATCCGGCCCATAGCCAGAAATTTGTCCTGACGCATGGCCTTGAGGGTCGATTTGTCCATGCCCATCATGGAATCCAACGCGCTTTCTATTGCGGTTCGCAAGTTCGCTAGGGCCAGCGCAGGGTCGCGATGAGCACCGCCCGCGGGTTCAGGGACAATGCTATCCACAACGCCCAGCGCGCGCAAATCTTGCGCGCTGATCCGCATGGCCTGGGCGGCTTCGGCGGCTTTTTCGCCGGTGCGCCAAAGGATAGAGGCGCATCCTTCGGGTGAGATAACCGAATAGACGGCATGTTCGAACATCAAAACAGTGTTGCCCGCAGCCAGCGCGATCGCGCCGCCGGAGCCGCCCTCACCCACCACAGCGGCAACCATGGGCACACCCAGCGCCAGTGATTTTTGCGTCGAACGGGCGATGGCTTCGGCCTGCCCGCGCTCTTCGGCTTGCACGCCGGGAAAGGCACCGGAGGTATCGACCAATGTCACCACTGGCAGGCCAAAACGATCGGCCAAGTCCATCAATCGGATAGCCTTGCGGTAGCCCTCAGGCTTGCCCATGCCGAAATTGTGGCGCAGGCGGCTTGCGGTATCATCGCCTTTTTCGTGCCCAATAACGACGACTCGGCGCGTGCCCATGCGGGCAAATCCGCCCAAAATTGCCTGATCATCGCCAAACGCCCGATCGCCAGCCAATGGCAGAAATTCGTCGAACAACGCCGCAACATAATGTTTAAAATGCGGACGATCGGGGTGGCGCGCCACTTGTGATTTTTGCCAAGGAGTCAATTTGGCGTACGTATCAGCGAGCAATTTGTCCGCCTTAACACGCAACTTTGCGATTTCGGCGTCAATATCGAGCGCGCCGGAGTCGGCAGTATCCTGCAATTCGAGGATACGGGCCTCCAACGCGGCAATCGGCTTTTCAAAATCGAGATAAGTGGTCATGGCCAAGTCGGTTAGTCGTTGCGCTTGGCTTGGTCAACTGGCGTGGGAGCAAGCCCCTGCATTTTCGGAAAGGTCATTTTCGCCAGCGGATGCCGCTGATTGACCAATGCAACCAGCCGTGCGCTGTCGACATGCGTATAGATTTCGGTGGTGGCAATGTCGCTATGGCCTAACATCATTTGCAACGCGCGCAGGTCCGCCCCGCCCGAAAGCAGATGCGTGGCGAAGGCATGGCGCAGCACGTGCGGGCTAACTTTTTGCGGGTCCAGCCCCGCCTCAGCAGCCAACGCGCGGATGATTTGGAACAAGCGAATGCGGCCAATATGGCCGGTGCGCGACGGGAAGAGCCATGGCCCTTTCGTGGTTTTGGCATCGGCCTCCAATACGGCTTTCCAGGCTAGGCATGCCATGCGCGCGCGGTCGGAAATGGGGACCAGCCGCTCCTTCGCGCCTTTGCCTTTGATGATCAGAAACGGTTGATCGCCAACCACGGCGGCGCGTGGCAAACCAACCAGTTCGGACGCGCGCAGGCCGCTGCCGTAAAGCAACTCAACCAAGGCGGCCAAACGCAGGTCAAGCGGGCTGGGAACCGCGCGCATCGTCCGTGCAGCAATGGCGGCAAAAAGTGCATCGACCTCCGCCAATGACAGAATTTTCGGCAGGCTTCGGCGCGCACCGGGTCGCGGCAGGGCATCGGATGGGTCATCATCGCGCACGCCCTCATCCAAGAGAAATCCATAAAATCCCCGTAACGCCGACGCCTTGCGCGCCACGCTGGCGTGCGCAAGTTCAGACCAAGCGGTACCCAGAACGGTGAGGTCTTCACGCGTTGCCGTGCCCAACCCATGCGGCAGAAGTGCGTCGGCCTTGACCAAATCTGTGCGATAGGCGGACAGGCTGTTCGCCGACGCGCCCCGTTCGACCGCCATCATTTCTAAAAAACGGTCGATTAGGGCTATGTCGTTAGCGATCATCACTTAGCGTTCATCACTATGGCCCCTTAGGCGCGCGTGACCGCCTCAGCTACAATCATTCGCGCCTCAGCCTCCAATCCAACTGCCTTAAGCGAGCGGATGAGGTAGAAAAACTCATCGGGTTTGATTTTGGTCCAATCCGTGCCTTGCAACGCCACCATCGCCAACAAGGCGACCGAACCCGGCTCCCCGCGACGCACGGCTGCCGTTACGACGCGGCCAAAGGCGGAGTTGCGCACCAATGGCGTGTCCAAATCCTTGCTTTGCTCCGTCAGAAATTCTGTGGACACGCGGCCAAGTCCAGCCAAGCCAGCGACGAACAGCTTGGATTTCACTTGCCCCTCGCTGTCGTCGTTGCCAACAAATTGCGCGACGTCGCCTTCATCGACGGTTTTAAGCCCCGGCGCAGATGCCGCAATGATCGCCCAGCCCAGCGACCCCGTTCTAACATCGTCCAGCCACAGGGCTGCCTGCCGATCCAAGCCTGAGGACACCATCGCCGCAATCAGCCAATCCTTTTGCGTGCTGCTAATCCCGCCATCGGGAGCAATCGCTGCCGCCGCGCGCGAAGCGAGCACCAATTGGCCGTAAGCCGCAGGGGTCAGGCTTTGCCCGTCCTCCGGAAACAGGCGATTTAGGCCATCAAGGCGTTCGGCGCGGCCTTCACCAACATACGCCAATTCCAGCGCATTAGCGCGTGCGGCAACCGCCTCGCTCGCTTCCGGATCACTCGCCGCCTCCGCATACAGGCTCACCAAGGCCGCGTTTGACAAATTGCCCAGTGCCGCTGCGGTCAACGCTGGCTCCGCCCGGTTGCGCGCAACAATAGCAGGATTCACTGCCAACCAGCCGCGCGTTTGTGGCCCAGCATCGGCGTATAAACGCTCCGGCGGGAGCAGCCCCGTAGTGAGCGAAAGGCCATGGCGCCAGGCATTCATGCCCTTCACATTGTCCCAATCAATGCTAACCGCGCGGCGTTTCGAACTTACGCCAATAACCTTTTCCGCGAGCAGCAAATCAACACCTGTGGCAAGCCGCTGGCTGCGCGCGCTGGCGAATAGCGCATCGGCCCGTCCCTGCTCCCCGGACAGCGATGCGCAAATCGGGCGCATCATCTTCCAGTCCTTCGCCTTTGTTGCGGCCACGGCACCCGCGACCAATGGACAGGCACCGGCAGGATCGCCCGCCGCGAGATAGACCGGCAAGGCCGCACGATAGAGCGGCGGCGAAGCCTTTCCAGCGTCCACTTGCTGCAACAGGGCACGGGCAAGATTGACCTCACCCATTTTCAGCAAAATCCACGTGCGGTCAGCGACGAATTGCTGCCCACTAATCCCCGACGGCGTGACCAATTGGCTAACCAGCAATCGTCGGCCCATGATGGTCGCCCAACGCGACACCATGGGCGCGCGAGTACTTTTCATCAGGCCGTTAACATACGCGCCATTTTGTGCGCCAAATGCAATTTCGGAGAAGCCGGATTCTGCGCCTGTTATTAATCCAACGCTGCCCAAGGTGCGCGCCGCGGCGGCGGGAACATCGAACGTTGTCGGAGCCATCTCCGCCAACGCGGCATCGGGATCATCCTCCGGCAGTTTTGGTTGGGACGGGTCAAAAGCCCCGCTTGCACCAGCCGTTCGCGGAGCGGAGCGCCTGGGTATCGGCAAAGTCAAATCTATGTCCGGAACATCGCCCGTGCCCGGCACAAATACCGGCGCCTGTTGATTCCCGCCCGACGACGGTGGAGCGGATTGTCCACCGCCGGATGCTGGCGGACCACCCTGCCCCTGGCTAGGACGCGGCGGCGTGGGTTGCGGTGTTGGTTCCGGCTTTTTGGCAGGCTCCTCAAAGCCGGGCGGCAAAAGCGATTCGGGCCGCTCTTGCGCGCGCAGCGGCGACAGCGTGGCCATCGCCATCAACGATGCGCCACAGCCGAGGCCAATTAAAATCATCGAACGCTCAAACCGCATATCATTCTTCCCCTGCGGCCTGAGGCACCGCGATGGATTGCGTGATCTCGACTGGCGCTTTTTCGCCGCCAAGCCAATAAAAAAGAACCATTAATCCGACGAAAGCGGCGCCCAATAGGACGGCAATTTTTCCCTTAGACACCCATTCGCCCTTCAAAAACAAGCCACTCGCCCGCCAACTGCGGGGTAATCAGTGGACAAAGCGATTAGCGCATTTATAGGCATCATCGCAATGCTTACTCTTCCTCGTCTTTCGCATGGATGCCCGCAATGACCGCGCAGCGCAAGCCAAGCGGGCGGATCGACCGCCCGATTGTCCTTGTCGGATTGATGGGCGTTGGCAAATCCAGCGTCGGAAAAAAATTGGCGCAGCGGCTCGCTCTGCCTTTCGTCGATGCCGACGATGCCATTGAGGCCGCGCATGATTTGTCGATTGGCGAAATCTTCGAAAAATTTGGCGAGCCCTATTTTCGCGATGGTGAACGCCGGGTCATCGCGCGCCTGGTGGATGGGCAGCCCAAAGTCATCGCCACCGGTGGGGGAGCCTTTATCCAAGAGGATACGCAGGCCCTTATCCTGCGAAACGCCTATTCCATCTGGATTGATGCCAAGATCGATACGCTTGTCCATCGCGTATCGCGGCGCAATTCGCGCCCATTGCTGATTGGCAAAGACCCCGCAAAAGTACTGTCGGAATTGGCGGCGGTTCGTAATCCCGCCTATGCCAAGGCCGATATTCGCGTGGAAAGCGATGATGTGCCGCATGACATTATGGTGGACCGCATTATCGCGGCGCTGCGCGCGACCACTTTTGGTGAACAGGATAACGACGATGAACCAACATCCCATCATTGAGCGTGTTGCGCTTGCCGGACACGGTTATGATATCGTCATTGGCGCTGGCGTGTTGCAAAGTGCTGGCGAACGGCTGCGGCCCTTGGCGCGTGAAGGTCGGATGTTGGTCGTTACCGACGCAAATGTGGCGGTGCATTGCCTCCCCATAGTGTCCGCCGCGATGGCTGAGGTGGGCGTGGCGTTGGAGGTGTTCACCCTGCCCGCCGGCGAGGCAAGCAAGACGTGGGAGTCGCTACAGGCGATCACCGCGTGGTTGCTTACCCATCATATTGAACGCGCGGACCATATCATTGCGCTCGGCGGCGGGGTGGTCGGCGATATCACTGGCTTTGCTGCGTCGATTGTAAAGCGCGGGTGCCAATTTGTGCAAATCCCGACGAGCCTTTTGGCGCAAGTCGATAGCTCTGTTGGCGGCAAAACGGCAATCAATACGCCCGAGGGGAAAAACCTGATTGGTGCCTTTCATCAGCCGTCGTTGGTGCTGATCGACCCTGCGGTTCTTGATAGTCTGCCAGTGAGAGAGCAGCGCGCAGGTTGGGCCGAGGTGTTGAAATATGGCCTGATTGATGATGCGCCGTTCTTCGATTGGTGCGCGGACAATGCGGCGGCTTTTTTCGCAGGCAATATGCAAGTCCGCGTGCGCGCCATTCAACACGCGGTCGCTGCCAAGGCGCGCATTGTGGCGGAGGATGAAAAGGAACTCACCGGACGCCGCGCTTTGCTTAATCTGGGGCATACATTTGGTCATGCGTTGGAGGCGGAGACGGGTTTTGGCGAGCGGTTGCTGCATGGCGAAGGCGTTGCGGCCGGCATGGCTTTGGCCGCGCGCTATTCCGTGCGGCGCGGCCAAATGAGCCATGATGCGGCAGAGCGAGTGGCCGATGTCCTGCGCATGTCTGGCCTGCCAGACGGTTTGGCCGCGTGCCGTATCACGCGGGCCAGCGGCGCAACGGGACGCATATTGGCCGACCATATGCTGCATGACAAAAAAGTATCAGGCGGCGTTCTGCCGTTCCTGCTGATGCGCGGCATTGGCGAAACATATCTCGCCAAGGATGTTGAATTGAACGATGTCGCTGCGTTTCTGGAAGCGGAGCTTGCCGCAGGTCGGTGAATTAATCCCTAACGTCGCTGCCCAATTCCTCGGACAAATTGGCGCCGTAGATCATATTCATCCCTGCCTTCATATCACCCGCCTCGCGCTGCGCCGCCAGACGGCGTAAGTCCCGTTCACGAAAGTCGGCAATCATCGCCTGCACCCGGTCCGGCGCCATATCGAGATTAAGCATAACGCGGCGGCTCATATGGATCGCGCTCTCGTAAACTTCGCGCACGATTGCAATGCCTTGCAGCGGCTGAAGGCGCAACGATTGCTGCCGGTCATAGGCACGCGCATATAGTTTCGCCTGCGGAAACGCGTGCGCCAGTGGCTCCAGCCGCGCCGCGTCGAGATCTTTGTCATCAATACAGAACACAATCGCCGAAGCCTCCGCCGCCCCGGCGCGGCGCAACAAATCGACGCGCGTGCCGTCGCCATAGTACACTTTCCGGCCAAAATTGGTGGAGACATCGATCTGCTCCGGCTTTTGATCGATCAACGTAACGGAGTGCCCGCCGCCCTCCAAAATCTGCGCCACAGTTTGCCCAAAACGACCGTGACCGACGATAATCACCGCCGCCTGATCGGCATGTTCCGGATCGATAAGGTCCGTATCCACCGCCTCATTTTTGCTCAGCAACCGCCCCGCCAGCATCATTAAAAACGGCGTGCTGGCCATGGAAAGGGTCACCACCGCGCCGAACAGACTCGCGGCACTCTCCTCGATCAGCAAAGCCGACTGCGCCGCGCCAAAGAGGACGAAAGCAAACTCGCCGCCTTGAGAAAGCAGCAACGCCATGATCACCGCGTCCCGCCCCTTCACCCCCCAAAGCCGCGCAAGCGCCCATATGATGGCGGTCTTTATCGCAATGAGCGCCGCCGCTAAACCTGCAATCAGCGTCAAATTGGCCGCCAACACGCCAAGGTCGAGCGACATGCCGACCGAAAGAAAAAACAGACCAAGCAGAAGCGAACGGAACGGATCAATATCCGCCTCCAACTCATGCCGATATGGCGATTCGGCCAGCATGACGCCCGCAATAAACGCGCCCAATGCCGCCGATAACCCGATCGACTGCATCAAAACGGCGCTGCCGCAAACGACGAAAAGCCCCGCGACAATAAACAATTCCCGCTCCGCCACCTTCCCGATTAAACGCAAAAGCGGCGACAGCAGATATTTGCCCGCAAGCACCAACCCAACAATCGCCGCCGCCGCATAGCCAACCAGCAACAGTCCGCTTGGCCCGTCGCCCTGATCCGGCGCGCGCGACAAAGCCGCAACGATGGTGAGCAAGGGCACGATGCTGATGTCTTGAAACAGCAGGATAGAAAACGATTTCTGTCCATATTTGGTGCCGAGCCGACCGCCCGACTGCAACAGCGGCAACACCTGCGCGGTGGAGGATAGTCCAAGCGGCAGGCCAATCACCAACGCCGCTTCCCATGTGAAGCCCATCAGCGCGAGGATTGTTGCGAACATCGCCAGCCCGCAAAGGATCACTTGCGCTGGACCAAGCCCAAAAATATCGCGCCGCATCAGCCACAGCCGCTTTGGGCTTAGCTCCAAACCGACTATGAACAGCAGCAGGACGATGCCGATTTCACTAAAAGCCATGATCGTCTCGGCATTGCCAACAAGGCCGAGCACATCGGGCCCCACCAAAACCCCCGCGATCAGATAACCGAGCACTGCGCCCAGGCCCAGCTTCCGGAACAGCAGCACCAATACCATCGCCGCGCCAAGCAAAATGGCGCCGCCCATAAGGAAGCCTTCGACAAAGTGATGCTGGTCCTCCATTAGGTGGCTCCTTCCATCGCGGCTAGAACAGCGGCTAGGAGCGCTTCATAGGGCAGCAATATGGCGGCATGGCGTCCGGGATACGCGCGCACTGACGCCAAATGTGCCAACTCCGGCCAATCAGTGGGCCAATCCCCCTCCCCGCTCAACGCCGCCGCCAATCGCCCATGTAGGCCGGCAAGTTCGTCATGGGAAAGCCCCGTCCCATGCGACAAAACTATCGCGGCCGATGCCTGCCCAAGCGCGCAGCTGTGCGCCTCCAGCGCCGCTTCTGCGACGCGCGTGCCGTCCATG
>JBGSOJ010000192.1:0-4110 GCA_041739175.1 Sphingomonadaceae bacterium
GCGGGCAGACGCAGCGGCAAGGGCTCAGGGTCCGCCCCGCCCGCATTGGCGCGCCGTTGGTTGCTGACATAGCTAACCCGTGTGTCTACGCGGCCAAAGGACAGGGGGATTTCGACGGCAACTTGCACCATATCATTGGCAAGCGATTGCCCCAAACCGCCCGCAATTTGCGGCCTGCCCGGACCTTGTGGATCGGGGACGAGATAATTTTGCGTGGTCGCATAGCGCTCATAGCGCGCATTGATTTTGACGCCGCCGTCGTCATAGCCCGCGCCAACCGCCAAATTTTCCTGCGTATAGTCGGTGAACGGTATCTTGCCTGCAACCAAGGGTAGGTGCAACGGCTCGCCCGGCGTGTAAGTTGCGGCATCGGGCGTGCGCATGCCGCCCGAATCGCGCTTCACCCATGCGGCGGTCAGGCCAAAGGGACCATGCGCCAATTCCACCGACACGCCGCCATCGACGCTGTCATAAGCCGTGGAAACGCCCACCCGCGCTGCACCGTGCAGCGTGGTTTCGCCCGTCGCACTGGTCGGAATAGGGCGGGAGATGATGTTGATCGCGCCGCCAATTGCATCGCTGCCATATTGCAGGCTGGCCGGGCCGCGCACGATTTCAAAACGGTCGGCCAGAAACGGGTCGATATTGACCGGATGGCGGCTGCCATATTGTTGATAATATAGCCCGATGTCGTTTGCCATCACCCGAATGCGGTTCCCGCTTAGCCCGCGAATGACGGGTAGGCCGACTTGCTCACCCGTCGAAATGTTGGCGATGCCTGGCAATTCGTCGAGCGTATGCCCAAAACCCGCCGTCTCCGCCCGGGCTTTGGCATCGCCCGATAGGATTTCGATGTCAGCCGGGGCGTAGAAAATTTGCGTCGGAACGGGAGTGCCGGTGACAACAATTTCGATATCTGTGTAAGTGTTTCCGCGTTCGGTATCGCTTTGCGGGGCACTTGCCACCGCCGATGGGGCGCTGACTTCCGGCGCATCGGGGCCAGCATACGCTGGAGCCGTCCATAACAAAGGCAAAGTCGATATCGAAAGGCGCAGGGTGATTGGCATGTATCAATCCAAACAATATATAAATATATAATATAATAATTGAGACTGTATTGACACAGCGGACGCCGCTCTGCAAGGTGAAAAAGATATGGTATATCATTATTTTTTGAATGGCGGTGCATTGGGTTGGCGGGCGTTAAGCCGCCGACCAAGGCGCGCTTAACCGACAAGCACGCTGCGGATCGCCAACGCTATCGCACCGATCACCAATATGCCCGCACCATAAAGCGCGATGAACCAGCCAAGCCGACGCATCAATGATAACCGTCGCCGGGCCGGACTTTGCCGCGAAACACCCAATAGGAATAGGCGGTATAGGCCAAAATCATTGGTATCAACACCACCGCCCCGACCAACAGGAAGGACAGCGAACTAACGGGTGCCGCAGCCTCCATAATCGTTAGCGACGGCGGCACCAAATTGGGATAAAAGCTAATGCCTAGCCCGATATACGAAATCACGAACAGGCCGACAGTGGCCAAAAACGGCCGTATATTGTCGGCAGTGCGCAACCCACGCAGCAACTGCCAAACCGCCAGCAGCAACAGGATGGGCACGCCAAAGCTCCATGAGCTATTCGGCCACACAAACCAACGGTCCATATATTCGGGGCGAATATAAGCGGTCGCGGCGCTCACCGCACCAATCAGCATCACCATCAACACTGCCAATGGCAGGCCAAGCCGCCGAAAGCGCGCAGCCATGTCGCCTTCGGTCTTCATGACAAGCCAAGTAGCACCAAGCAACGCATAGCCAATGACCAACGCAGCGGCGGTCAGCAGCGAAAAGGGCGTCGCCCAATCCCAATTGCCGCCGCTATAGGCACGGCCCTCAACCGCGATGCCCTGCACCAACGCGCCCAGCGCCATGCCCTGTGCAATTGCCGCCAGCAGCGAACCGCCGAAAAAGCCAAACTCCCAAAACCCCTGCCAGCGCACGGTGCGATGCACAAATTCAAAGGCCACGCCGCGAAAAATCAGGCCGAGCAGCATGACCACGATCAATGGGTATAGGGCAGGCATCACAATCGCATAAGCCAAGGGGAAAACCGCAAACAAACCGCCGCCGCCCAGCACCAGCCACGTCTCATTCCCGTCCCAAACGGGCGCAATGGTGTTCATCGCCAAATGCCGCTCATCGCGGCTTTTCATGAACGGGAACAAAATCCCAATGCCCAGATCAAATCCATCGAGCAGCACATAGGCCAGCACGGCAAAGGCAATCAGGCCCGCCCAGATAAAGGATAGTTCCATTGCGCCTACTCCGCCGGAGCCAAATTGGTGCCGGTTTGCACCGCCGCAATTGGGGTGATGCCCGCCGTGCGCGTGGGGCCAATATCCTCAATCGCAATCTGATCCTTTGGCCGCTTGCTCATCAGGCGCAGGACATAAAATGTGCCCGAGCCAAAGACGAAGAAATAGACGACGATAAAGGCAATCAGCGATGCCCCGACCGCGCTCGCTTGCAACGGTGCGACGCTCTCGCTTGTTTTTAGCAACCCATAGACCGTGAACGGTTGCCGCCCGACTTCGGTGGTGATCCATCCGCACAAGACCGCCAAAAAGCCCGATGGCCCCATTGCCACCACTGCGCGATGCAACCACGAGGCGGAGTATAATGTCCCACGCCAGCGCGCCCATGCCGACCACAGGCCAATGGCCAACATCGCAAAGCCAATGGCGACCATTATGCGGAATGTCCAAAAGATCAGCCCCGCTTTTGGCCGCTCGTCTGCCGGAAAGGCGTCCAGCCCCTTAATCGGCGTGTCCAAGCTATGCGTTAGGATCAGCGACCCAAGCAGGGGGATTTCAACTTTATAGCGCGTTTCCTGCGCCGCATCATCTGGGATGCCAAACAGGATGAGCGGCACCCGCCCCTCCGGATAGCTTTCATAATGCCCCTCCATCGCCGCAATTTTTGCGGGCTGATGCTCCAGTGTGTTGACGCCGTGCATGTCGCCCGCAACGATTTGCAGCGGCGTGACAATAAGCGCCATCCACATCGCCATGGAGAACATGATTTTCGCGCCCCGGCTGTCGGGGCTGCGCAAAATGTGCCATGCGCCCACCGCGCCGACCATGAAGGCGGTGGTGAGATAGGCGGCGAGCACCATGTGCACCAACCGATAAGGGAAGGAGGGGTTAAAGACGATGGCCCACCAATCCTCCGGCACGAACTGCCCCACATCGTTAATCGAATACCCCTGCGGCGTTTGCATCCAACTGTTGACGCTTAAAATCCAAAAGGCGGAAAACAGCGTGCCAAGCGCGACAATGCCGGTTGCCACCATGTGCAATTTATCGCCTACGCGTTCGCGTCCGAACAGCATGATGCCCAAAAATCCGGCCTCCAAAAAGAAAGCGGAAAGCACTTCATATCCCATCAGCGGCCCCAAAATCGGGCCGGTCTTATCGGAAAACACCGACCAATTCGTGCCGAATTGATAGGACATGACAATGCCGGAAACCACGCCCATGCCAAACACCACGGCGAAAATGGTTTTCCAATAATCGAACAGGCGAAGATAGACTTCGTCGCGATTTTTCAGCCACAACCCATTGAGAACAAATAGATAACTTGCCAAGCCGATGGAGAAAGCGGGAAAGATGATATGCGCCGAGACGGTAAAGGCAAATTGAAACCGGGCGAGATCAAGCGCAGAAACGTCACCAAACATTGCGAACCTAAGCAGGCCCACGCCGCGCGTGTGCCCTCCCTATTGCGCCAACGCCTCCCAACATTGGCGAACTGTGAAACCATCCTGCCCAAACAAAATTGGGACTTGCGCGCAAAATGCAAGGCACATGAGCGGTAAAATTTCGGGCCAGGGATTTGGGGCATTGCGCCGGACGGATTGGTTTAGCGGCCCTGCAGGACGAGGCTATAGCGATGACTGCATGGTGCAGCGGGATTGCCGCCCAGATCGAGGCACGTTGCATCGGCGCGCACAACGTCGCGGTATAATCGTTCAAAAACGGCGCCAGACCAATGATACAGCAGCGGCGGCGGCGGCACAGGGTCGGGCGCGGCGGCACGGTCGATA
>JBGSOJ010000334.1:0-6628 GCA_041739175.1 Sphingomonadaceae bacterium
ACCCCCCCACCGCCAACCACGCCGGAAACGCCACCCCCGCCGCCCGTTGAACCCAAGCCCGCGATTAGCGCCGAAGTCATCGCCGCACTCAACGCCTCGCTCGACGACGAGCGCAAGGCCGAGGCGGTCTATGTTGCCATCATCGACAAATTCGGGCCGATTGCGCCCTTTGCCAATATTGTTCAGGCTGAGCGGCAGCATCAGGCGATGGTCGAGGAATTGTTCCGCGTGCGCGGGCTTGAAATTCCCGAAAACACATGGGTCGGACGCGGCTTTGCCGCCGATACGGTGGCGGAAAACTGCAGTATTGGCGCGGTTGCGGAGGAAGAAAATATCGCCATGTATGACCGGCTGTTCCCAATTCTGGGCGCACAGGACGGCGATATCCTGACGGTGTTTATTGCGCTGCAAGCCGCGTCGCGCGATCAGCACCTTCCTGCCTTTTTGCGCTGCGCCGGATAGGTTGCACGCGGTGACAGCGACGACGCGATTGCTTCGCCGCCCTCACCAACCCCGCGAATATCCTTGCAAAATCGGCATTAAGCGCTTATGCGCGCCCCGTCCGGCAGACTCTAACGCGATTCTGACGGGCGCTGCGCATTGCATTCGGCGTGCGTGGCATGTCGGCCCGTTTTGGCCCATGATGGGATGGTCCCATCATGGAGGAAAGACCGCCGGAACCAACCGGCTGGCCGGAAAAACGATTACAGGACAAACATTTATGGCCTCTTCGGCACATCCCACACGCGATGATTTCGCAGCAATGCTTGACGATATGCTCGGTTCCGCCGACGCCGGTTTTGAAGGCCGCGTTGTTAAAGGCACGGTAACCGCCATTGAAAACGACTTCGCCATGATCGACGTCGGCTTGAAAAGCGAAGGCCGCGTGGCGCTTCGTGAATTCGCCATGCCGGGTCAACCGCACGGCCTGTCCGTCGGTGACGAAGTTGAAGTATACGTAGACCGCGTCGAAAACGCGAACGGCGAAGCAATGCTCAGCCGCGATCGCGCCCGCCGCGAAGCCGCCTGGGACAAATTGGAAACCGAATTCGAAGCTGGCAACCGCGTTGACGGCGTCATCTTTGGCCGCGTCAAGGGCGGCTTCACCGTCGATCTGGGCGGCGCCGTGGCGTTCTTGCCCGGCAGCCAAGTTGACGTGCGCCCCGTGCGCGACGTTGCCCCGTTGATGGACATTGCGCAGCCCTTTCAAATCCTGAAAATGGACCGCCGCCGCGGCAACATCGTTGTCTCACGCCGTGCGATTTTGGAAGAAACCCGCGCCGAACAACGCAGCACGCTCATTCAATCGCTGGCCGAGGGTCAAATCATCGATGGCGTCGTCAAGAACATCACCGATTACGGCGCGTTCGTGGACCTCGGCGGCATCGATGGCCTGCTGCACGTCACCGACATCAGCTACAAGCGGATCAACCACCCATCGGAAGTCATCGCCATTGGTGACACCGTGAAGGTGCAAATCGTCCGCATCAACCGCGACACGAAACGTATCAGCCTTGGTATGAAGCAGTTGCTGTCCGATCCATGGGAAGGCGTGGACGCCAAATACCCCGTCGGCGCAAAGCTGTCGGGTGTCGTCACCAACATCACCGAATATGGCGCGTTCATCGAACTCGAAGCCGGCATCGAAGGTTTGGTGCACGTCTCCGAAATGAGCTGGACCAAGAAAAACGTTCACCCCGGCAAAATCGTTTCGACCAGCCAGGAAGTCGATGTCATCGTTCTGGAAGTCGACAACGACAAACGCCGCATCTCGCTTGGCCTGAAACAGGCGCAAAACAATCCGTGGGATGAATTTGCGGCGCAGCATCCTGTGGGCACCGAAGTTGAGGGCGAAGTTAAGAACGCCACCGAATTCGGCCTGTTCATCGGTCTGGATGGCGACGTCGATGGCATGGTCCACATGTCCGACATCGCATGGGGTATTTCGGGCGAAGAAGCGCTGCACCTGCATCGCCGCGGCGAAATGGTGAAAGCGATCGTGCTCGACATCGATGTCGAAAAAGAACGCATCAGCCTTGGCATCAAGCAGCTTGAGCGCGGCGCACCCGTGGCCGCAGGCGCAAGCAGCGGCGGCAGCGATCTGCGCAAGGGCGCAACGGTTACCGTAACCGTGCTGGATGTCCGCGACGGCGGCCTTGAAGTGCAGGCGGGCGACGAAGGCCCAACCGGCTTTATCAAGCGCAGCGATCTGGGCCGCGACCGTGACGAGCAACGCTCCGACCGGTTCCAAGTGGGTCAGAAGTTCGACGCCTTGGTCATCGGTTTCGACCGTTCGAAAAAGCCCAATCTCTCGATCAAGGCCTTGCAACAGGCCGAAGAGAAAGAAGCGGTGGAAAAATACGGTTCGTCCGATTCCGGCGCGTCGCTGGGCGATATTTTGGGCGAGGCGCTCAAAGCCCGCGATTGATTCGCGCGCGATTTCAATGCGGTAAAGATTTTACCCGGCGGCCAAATCGGTCGCCGGGTAAATTTTTGTCCAAAAAATCAATGCTGTAAACATTGCCAATGCGCATCTGTGCCACCTTGCGACAGAAATCGGTGCGTAACGACTCGACCTCTTCGGCCACGGCGCGACTGTGATGTTGTAAAATTGATTAGTTTCGGTAGCATACGAAAGGTTTTGAAGAACCGCTGCAAGGCTGCCTAGCATAGGGTATTTCGGGGGCAACGCGTATCGCAGTGACCATTCGATCACGCCAAAATACCACAGAGGCCGGGTCCGCCCGGTTTCCACGACCTAACGCTGGAGCTTTACGTACATGATTCGGTCTGAGCTGATTAAAAAGCTGGAAGTCGAAAATCCCGACCTAAAGGATTATGAGGTCGAGAAAATCGTCGATATATTCTTTGGCCAGATAATACAAAAGCTCGCCGACGGCGGCCGCGTGGAAATTCGTGGCTTTGGCGCGTTCTCCACCCGCGACCGCGATCCGCGCAACGGCCGCAATCCGCGCACGGGCGAACTTGTGAACGTTCCCGCGAAAAAGGTTACCTATTTCAAGGCGGGTAAGGAAGTGCGCGAGAAGTTGAACGGCGGCGGGTAACGCCGTTACCGTTCCTTTGTCGCGCTAAACTTCAGCTCAGGATTGCGTTCCTGCTGATAATTCACATCCCACGCCGACCGCGCCAGAAACACCATGTTGCCGTCGCGGTCCTTGGCCAAAGATGACTTATTGATATCGGCAAAGGCGGCAAGCAACGCCGCGTCGCCCGTGACCCAGCGCGCGGTGTCGAACGGCGCAGGCTCCAATGCGGCGGCGACTTTATATTCGGCGTCGAGGCGGCTGATCAGCACTTCCAACTGCAATTGCCCCACCACGCCGACGATATGTTGCGCGCCGAGTTCGGGATAGAACACCTGAATGACGCCTTCTTCGGACAGGTCATCCAGCGCTTTACGCAATTGTTTGGTTTTGGTGGGGTCCTTCAATTGCACCCGGCGCAGGATTTCGGGCGCGAAATTGGGCAGGCCAGTGAAGCGCACCGCGTTCTTTTCGGAGAGCGTATCCCCCACCCGTAAGGTGCCGTGGTTGGGGATGCCGATAATATCGCCCGGCTCCGCACTGTCCGCCAATTCGCGGTCCTGCGCGAAAAACAGGATTGGGGAGTGCACGGCAATCGGCTTGCCCAGCCCCGATGGTGTCAATTTCATGCCGCGTTTGAATGTGCCGGAGCATAACCGCATGAAGGCAATCCGGTCGCGGTGTTGCGGGTCCATATTCGCCTGCACCTTGAAGATAAAGCCAGTGACTTCGGGGTTGGACGGTTCAATCGTGCCCATGCTGCTTGGCTGCGGTCGTGGTGGCGGGGCGTGCGCGGCGATCGCGTTGATCAGCTCGCCAATGCCGAATTCTTTCAGCGCGCTGCCGAAATAGACGGGCGTTAAGTCGCCGTTTTGATACGCCTCGATATCAAACTCGGGATAGCCCGCCTGCGCCAATTCCGTCTCCTCCTGAAACTGCGCGAGCCGGGCGGGGGAGAGGTGGTCGGCCAGTGCGGGGTCGTCGATGCCGGTGAAATCCGTGCTTTTCCCCTCAAACGCTTTGCTATCGCCGCTGGGTTGCATCAGGCGGTTGGTGGCGAAGTCATATATCCCCTCAAACACGCCGCCCATTCCGGCGGGCCAGCTCATCGGGCAGACGTCGAGCGCCAGCATATCGGCGACTTCGTCCATCAAATCAAACGGCTCGCGCCCCTCACGGTCCACCTTGTTGATAAAGGTGATAATCGGCACGCTGCGCAAGCGGCAAACCTCAAACAATTTGCGCGTTTGCGGCTCAATCCCCTTGGCGGCGTCGATCACCATAATCGCGGAGTCCACGGCGGTCAGCGTGCGGTAGGTGTCCTCAGAAAAATCCTCATGCCCCGGCGTGTCGAGCAGATTGAATGTTACGCCCCCCAATCCGTCAAAGGGCCGTTCAAAAGTCATCACCGACGAGGTGACCGAAATCCCGCGTTGCTGCTCAATCTTCATCCAGTCGGACCGCGCCCGCCGCGCCTGCCCGCGTGCCTTTACCTCCCCCGCCAAATGGATCGCGCCGCCTTGCAGCAACAGCTTCTCCGTCAACGTGGTTTTGCCCGCATCGGGGTGGGAAATAATGGCGAAGGTGCGGCGGCTGTTGGTCATCCGCCGCCTTTAGGGGATGGCGGGCGCGGCGGCAAGAGGGGCGGCTTTTTGCTTTGCGCCCCCTTCCCCCGCCCCCTTTGCGCCCCCTTTCCCGATGTCACCAAAATGTCCTATAGCTATGGCAATCCAATCGCCGAACTGCACAAGGCCCAAAATCATGACCATCACGCTTACGCGCCGCAATTTTGCCAAGGCTTTGGGCGGGCTGTCGCTTGCCGCGATGACCGCGCGGGGGATGGCGGCGGGGCCGGTGACGGCGGTG
The DNA here is from genome assembly GCA_041739175.1 of Sphingomonadaceae bacterium. Lineage (GTDB taxonomy): Bacteria > Pseudomonadota > Alphaproteobacteria > Sphingomonadales > Sphingomonadaceae > JBGSSR01. The sequence goes on from JBGSOJ010000334.1 coordinate 4,911, forward strand.
AATCAGGCCGATGGCTATGGCCCCCTCATCCCCGATCCCGCGCGGCTGCTCGATTTGCCGGATGGTTTCCGCTATCGCGTCATTTCGCGGCTGGGCAATATCATGGACGATGGCTTTCCGGTGCCCGATGCCGCCGATGGCATGGGTGCGATTGGCCTGCCCGATGGGCGCATTGCGCTGATCCGCAACCACGAATTGCGCGTGTCCGCCAAAAAGCCCGAGGAGGAAGTGATTGCCACGCTGGGCGACGCATTCCGTACCTATGACCGCACGGACAAAGGAGCACCCTTGCCCGGCGGGACCTCCACGCTGATTTACAACCCCGCGACCGGCGCGGTGGAGGCCGAATATATGAGCCTAATCGGCACCATCCGCAATTGCGCGGGCGGGGTGACGCCGTGGGGCAGCTGGCTAAGCTGCGAAGAGGATGTGACCCGCGCGGGCGACAAGGTGGGTCGCGACCACGGCTTTGTGTTTGAGGTTCCCGCGACGCATAAGGGCTTGGTCGATCCCGTGCCGCTAAAGGCCATGGGCCGGTTTAACCATGAGGCCGCCGCGGTCGATCCTGAGACGGGCATTGTCTATATGACCGAGGACCGCGAGGATTCGCTGTTCTATCGGTTCATTCCGACGACGAAGGGGAAGCTCGCCGATGGCGGGCGGTTGCAGGCGCTTAAAATTCCTGGCGTCTCCGATAGCCGAAATTGGGGTGCGGTCAGCATTCCGCCGGGGCAATGGGTATCGACAAGCTGGATTGACCTTGACGACGTCGAAGCGCCCAATGGCGACGATCTGCGCATTCGCGGCGCGGCGAAGGGCGCGACGCTGTTCGCGCGGGGTGAGGGGATTGTGCAAGGCACCGATCCGCTTGGGAAACCGGAGTTCTTCTTCACCTGCACCAACGGCGGCGCGGACAAGCACGGGCAGATTTTCCGTTATGTGCCAATCGTTGGCGGAGACACGCTTGGCGAATCCTACCCCGGCGGGCCGATCATGCTGTCCGGCTTGCCCGATCAAAATTTGCAATTGTTCTTCGAAACCCCCGACCGCAGCGTGTATTCCTTCGGTGATAACCTCACCGTTGCGCCCGATGGCGATTTGATTGTGTGCGAGGATGGCTATGAGGCGATTGCCAACAATTATCTGCGCGGGATAACGCCGGAGGGGAAGGCTTATGCGTTCGGACACGTCCGCGTGCAAAGCGAGACAGCGGGCGTTTGCTTTGCGCCCGATGGGCGGACGATGTTCCTGAATGTGTATTCGCCAACGATGACGCTTGCGATTACTGGACCGTTTGGCGCGCGCAAGGGTTAGGGGTTAGCCCCGCGCTCAGCCCCGACCGATTAACTGCTGCGCCATGGCGTCGGCGACTTCGGCTGGTGTCGCACCACTTGCCGCACACTCATCCCAAATCGCGTGCAGCCGTGCCGGAATCGCATCGATCCGCGCGTTGATGGCGTCGTCATCCGCGCCGTCGATATGGCGCAGCACATTGATGATGCCGCCGGCGTTGATGACATAATCGGGCGCGTAGAGAATGTCGCGATCCGCCAGCATCCGCCCCTCGCCGCCCGTTGCCAACTGGTTGTTGGCGCCGCCCGCAACGGCCTTGACGCGAAGCGCCGCGACGCTTGCCTCGGTCAGGATTGCGCCCAGTGCGCACGGGCTGAACACTTCGGCCTCTACGCCCATGATGGCATCCGCCGCAACCGCTGTGC
>JBGSOJ010000337.1:0-5633 GCA_041739175.1 Sphingomonadaceae bacterium
GTGTCGCGCCACGACGACCCCGAATTCCTGATCGCCGAAGTCGGCCGCCGCGCGCTGGCGCTGCCCGAAACGCGGTTCCGCGAATCGCATGGCGCGCCCGCGTGGCGTGTGGGAAGCGAAAGCAGCGGCAAGTTTTTTGCCTATGTCTCGGTCAACCATCACGGCGAGGATGGCGTGTTCCTGCTCGCGAAAACCAGCGGCGCGGACGAAATGGCGACGTTAATTGAGGCCGACCCCGCGCTGTACCATCGCCCCGCTTATTATGGGGCCAGCGGGTGGATCGGCGTGCGGCTCAGCGGCGCCAAAACCGATTGGGATTTGGTCGATCATTGGCTCCGCAAAAGCTGGCTCGCCGTGGCACCGAAACGGTTGGCCGCCGCATTTGATTTGATTTTCGGCGACTAAGCCCGCGCTTCGGATCGCTCTGACGCGGCGACGGGTGGCTGATATTCGGGCACCAACCGCTTAAGCATTTCCACCGATTCCTGCGCATCGCCGGTTTCCAAATTGGCCCGCATCGCTTCCAACTGCGCCGAAAGCGCGTCCCAGGGAATCATATGCTCGGTCGCGGTCATAATGCGCGGGTGGCTGGTCGGTTGCGGGTTTTCACCAATAAGCAGTTCTTCATAGAGCTTCTCACCGGGGCGTAGGCCCACCTCAACGATTTCAATATCGCCATCTGGCTCCGCTTCGGTCCGTTCGGTTAGACCAGACAAGCGAATCATCGCCCGCGCCAGATCGATAATACGCACCGAATCGCCCATATCGAGCACATAGACTTCGCCGCCTTTGGCCATTGCGCCCGCCTGAATCACCAGTTGCGCGGCTTCGGGGATGGTCATGAAATAGCGGGTGATGTCCTTGTGCGTCAAAGTCACGGGGCCGCCATCACTGATCTGCTGTTGAAAGCGGGGCACCACTGATCCGGACGAGCCCAGAACATTGCCAAAACGCACCATGGCAAACTTTGTCTTGGTCTTGCGCGAGGCCAGACCTTGCAAAACCAACTCACACACGCGCTTGGACGCCCCCATGATGTTGGTGGGTCGCACCGCTTTGTCGGTTGAGATGAGAATGAAATGCTTCACGCCCACCGCCTCTGCCTCGGTTGCAGCATTTAGGGTGCAAAAAATATTGTTCTTGAGGCCGGCGATCGCATTCGCCTCGACCAAGGGAACATGCTTATAGGCGGCGGCATGGAACACGGTGTCGGGGCGATGCCGCCGCATCATCCGATGCACCGTCGGGCGGTCGCTGAGGCTACCCATTTCGGGAATGATAACAACAGTGTCCAATCCGCTTTGCCGCGCGGTTTCGCTCAGTTCCTGCTCAATGGCGTAGAGCGCGTATTCGCTCATTTCGGCAAGCACCAGCCGTGCAGGCCGAGCAGCGAGAATTTGGCGGCACAGTTCGCTGCCAATGGATCCTCCCGCGCCGGTGACCAGCACCGTTTTTCCCGTGATAGTGCGGCCCATAAGCAATTCATTGGGCTTTACCGGTTCGCGGCCCAGCAAATCCTCAATGGCAATCGCGCGCAAATCGTTGATCGACAATTTGCCCTCAACCAATGCGCCCATGTGCGGCAAGGTTTGCACACGGACCGAAAATTGTTGCAGCTTAGCAACGATTTCATTGCGCCGCGTTCGGCTGGCCGACGGGATCGCAAGGATCACATCGCTAATCCCCCATTGCGTGATGAGTTTGTCCAATTCCTCGCTGTAATAGACCGTTAAGCCGTCGATCTTCTGCTTATGCAGGCGCTTGTCATCGTCGACAAAGGCGCGCACATCAAAATTGGGCTCACGCCGGACAAGTTGCAACAATTGTTGCCCGCCCATCCCTGCACCGTAAATCAGCACGCGCTTCTGGCTGCCGTCATAGCGGACACGGCGCAGCATATCGATCAGCACATAGCGAATTCCCGCCCGCGCGGTGGCGGCGAGAATGAAGAACAACATGGGCAAAATGAACGCAATCGTGCGCGGCACATTATCAATGCGGGCCGCCGCGTAAAACAGCGACAGGACTATACCCAGCACGACAACCGCGCGGCCCAGTTCCATCATGGCCCGCGTACCGGAAAACCGGTTAACCGATCGGTAAACGCCAAGCGCGAAGAACAAGGGGATAAAGAGGAACAGCGCCGAGCTGGTAATCGCCAACAAAGGCCGACCCCACAGGTCAAACGTGCCCAAGCGGACATACAAAGCGAAATAGGCGGCAATGCACATCAGCACTGCGTCCATCGCCACCATCACCAAAATCTTTCGGCCCCGCGGCCATTGCACCAGACGGTCAGCATGCCTGACCAAAAAGCCCGACTGGGCGTCAGATTGCATATTGGTGTTTTCCATAAGAGCCGAAATCCCCAAAATAACGCGTTTTGCCAATTTATTGCATTGTGCGTATGTGCGTTTTGCGCGGCCCTGATTATCGCGGCGTGAATGAAACGCCGCCGTTGGCCGTGCAATGCACAATTTTACCTACTTTGGCAAGCCAGCCGCTCTATTGCGGGTGTTTCGTTGTGGGAACGGATTGAAAGATGGCGTAAAAAGCGGCTACCCGCCGTCGCAAACATGATAGGTGCTTGCCCGATGCGCGGATTTGCGGCTACGGCTATGTCGTTTAAATGCATTCGCGCACGCGCGGCTTTTCAAAGATGGTGGACACATGAAAATCACGATGATCGGTTCCGGCTATGTCGGGCTAGTTTCCGGCGCCTGCTTTGCCGATTTCGGACATGACGTTATCTGCGTCGATAAGGATGAGGGCAAAATTGCCCGGCTGCTTGCCGGTGAAATGCCGATTTTTGAGCCAGGGTTGGACCATTTGGTGGCCAGCAATGTGCGCGAACGCCGCTTGGCATTTTCAACCGACCTTGCGTCATCCATGAAAGGCGCCGACGCCGTCTTTATTGCCGTCGGCACGCCTTCGCGGCGAGGTGATGGTCATGCCGATTTGTCTTACGTCTATGCAGCCGCCGAAGAAATCGCGGGTGCTATGGACGCGGGTACGATCATCGTCACCAAATCCACCGTTCCTGTTGGCACCGGCGATGAAGTTGAACGGATCGTACGCGCGGCGCGGCCAGACACGCCATTTGCTGTTGTGTCGAACCCCGAATTTCTGCGTGAGGGGGCCGCAATTGGCGACTTTAAACGCCCCGACCGCGTAGTTGTCGGAACCGAAGAGGACTGGGCGAAGCCCGTCATGGAGCAAATCTATCGCCCCTTATTCCTCAACCGCAGCCCGATCCAATTCACCAGCCGCCGCAGCGCGGAGATGATCAAATATGCCGCCAATGCCTTTTTGGCGACCAAGATCACGTTCATCAATGAAATCGCCGATTTGTGTGAGAAGGTCGGCGGCAATGTGCAGGATGTCGCGCGCGGCATTGGCCTTGATAACCGCATCGGCAGCAAATTTTTGCACGCTGGCCCCGGTTACGGCGGAAGCTGCTTTCCAAAGGACACGCTTGCCCTGCTCAAAACCGCGGAGGATTTTGAAAGCCCGCTCCGCATTATTTCTGCCGTGGTTGAGGTCAATGACAACCGCAAACGCGCCATGGGCCGAAAAGTGGTGAAAGAACTGGGCGGGGATGCGCGCGGTAAGAAAGTTGCGCTGCTGGGCCTGACCTTCAAACCAAACACGGACGACATGCGCGATGCCCCATCGATCGCGATTGTGCAAACCTTGTTGGACGCGGGCGCAACGGTGTCGGCGCATGATCCCGAGGGGATGCACATGGCCGCAGCCATGATGCCCGATGTGATTATGTGCCAGACACCTTATGATGCGGTCGAAGAGGCCGATGCCGTGGTAATTGTCACAGAATGGGACGTCTATCGCGCTTTGGACCTGAAACGGATCAAGCAATTGATGCGCGGCGATGCCCTTGTCGACCTCCGCAATGTGTACACATGGGATGATGCAAATGCCGCAAATCTGCGCTATAGCTCGATAGGTCGCCCCGTGGCGTCGGTGAAATGACTTGGTAAAAGGAACAATTTCTGTTAAGCCGTGTTTCACTAATCCATGCTAAAGGCCTCGGCGTCGCCCCATAAAGAGATTGGAAAAAAGGTTACATTATTGTCGGTTGCCAAAGCGGTGATCGTTTGGTATGCGCCCACCATAGCGTGATTATAAATAGAACTGAAGGAGCATCCTAATGCGTATCGGAAAAGCACTGACGGCCGTTGCTGTCGCTACCTCATTGATTTCTACCCCGGTTTTTGCCGGTGCAGAAAACCTCTCCGTGACCTCGGCACAGCGCGACGCTGCACCTGTTGGCGAAGGTGAAAACATTCGCGGCGGTGGTAAGATCATTATCACTCTCCTCGCTATCTCGATCATCATCGGTGGCATCATCGTTTTCCTGAGGGACAACGACGAAAACCTGCCTACCAGCCCCTGATTTTCGGCAGAATTAATAGAAAAAAGCGGCCTTTCGGGGCCGTTTTTTTTGTCTGCGGTTGGTCGCAACGATCTTTTCATTCGGGGCTAATTCATTGTTTGTGAAGGCTATCCGGCTAAATTAATGATCAAGGCCATTCGGTGCGTTGGCAACACTTATCGAATGTGAGCATTCTAGGCCCCCCACCCGACACTCAACAGGAACCATTATGTCCGATAGCCGCGCAAACCGCACAATCTTAGTCACAGGTGGCGCCGGCTACATCGGCAGCCACGCTGTTCTTGCGTTAAAGGACGCGGGTTGGTCGCCCGTGGTGCTGGACAATTTCACCACCGGCTTTCGCTTCGCCATTCCCGACGATGTTCCGCTGGTTGTTGGAGATGTCGGCGATTCGCAATGCGTCCTTCGCGCCATGAAAGAGCATGACGTGCTCGCCATTATGCACTTCGCCGGGTCAATTATTGTTCCCGAATCGGTCGAAAATCCGCTGAAATATTATCACAACAACACCGCCAACAGCCGGACCTTGATCGATTCGGCGGTGCAGGCAGGCGTGAAGCATTTCATTTTCTCCTCCACCGCTGCGACATACGGCATGGGCGACGGATCGGCCATGCGGGAGGACAGCCCGCAGGTGCCGATTAATCCGTACGGTTGGTCGAAATTGATGACCGAGCAGATGCTGACCGATGTGGCCTTGGCGCATGATTTCAATTTTTGCGCGCTTCGCTATTTCAACGTCGCAGGCGCGGACCCGATGGGGCGCACGGGGCAAAGCACGGCGGGCGCAACACACCTTATCAAGGTCGCGGTTGAGGCGGCATTGGGGAAGCGCGGCCATGTCGGCGTATTCGGCACCGATTTCGACACGCCCGACGGCACCGGCGTGCGCGATTATATCCATGTAAGCGATCTGGCCGCGGCGCACGTGTTGGCGTTGGAGCATTTGCTGGCCGACCCCGAAAGCTCGCACAAGCTCAATTGCGGCTATGGCCATGGTTTTTCAGTGTTGGAGGTTCTGGACGCCGTGGACCGCGTGACGAATGGCAAAATTGAACGCGTGTTTGAGGGCCGCCGTGCGGGCGATCCCGCGCTGCTGATTTCCGAAAATGCTCAGATTATGGCGCGCTTCGGATGGCAACCGAAATATGATGACCTCGATCAAATCGTCGCCCACGCTCTGCAATGGGAGCGGGTGGTGGATGATCGGCGCGGTTAA
>JBGSOJ010000254.1:0-2301 GCA_041739175.1 Sphingomonadaceae bacterium
GAATGCGACGCCTTTGTCCTGTCCAAGGGCGGCTATGGAATGCCCGACCCCTTGCGCGTCACACGACTCTATACCGACCGCGAAAAGGCGCAGAAAATTGAGAAGCAATTGGCGAATGGGCGCGAGGGTAAATTGGTGGCGCGCATCCGGCCCGATGGCGTGATTGTGCCGATACGGTTTGATGAGCCTAACATGGCCATTCAGGTTGATGTGCCACCGCCAGAGCCGGATTACTAGGCCATTATTGCCATACCCTGTTTTCCAATTGCGGCGAATTGGGCTCAAAAGCCCGCCAACATCCCTTGCAATCGGGGATAGCTGCCCATAAACATAGTTTCATAATAAAACGAACCATGTTTAGGAGAGCCGCCCCATGACCACACCGACCACCCCCCTCCTTGACGATTGGACTCCGCCGGAAGGCTGGCCAAAAATGGACCATGCGACCATCCGCGCGATGCTCACCGCGCCGGGGCAGCCTTTCGAGATGGAGACGCTGGACATTCGCGGCGTCCCCATCCGCACATGGAAAAACGCACCGCCGACGATGCGCGCGATCCTCGCCGTTGGGCGGACGCACGGGGAACGCGAATTTCTGGTGCTCAACGAAGAGCGCGTCACCTACGACGCCTTCCACCGCGCCGTCGCCGCGCTCGCCGCGCACCTCCAATCCATCGGCATAGCAAAGGGCGACCGCGTCGCGCTGGCCATGCGCAACTTGCCCGAATGGCCCGTCGCTTTCTATGCCATTTGCGTCATCGGTGCGATCGCCGTGCCGCTGAACGCATGGTGGACCGCGCCGGAGCTGTGCTATGGCCTGAAAAACAGCGGCTCCAAATTGCTCATCGCAGGGCGGGAGCGGTGGGAGCGGATTGGCCCGCACATCGCCGACCTGCCCGACCTCAAACACGTCATCGTCGCGCGGCATAAGGGCGAATTGCCAGTCGAAGCGCAGACCATGGAAAGCATTATCGGCACGCCCAACACTTGGGCCAATCTGCCCGATGCCGACCTGCCCCCCGCCGACATCCATCCTGATGATGAGGCAACGATTTTCTACACCAGCGGCACGACGGGCGAGCCAAAGGGGGCGCTGGGCACGCACCGCAATTTCGCGACCAATATCATGAGCAGCGCCTATGCCGCCGCCCGCGCATGCCTTCGTCGGGGTGAAACGCCGCCAGAATCGGAGCCTAAAAAAGTGCTCGTCGTCATACCCCTTTTCCATGTGACGGCGACCAGCGCAATGCTGATGGGCGGGATTATCGCGGGGCATACATTCGTGTTCATGCACAAATGGGACCCGATTTTGGCCTTTGAGATTATCGAGAAGGAGCAAATCCACATCACCGGCGGCGTGCCGTTCGTGGCGTGGCAATTGATCGAGCATCCCGACCGCGAGAAATATGACCTCTCCTCGTTGGAAAATATCAGCTACGGCGGCGCACCCTCCGCGCCCGAGTTGGTCAAGAAAATCCACGCCCTGTTCGGCGCGCTTCCCGGCAATGGCTGGGGCATGACGGAAACGACCGCGACAGTCACGATGAACGCGGCGGAGGATTACCTCATGCGCCCGACCAGCTGCGGCGTGCCCGTCGCCACGGCAGATATAGAGGTGCGCGCCGAGGACGGCGTCACCGTCCTGCCCGCCGATACCGTGGGTGAGCTGTGGTCGCGCGGGCCGATGAATGTGAAGGCCTATTGGGCCAAACCCGACGCCACGGCGGAAACCTTCGTCGAGGGATGGGTGCGCACCGGCGATCTCGCCAAAATCGACGCCGACGGATACTGCTATATCGTCGACCGCGCAAAGGACATGATTATCCGCGGTGGCGAGAATATCTATTGCAGCGAAGTCGAAAACGTCCTCTACGCCCACCCCGCCGTCACCGACGCGGCGCTGGTCGGCCTGCCCGACACCATGTTGGGCGAAGTCCCCGCCGCCGTGGTCAAACTCGCCCCCGGCATGGCGGCGAGCGAGGCGGAGATTCAGGCATGGGTGCGTGAGCGGCAGGCCGCGTTTAAGGTCCCCGTGCGGGTGGTGTTCACCGACGATGCGCTGCCAAGGAACGCCAATGGCAAGATTTTGAAGGGGGAATTGAAGGGGATGTTCGCTTAACGCGCATTCCCGTTCGGCTTCTCACCCTTCCGATACGCCCGCCGCCGTTCGCCGCTCACCAGCACGCGGTCGAAGCTGTAGCCCGCGTCCAGCAAGCGTTCGACCAACAATTCGCCACCCGCCACGTCGCGGACTTCATATTCGATTTCGGTCGCCAAATCCTTGGCCAGCGCGCCGCCGAA
>JBGSOJ010000307.1:0-5128 GCA_041739175.1 Sphingomonadaceae bacterium
GAGCCGCTTCGAGGGCATTGACGACGGCACCGCCCGTGTGACCTCGCTGCTCTCGGGCGCCGAGTCCACCATCACCGTGCGCAGGAAACTGGTGGACGCGCGCTACTTCAGCCCCAGCGTGCCCGCCACCACACGGCCCAAAGCGCGGCCAATATCGGGCAGACGGCGCAGCACATGCCGCACGCCTTCGCGGAGGAGTTGGTCATTGTGGAACCAGCCAACGAGTTCCTGTCGGCCCTCTATCGCTGCCTTGTCAAACAACGGCGCGGACACATCACGGGCCAGCATCCGCGCGCCCGCGCCTGTCACCGTGCGGTCGATTTCGTGGAGCAGCGAGCCTTTGCGCTCGCCATTTTGGGTGACGAGAATCTCAAGGCTTTCCCGCGTCGCGCGGTCGATCGACAAATGCGCGTTGTCGTGGCGCTGCACGGGCGGGGTGAGGAAGGGGAGCTTACCTTGCCCGACGTGCTCCAGATAGGCGATGAGGCCGCCCGCCGCCGCCAGTTCGGCGCGGCTGAATGCGCCGAACCCGTCCAATGTCGCAACGCCAAACAGCGATGCCAACCGCTTCTCCCCGCTGACCGAGTCAAAATCGCGGTCAGGGCGGAATATGGCGTCTGACGGCGCGGGCGTAAACCGCTCCCCACATACCAATTCCGATGGGTTGAGCCGCGCGAGTTCCGCGCCCAACGCCGCCTCACTCACCAGCGCCAGTTCAAACCGCCCTGTCGAAATATCCGCCGCCGCCAGCGCAATCTGCCCCTGCGCCGCCGCTAACGCGACCAGCATATTGTCGGCGCGCGTGTCGAGCAACGCATCTTCTGTCAAAGTGCCCGCCGTGACAAAACGTATAATATCGCGCGCGACCAACGCCTTTGACCCGCCGCGTTCCTTTGCCTGCGCCGGGGTTTCCACCTGTTCGGCAATCGCGACGCGGTGGCCAGCCTTTATCAGCCGCGCCAAATACCCCTCCGCCGCATGCACCGGTACGCCGCACATTGGGATCGGCTGTCCCAGATGTTCGCCACGGCTCGTTAACGCAATGTCCAAGGTCGCCGCCGCTGCGCGCGCATCGTCAAAGAACAGCTCGAAAAAGTCCCCCATGCGATAGAACAGCATGCAATCGCCCGCTTTTTCTTTCAGGGCGAAATATTGCGCCATCATCGGCGTGGGTGCTTGGGCTGGGTGGGTGGGGGCATCGGCCATAGGCCAATCGATAGCGGAGCACGCGGATGCCCTCAACCCCTGCACCATTTGCGCGGTGGATAAGGTGACGGCGGACAACGCGCGGCAAAATGGCATCGCGCCGCCTTGCCCCTGACGCAGCATAGGGCTAGGACAAAGTCTATTGCACGACCTTATTCAGAGAGCAGCGCCGTTATGAGCAAAGACAAAATCCAATTCTCCGACCGCGAAGCGCTTTTCTATCACTCCACCATCCGCCCCGGCAAAATTGAGATTGTCGCGTCCAAGCCGATGGCGACGCAGCGCGATTTGTCGCTTGCCTATTCGCCGGGGGTTGCTGTTCCCGTGCTTGCCATCGCAGCGGACCCGTCAAAGGCTTATGATTACACCGCAAAGGGCAATTTGGTCGCGGTGATTTCCAACGGCACCGCCATCCTTGGCCTTGGCAATTTGGGTGCATTGGCATCGAAACCGGTGATGGAGGGCAAAGCGGTGTTGTTCAAACGCTTCGCCGATGTGGACAGCATCGACATTGAGGTGGCGACCGAAGATGTGGACCGTTTTATTGACGCGGTCGAACTGCTGGAGCCCAGCTTTGGCGGCATCAATTTGGAGGATATCAAAGCGCCGGAATGCTTTATTATTGAGCAAACGCTGCGCGAGCGGATGAACATTCCGGTGTTCCATGATGATCAGCACGGGACCGCGATTATCTCTGCCGCCGGTCTCATCAACGCGTGTTTGTTGTCGGGCAAGAAATTGAACGAAATTAAGATGGTGGTCAACGGCGCGGGCGCTGCGGCGATTGCCTGTACGGAGCTTATCAAGGCGATGGGCGTACGCCATGACAACGTCATTATGTGCGACCGCGAAGGCGTGATTTATCAGGGCCGCACGCACAATATGGACCAATGGAAATCGGCGCACGCCGTGATTACAGAGGCGCGCGACTTGTCCGAGGCGATGCGCGGCGCGGATGTGTTTTTGGGCCTCTCGGCGGGCAATGTGGTGAGCCAGGATATGGTGCGGTCGATGGCGCACAATCCGATTATCTTCGCCATGGCCAACCCCGATCCCGAAATCAGCCCGCCCTTGGCACGCGAAGCATCGCCGGGTGCGATTATCGCAACGGGGCGGTCGGATTTCCCCAACCAAGTCAACAATGTGCTGTGCTTCCCGTTCATTTTCCGTGGCGCGCTCGATGTGCGCGCGACGACGATCAACGAGGAAATGAAAATCGCCGCCGCCAATGCTATCGCCGAATTGGCGCGCGAAGCTGTTCCAGAGGAAGTCGCGGCGGCGTACGGCGGGGTTTCCCAGAAATTTGGGCCGGATTATATCATCCCTTCGCCCTTTGATCCCCGCCTAATGGAGGTGGTGTCCAGTGCTGTGGCACAAGCGGCAATGCGCACCGGCGTCGCGCAAAAGCCGATTGAGGACATGGACGCCTATCGCCATACGCTGAAAGCGCGGTTGAACCCCACGACCAGCGTGCTGACGCGGGTCTATGATGAAGCACGCGCGAACCCCAAACGCGTGGTCTTTGCCGAGGCCGAGGATGAAGTCACGCTGCGCGCCGCCATCCAGTTCCGCGATCAGGGCTATGGCACCCCCGTGTTGGTCGGGCGCGACGGCACCGTGCACGATATGCTGGTTGAATTGGGCGTCGATGACCCCGATTCGTACGAAGTGCACAATTCGACCACCAGCCCGCTGGTGGAAACAATGGTTGATCGGCTTTACGCGCGGCTTCAACGGCGCGGCTATTTGCGCCGCGATGTGCAACGGATGGTCAACCGCGAACGTAACGTTTTCGGCGCGCTGCTGCTTTCGATGGGGCAGGCGGATGCGATGATTACGGGCAAAACGCGCACGTTCAATCAATCGCTGCGTGAAGTCCTGCGCGTGCTGGATAGCAAGCCGGACTATGACATGTTCGGCATTCATTTGATGGTGGGGAAGAACCACACGGTATTCCTTGCCGACACCACGGTGCATGAACGGCCATCGGCGGAGCAATTGGCGCATATTGCCGAGCAGACCGCCGCTGTTGCGCGTCGTATGGGGCACACGCCGCGCGTGGCGTTTCTGTCCTTTTCCACCTTTGGCAACCCGCATGGCAATTGGATCGACCCCATTCGCGGTGCCGTGTCGATTCTGGATGAGCGCGGCGTGACGTTCGAGTACGAAGGCGAAATGGCCCCCGATGCAGCGCTGAATGAAATGGTGCAGGCGAATTATCCGTTCAGCCGCCTGTCCGGCCCTGCGAATGTGCTCATTTTCCCCGGCCTGCAATCGGCGAATTTGTCGGCCAAGTTGCTACGCGAATTGGGCGGCGATACCACCATTGGGCCGATGCTGATCGGTATGGAAAAGCCGGTGCAGATTGTCCCAATGGTCGCCAATGCGTCGGATGTGTTGACTTTGGCGGTGCTGGCGGCGGCGGGGACGGTGGGGTAGTGGGCGATACGCTGCTTTCGGTATTGATGCTGGCGGGCGTCGGGTTGCTGGTCGGCGCATACATGCTCGCGCGGCGCGATGGGATGAGCCAGAAAGTGTGGCTGATGATTGCCGCTGCATTGGTGATGTTCGGCAATGTCGCGATTTGGGTGGTGCCGATGGCGGGCGGACAGGCGCCGGTTGAAGCGGTGGATTGACATTTCGTGTGATTGCGGCTATTTAGACTGTACAGTGTTGATTTTCGAAATCATCTCTTGGGGCGTACTGCTGTAACAGTGCGTCCCATTCTGTTTTTGGAGGCGAGCGCTGTAACACCCGCCTCCTCACCCGTTAATTCCGGGACACCTCGATGATTTTCACAACGAGGGTTGCGAAGGCAATGCAAAGCAATGCCACCGCGATTACAGTGTCATTTTCGATAAAAATCACCTCTCTTCTGCGGCGTTATTGGGCTGTAACACGGCCGCAAGCGAAGTATGCCAGATGCAATAAATACGCGTCGAGCGGTAATTGGCATTTCCACATGTCGGTCCACTAAAAAAATAAAAAAAGGGGAGCATCACTGCTCCCCCTAATCGTCTTACTTAATCGGGCTATCCGGCGCGAGCCTCATGTCCAGATAATTGTCCACCGACTTCATCAATTGCTCCAACTCATGTTCAAAGAAATGGTTGGCGCGGGGGATTTCGTCGTGGTGGATCGTAATATGGCGCTGCGTGCGGAGCTTATCGACCAATTTCTGAACGGAATTGGGCGTCACGACTTCATCGGCCAGGCCCTGCACAATGATGCCGCTGGACGGGCAGGGGGCAAGGAAGCTGAAATCATACATATTTGCGGGCGGCGCGACGGAGATGAAACCGCGCACTTCGGGGCGGCGCATTAGCAATTGCATGCCAATCCACGCGCCAAAGCTGAAACCTGCGATCCAGGTTGTTTGCGCCTCAGGGTGGAAGGACTGCACCCAATCGAGCGCCGATGCCGCGTCGGATAATTCGCCAATGCCGTTGTCAAATTCGCCCTCGCTGCGCCCGACGCCGCGAAAGTTGAAGCGGAGCACGCCGAAGCCGCGGCGTACAAAGGTCTTGTACAACGCCTGCGTAATGCGATCGTTCATGGTGCCACCGGCTTGCGGGTGCGGATGGAGAATCATAGCAATCGGCGCGCGCGGGCGCGGTGGCGGGGCAAAACGGCCTTCTAAGCGGCCCTCTGGACCGGGAATGATAACTTCGGGCATGGAAATCCTGATCTATAAATTGCGGATTGAATGGGCCACCGAATTGGCGCACCTATCAACAAGAGCAGGCCTATATAGGGATTAGCCGAAAAATCGCAATCATTGCTTTTGCGGGCCAAACACCCCATTGCACCATCATGAACCAGCCAACCTTCTACCTTGATCATGCCGCAACGACGCCTGTTCTGCCATGCGCGATGGCGGCGGTTGCGGCGGAAATGGCCGAATGGGCCAACCCCTCGAGCC
>JBGSOJ010000318.1:0-1817 GCA_041739175.1 Sphingomonadaceae bacterium
TTTTACGCGCCTCTTCTCGCTTGCATCATTTTGACAAGAAGGAAGAGAGCTTAAGTCATGGCGAAACTGAGTTCGATTAACAAAAACGAGCGTCGCAAGAAACTGGTGAAGAAATATGCCGGTCAATATGCGAAGCTGAAGGCTGTGGCCGCTGATAAGTCGCTGGGTGAAACCGAGCGGATGATCGCGCGCCTGAAATTGGCCGAAATCCCGCGTAATGGTAACCCCACCCGCGTGCGGAACCGTTGCGAAACCACTGGGCGCCCCCGCGCCTATTACCGTAAATTCCGGCTTTGCCGTATTGAGCTGCGCGATTTGGCCAACAAGGGCCTGATCCCCGGTGTCACCAAATCGAGCTGGTAAGGGATACAGAATATGGCAATGACCGATCCTTTGGGTGATATGCTCACCCGCATCCGCAACGGACAGCGCGCGAAGAAAGACTCTGTTGTCTCGCCCGCGTCCACCTTGCGGACCCGCGTACTCGATGTGCTGCAACGCGAAGGCTATATCCGTGGATATAGCGAAGAAGCGTTGGGTAAAGAAGGCCAACACAAGGGCATTCGCATCGAGTTGAAATATTTCGAAGGTGAACCCGCGATCCAACATGTCGCGCGCGTTTCCAAACCTGGCCGCCGCGTCTATTCGGGCTCGAAAGAGCTGCCGCGCGTCCGCAATGGTTTGGGTATCACCATCGTTTCCACGCCAGCAGGCGTTTTGTCCGATGCCGAGGCACGGGACAAGAATGTCGGCGGCGAAATCCTGGCGGAGGTATTCTAATGAGCCGCATTGGGAAAAAGCCGGTCACCATTCCAGCAGGCGTCACCGCCAGCATGGAAAACAATGTGATCGAAATGAAGGGGCCAAAGGGCACCTTGACGATGCCAATGGTTGATTTGGTCGAATATACGCTGGAAGACGGCGCATTGTCGATTAAGCCCGCCAACGCCAGCCGTCAGGCGCGCGCCTTTTGGGGTATGCAACGCACCATGGTGCAAAACCTCGTCACCGGCGTGACCGATGGCTTTACCAAGGTTTTGGAAATCAAGGGCGTCGGTTACCGTGCGTCGGTTTCGGGCAAGACCTTGAAACTGCAACTCGGTTTCAGCCATGATGTCGATATGGACGTGCCCGAGGGGATTGAGATCAAGACCCCCGACACCACCACTGTCGAAATCAGCGGTGCCGACAAGCAAAAGGTTGGCCAAATGGCCGCCGAAATCCGCCGCTGGCGTAAGCCGGAGCCTTACAAAGGCAAGGGTATCAAATATCGCGGCGAGTTTATCTTCCGCAAGGAAGGGAAGAAGAAGTAAGCCATGGCAAAACTATCTCTTTTCGACAAACGCCGTCAGCGCGTTCGCACCAAATTGCGGGCACAGCGCAACATGCGTCCGCGTCTGTCGATTCATCGCACGGGCCGTCATATCTACGCGCAAATCATCGACGATGCCGCCGGCAAGACCATTGCCTCCGCCTCGACCTTGGACAAGGACAACAAAGCGGCCGCCGGTGGCAACATCGCGTCGGCTATCGAAGTTGGCAAGCGCGTCGCCGAAGCGGCCAAGAATGCTGGCGTGACCAGCGTAGTGTTTGACCGTGGTGGTTTCATCTATCACGGCCGCGTGAAGGCTCTTGCCGATGCCGCGCGCGAAGGCGGATTGGAGTTCTAATGATGGCTGACGAAAACAACATCGTGGACGGCGCAAGCCCGGCTCCTGTAGACGCTGCACAAGAAGGCGGTGAGGGCCGTCGCGGCCGTGGCGGCAACGGCGGTGGCCGTGGTCGTGAGGGCGGCAATAACCGCGAAGGCGGCCGTG
>JBGSOJ010000332.1:0-8114 GCA_041739175.1 Sphingomonadaceae bacterium
TGGCCGAAAACGCGGCAGAAACGCCCGCCGATGCACCGGCCGCCGCCGCGCCCGAAATGCTTGAAGCCGCGCCCATTGCCGACATCGCCAAGGGCGTCGATATCCCCTATGAAAAATTCACGCTGAGCAATGGCATGACCGTTATTGTGCATGAGGACCGCAAGGCGCCCATCGTCGCGGTTTCTGTTTGGTACGGCGTCGGTTCGAAGCATGAGCCAAAGGGTAAAACCGGCTACGCCCATTTGTTTGAGCACATCATGTTCAACGGTTCGGAAAATGCCGAGGGGGATTATTTCACCTATTTGAAAGCCATTGGCGCAACCGATGAGAATGGCACAACCTCGCTCGACCGGACCAATTATTTCCAAACCGTGCCAGCCAATTCGATTGAAAGCGCGCTGTTCCTTGAAAGCGACCGCATGGGCAATTTGCTCGGCGCGGTGACGCAGGAAAAGCTGACCAACCAAATCGGCGTGGTGCAAAATGAGAAGCGGCAGGGCGATAACCAACCCTATGGATTGACGCGCTATGTCGTGAATTCGGCGCTGTTCCCTGAGGGCCATCCCTATCACCACACCACCATCGGTTCGATGGAGGATTTAAGCGCCGCATCGCTTGACGACATGAAAAACTGGTTCATTGACCATTATGCGCCGAACAATGCGGTGCTGGTCTTGGCTGGCGACATTAGCGCGGCCGATGCCAAGCCTTTGGCGGAAAAATGGTTCGGCCGCTTTGCTGCCGGAAAGCCCTTGCCAGAGGTGGTCGCCGATGTGCCAACCTTGCCGGAAAAGCGACAGGTCGTAATCAACGATCGCGTGCCTAACACGCGGATTCAATATGTCTGGGCCGTTCCCGGGCTGAATGATCCCGACTTTGTGCCCTTGGCCGCCGGTGCCTATGCGCTTGGTGGATTGGCAAGCTCACGGTTGGATAACATCCTTGTCCGTGACGAAAAGCTGGCGGTCGGCGTTAGCGCCTATGTCATTCCTTATGTCCACGCATCGCAGTTCAATGTGGTCGTCACCGTTGCTCCGGATAAGGACGCCGATGTCGTGGCAAAGCGGGTCGATGAGATTATGGCGGACTTCATCGCCAATGGCCCCACCGCTGACGAAGTGAGCCGTGTGGCGATGAGCGATGCGTCGGGCCGTATTTTGGGCCTTGAGGCGGTTGGCGGCTTTGGCGGCAAGGCGGTGACATTGGCGGAGGGGGAATTGTACTCCGGCTCGCCCGCGCATTACAAAAAGGAATTGAGCGAACTCGCCACGCTGACGCCGCAAAGCGTAACGGCGTCGTTGCAGAAATGGGTGACGCGCCCCGTGCTGGAAATCCGGACGGTTCCGGGCGACCGCAACCCCGAACAAGTCGCGGAGTTCTTTGGCGCTGTGCCCAAAGCGCCTGCGGCCCCCGCGACGCCGCCAGCCGATATCGTATTGGGCGCTATGCCTGCCGAACCTGCAATGGCCGAACCGGCCGCGCCGATGATGGAAAAGCCGAAGGACGCCCTATCGACCTTCCCTGCGCCCGGCGCACCCGCCGCGCTTGATTTGCCGACGGTGGAAACGGCAAAGCTGAAAAACGGCGCGAATGTCTACTTTGCGCGCCGCACCGGCATCCCTGTCGTGCGCGTCACGGTGCGGTTCGGCGGTGGCTTTGCCTCCGATGGCGCGGCACCCGGAACGGCGGCATTCGCGACGCGGATGATGCAAGAAGGAACGACCACGCGCGATTCCAAGCGTCTGGCCGAGGAGCAAGAGCGTTTGGGCGCGTCAATCTCCGGCGGGTCCTCCTCGGAAGAAACCGATTTCGGCGTTGTGGCGATGAAGGCCAACCTTAAGCCTTCGATCCAATTGCTTGCCGATGTCGTTCGCAACCCTGCCTTTGCCGACGGTGAAATTGAGCGTGTGCGCGTGCAACAATTGTCGGGCATTAAATCGGAAATGAACCAGCCTGCGGGCATTGCGTTCCGCCTGTTGCCCGAATTGCTCTATGGTGAGGGCCATCCCTATGCCGCCCCGTTGAGCGGCAGCGGCACGCCCGAGGTGGTCGCCGGATTGGACCGTGCGGCGTTGAGTGGGTTCCACCAAAAATGGATCCGCCCAGACAATATGGCGGTATATGTCGTTGGCGATACCAGCCTGAAGGAAATCTTGCCCGTGCTCAACGAAAGTTTCGGCACATGGAAAGCGCCGAAAGGCGTTGCCAAGGGCACCGTGGCCAGCGATGTGACCGCGCCCGCGCCAATGGGCCGCATTATCGTCATCAACCGCCCCAATTCGCCGCAATCCTTCATTGCTGCGGGCCAAATCCTGCCAGTAAAGGGCACCGATGAATTGACCCCGATTTATGCCGCCAATGAGATTTTGGGCGGTGACTTCCTTAGCCGGATCAACATGGACCTACGCGAGACCAAGGGTTGGTCTTATGGCACCCGTACCATGGTCGTTCGCCAAAAGGGCCAGGTTCCCTTTATCGCTTATGCGCCCGTGCAAGCGGACAAAACCGGCCCCTCGCTCTTGGCCATGCAGGAGCAAATGACCGGCTTCCTGGGTGACAAAGGCGCGACGGATGAGGAACGCAACCGCGTTGTCAACGGCGCGATTTTGGAACTGCCCGGCAGCTACGAAAGCTCCGGCGCGGTGATGGGCCAGATGTTGGCGGATGCCAAATTCGGTCGCCCCTTCACTTATGCCGAAGGGACCGCCGCGCGGTATGAAGCACTCACCCCCGCCAGCATCGACGCGGCGCTGCGCGGTGTGGTGAAGCCCAATGACCTTATCTGGGTCATCGTCGGCGATGCAGAAGTCATCCGGCCACAGTTGGAAAATATCGGCATGCCGGTTGAATATCGCGAAGCGGAGTAACTGAAGCCGGGTTGCGTTTAGCAATGGATTAACAGGTGAGGTGCCTTTATGGGTGTCTCACCTATTTTTTAACCCCTCGATAAAAGGATGAGGCTTTATGGCAAATGTAGATGGCACATGGAATGTTGCGGTCAAAACCCCCTTGGGTGAGCAAGCAGGCGTTCTTACCGTCAACAGCGACGGCGCGGCGTTCACCGGCAGCCTGAATGGCGAATTGGGCGAAGTGGCGATCGACAACGGCACCGTCGATGGCGACACGATCAGCTGGAGCATGACGATTGCCAAACCCATGACTTTGGACGTCACCTGCACCGCAACCGTCGATGGTGATGCGTTGGAAGGCAAAGTCGACACCGGCGCCTTTGGCGCCTTTGGCCTTGTCGGCACGCGCGCCTAATCGCAACCATAGCGCGAATTCGCAACGCCGCCCGCGCAATCGGGCGGCGTTTTTTTTGCTTTCCCTCTAGCGGCGCGAGCGGGTTTAATTTACGCCGTGCGAAACTTTAGGAAAAGGATACCCAATGCTCGATTCCCCCAACCGCATCCCCTATACTCAGGATCATCAGGCATTCCGCGATACCGTACGCCGGTTCATGCAGGAGGAAATTGCCCCTCACGGGCCGGAGTGGCAGGAGGCGGGCATGGTGTCCCGTGATGTGTGGCCAAAGGCCGGCGCGCTTGGCCTATTGTGCCCCACCGTTCCCGAAGAATACGGCGGCCTAGGCCTTGATTTCGGTTATAACGCCATTGTCGATGAAGAAGGGTCGTATCATGGCCAAGTGACCACGGGCTTTTCGCTGCACAGCGATATTGTGGTCAATTACTTGGTGGCCTACGGTTCCGAGGAGCAAAAACAGCATTGGCTGCCCAAAATGGTATCGGGTGAGGTTATCACCGCGATTGCCATGACCGAACCCGGCACCGGCTCCGATTTGCAGGGCATCCGCACCACCGCGAAAAAGGATGGCAACCATTATGTCATCAACGGCTCCAAAACCTATATCACCAATGGCCAACACGCCGATCTGATTTTGGTGTGCGTCAAAACCGACACCGAAGTGCAACCGGCATGGAAAGGCGTGTCGATTGTGCTGGTGGAGGCCGACCGCGAGGGCTTTGCGCGCGGGCGCAACCTCGACAAAATCGGCATGGATGAGGCAGACACCAGCGAGTTGTTCTTCAACGATGTGCGCGTGCCGATCACCAACTGCCTGGGCGAGGAAGGCAAAGGCTTTATCTATTTGATGAGCGAATTGCCGCAAGAACGGCTGTCGATTGCCATCGGCTCGCACGCCGCGGCGCAGCGGGCGTTCGACGACACCGTGGCCTTCGTGCGCGATCGTAAGGCCTTTGGCAAATCGGTGATGGATTTCCAAAACACCCGCTTTGTGCTCGCGGACTTGAAAACCAAATTGCAAGTCGGTTGGGCGCATCTTGATTGGGCGCTTGACCGGCTGATCAAGAAAGAACTGACCAACGAAGAAGGCGCGGCGGCCAAATTGTGGCACACCGAATTGCAATGGGAAGTGATGGACAAGTGCCTGCAACTCCACGGCGGCGCGGGCTATATGAATGAATACCCGATTGCCCGCCAGTGGCGCGCGGCGCGGGTGACGCGGATTTTCGGCGGCACCAATGAGATTATGAAGGAACTCATCGGGCGGACGTTGTAGGTCAATTAATCCTCCCCAGCATGGGGAGGAGGCCCGCGAAGTATTGGAGGGGCGACGACGCCAGCGTCCAAACCCCTCCGTCAGTCCTTCGGACTGCCACCTCCCCATAATGGGGAGGATTTTACACAAAAAACGGGCGCTTCCGAGGGGTTGGAAGCGCCCGTTTCTGCTTTGGGGGCTGGTTGCCCGCCCCCAATGCTTAGCCTATTTCAAGTCGAAGCGGTCGGCGTTCATCACCTTCACCCATGCGGCGATGAAGTCGTGGACGAACTTTTCGCCCGCGTCGTCCTGCGCATAGACCTCCGCATAGGCGCGCAGGATGGAGTTGGAGCCGAAGGTTAAATCCAATTCCGTCGCCGTCCATTTCGCCGCGCCGGTTGCCCGGTCGGTGCCTTCGTACACGCCATTGTCTGCCTTTGCCCATTTGACGCCCATATCGGTCAAATTGACAAAGAAGTCGTTGGTCAATGCGCCCTTGCGGTCGGTGAACACGCCATGCGCGCTGTCGCCGTAGTTCGCACCAAGCACGCGCATCCCGCCGACCAACACCACCATTTCGGGCGCGGTGAGGCCAAGGAGTTGCGTCTTATCGACCATCAATTCCGCCGCCGATACCGCATAATCTTTTTGCAGATAATTGCGGTAGCCATCGTGGATCGGCTCCAGAACCGAGAAGCTATCGGCGTCGGTTTGCTCGTCCGTCGCATCACCACGACCCGGCGCAAAGGGCACCGTTACATCATGGCCAGCCGCCTTCGCCGCTTGTTCAATGCCGACGTTGCCCGCCAGCACGATGACATCGGCAACGCTTGCGCCAGTATCCGCCGCAATGGGTTCCAGCACGGATAGCACCCGCGCCAGACGCTCGGGTTCATTGCCCGCCCAATCCTTTTGCGGGGCCAGACGGATGCGCGCACCATTGGCACCGCCGCGCATGTCGCTGCCACGGAAGGTCCGCGCGCTGTCCCATGCGGTTGTCACCATGTCGGCAATCGACAGGCCAGAGGCGGCAATCTTCGCCTTTACCGCATCGACATCATAGTCGGCCCGCCCAGCAGGCACAGGGTCCTGCCAAATCAAATCCTCGGCGGGAACATCGGGTCCGAAGTAACGCACTTTCGGCCCCATATCGCGGTGGGTCAGCTTGAACCAGGCGCGGGCAAAAGTATCGTTGAAGTATGCCGGATCGGCGCGGAATTTTTCCATAATGCCGCGATAGATCGGGTCCACCTTCATTGCCATATCGGCATCGGTCATCATGACGCGCGATTTTTTCGACGGGTCATGCGCGTCCACCGGACGGTCCTCATCGGCCAGATCAATCGGCTCCCATTGGTGCGCGCCAGCGGGGCTTTTGCGCAGCTCGAACTCATGGTCGAGCAGCATGTCGAAATAGCCCATGTCGAATTTGATCGGGTTGCTGGTCCATGCGCCCTCAATGCCGCTGGTGACGGCATCAAAGCCCGCGCCGGTGCCTTGCGGGTTCATCCATCCGAAGCCCTGTGTGGTTACATCCGCGCCTTCGGGATTGGGGCCGAGCACGGACGCATCGCCATTGCCATGCGATTTGCCGACCGAGTGGCCGCCAGCGGTCAATGCGGCGGTTTCCTCATCATCCATTGCCATGCGGGCAAAGGTTTCGCGAACATGCAGTGCGGTGCGCGCGGGGTCGGGGTTGCCGTTCACGCCCTCTGGGTTCACATAAATCAGGCCCATATGCACAGCCGCCAACGGGTCTTCCAACGTCGTGGCGTCGTTCAGATCGTCATAGCGATTTTCGGACGGGGCGAGCCATTCGGTCTCGCTGCCCCAGTACACGTCCTTTTCGGGATGCCAAATATCGGCGCGGCCAAAGGCAAAGCCAAAGGTCTTGAGGCCCATATTCTCATACGCAATCGTCCCCGCATAAGCGAGCAAGTCGGCCCAGCTGACGCAATTGCCATATTTCTTCTTAATCGGCCACAGCAAGCGGCGCGCCTTGTCCAATGACACGTTATCGGGCCAGCTGTTGAGTGGGGCAAAGCGGTTGTTACCCGTGCCCGCCCCGCCGCGGCCATCGCTCATCCGGTAGGTTCCGGCGGCGTGCCAGCTAAGGCGGATCATCAGGCCGCCATAATGGCCCCAATCGGCGGGCCACCAAGGCTGGCTATCGGTCATGAGCGCGTGGAGGTCCGCCTTCAGCGCTTCTACGTCCAGCTTTTTCAATTCCTCATGATAGTCGAAATCAGGGCCAAGCGGATTGGTCTTGCTGTCGTGCTGCGCCAAAATGTCGAGGTTTAGGGCATTGGGCCACCATGATGTCACGCTGTTGGCGGTGTTGGTCATGCCGCCATGCATTACGGGGCACTTGCCCGATGGGGGTGTCATGTCATTCATTGCTGCTCTCCTGTCTGGTTAAAACGCCGACTGTATTGCGAATTGCGCGACGGCAAATCGCTTCTTGAACGCGAGTATGACACAGGCAAAAAAACGAGCAAGCCGATTATTCCTGTCAGCTTAATCGGTTTTTCCTATGATCAAATGGAGCGGCACGCGGCTTAGGGACACAAAAAAGGCCGAAGGAAACGCAATTCCCTCGGCCCTTTTTTAAACGGCGCGCGCCGGGCGCTTAACCGTTATTTTTTGCAGTCACCGACGCGCTTGGAGTCAATTTCGACGACCATTTTCATCGCCGCCCCTTTGGCATCCTTGCCCGATGTCGTCATTTTCGCCTGCAAGCCATCGGCCTGCGTTGTGCCTGTCATTGCGATCGTAACTTCGCCGCCGCCGGGAGGCTTGCATTTGACTTCGGTATCCAGCGAGGTAGCGGTGTTGTTATCGCGCAGCGTTTCGCACGCGCTGCCTTCCTCGGCGCCGTTGACCAATTCATCGGTGACATTGGCCCAGCTCCCCTTTTGGATATCTGCGTCGGTTAAGCAGCTTGTTTTTCCCTGTGGCATGGCGCTTTGCATTTGGTCCATCGTGCCTGCGGGCATCCCGGGGATTTCAAACGCAATCAGCTTCATGGTTGTCGAATACTCGCCGGCTTTTGGAATCGAACCGCTGCCCTTGGTGACGGATTTGGCTACTCCGCTCCCGCTGGATGGCGATGCCCCCGGCGCGGCCCCTGACGCGACTTTACCGCCGTCCTTGTTGGCCACCGACGTGGCGTTCGATGAGGCGTCGTCATTGCCGATCCCTTCGTTGGCCACCGAATCGCCGCTATCACACGCCATAAGCGCGAATATTGCGAGGGAAAGCAAAGCCAAATTCCGAATGCGCATGGGGTAATCCTTTCACAATGCATTGATCACGCCATGTTTTGCCGTTTGGTTGCATCGGTGACAAGCAAATTGCGGTGCTGTCTTATTCTGGCTTGTGAAAACGCCGTTTTTGCAGGGTGCAACAGTATAGCAAATGTGGTTGTTCGTGCCTATCTTACGGCCAGACCGAGACATCAAGGGAAGCGAACATGGCCAACACCGCGCATCAGGACAAAAGCCTCGACGATATTTGTGCCCTATTGGCGCCTTTATTGCCGGCCCACGCCGCTTTCGACGGTTGGGGACCGCACGCCGTGGCCGCCGCCGCCGCC
>JBGSOJ010000338.1:0-3555 GCA_041739175.1 Sphingomonadaceae bacterium
GCCGCGATCGCGGAATTCGCCGCCGCGCACGGCACAGTCCCCGACAGCGACCTCGTCATCCTCGCGCTGGGCCGATTGGGGGGCGGGGCGCTCACCTACGCCAGCGACCTTGACCTCGTCTTCCTGTTCAGCGGCGAACACGGCGCGGAGAGCGATGGCCGCCGCCCGCTCGGTGCGACGCAATATTACAACAAACTCAGCCAGCGGATCGTCGCCGCGCTCTCGGTCGCCACCGCCGCCGGGCCGTTGTATGAGGTTGACACCCGTCTGCGCCCCAATGGCACGCAGGGGTTATTGGCGGTCAGCATCGACAGTTTTGCGCGCTATCAGGCGGAAAACGCGTGGGCGTGGGAGCATATGGCGCTCTGCCGTGCGCGGCCCGTGTTTGGGCCGAAATCGGCGCGCAGCGAACTGGCGGGCGTCATCACCGACACGCTGGCCAAACCCCGCGACCCCGCCGCTTTGGCTATCGAGGTCGCGCAAATGCGCCGCGATATTGCCACGCATAAGCCGCCCAAAGGCGCGCTGGACGCCAAATTGCTGCCCGGCGGGTTGGTCGATGTCGAGTTCCTGACGCATTATCTGCAACTCTCCACCGGCGAGGGCCTGTTCCCCGGGGTGGAGCGGGCGATTGCCGCGCATGTTGCCGCCGGTCGGTTGGATGCAGGCTTTGCCGCCGCGCACGCCTTTATGACGCGGATGCTGGTGGTGGTGCGGTTGGTGTCGCCCGATTGCGATGAGCCGCCCTTGGCGACGCAAGGGCTGGTGGCAGCGCGGATGGGCGTGGAAGGGGAAAGGGGCGATTGGGACGCCATGCTGACCCAATTTAACGCCCACCGCGCTCTTGTCATCCGCGAATGGGAACGCCATTTAGGGGCGAGAGATTTTTCCGGCCTTCCCGACAAACCCGCCGCCAAACAGGAGCAGACGCCATGATCGCCGTTGGAGACACTTTGCCCGATGCCACCCTGATGACCGCGGGCGGCACCGAAACGACCGTGTCCGCCTATCGCGGGCGGCCCTTGGTGCTGTATTTCTACCCCAAGGCGAGCACGCCCGGCTGCACGACCGAGGCGGTGGAATTCAGCGCGGCAATGGATGACTTCGCGGCATTGGGCGTCGCCGTCGCCGGAATGAGCGCCGATAGCCCGAAGAAGCAAAGCAGCTTCATCGCCAAAAACGACCTCACCACCGACATCTTGTCCGATGAATCCACCGACTTCCTCGCCGCGATTGGCGTGTGGGCGGAAAAAAGCATGTACGGCAAAAAATACATGGGCATCATCCGCACCACTTTGCTGGTCGATGGCGACGGTGTGGTCAAAGCGGTCTGGTCGCCGGTCAAGGTGAAGGGCCATGTCGCCGAGGTGCTGGACGCCGCGCGCGCGCATGTCGGCTAACGCCGCCACAATCCCCTAGTCTGCACGCACTGGTTAACGCCGCCGCGGCCGAATCGAAAAAATGTCGGTTGGCGGGAACCTTTCGCCCGGCGAATCATTGTCAAGATATGGGTTGAACGAAGAGCCAAGGCGGTGCTTTAACTGACAGCCACCGCGCGAAGCGGGCCTCAAAGGCCGCGTTGCGCGCTACGTTCATCGTATATTCAACGACTCACCCCGCCGCTGTGCCGCTTTAGCGCATGTGCGCTAAGTCACAGTTGCGCGATAACCATTTCCCAACCTAAGCCACTCACACAAGGAGCGCGCGGCACCCATTGTCGCCATCGAAAGCTCCGATCCGCACCGTATTTTTGGTTCGGGTCGCAAAATGAAGGTGTGTTCATGCTGTTTGTTGCTCTGGCCAAAGCGCGCAAGATGATTGGTAAAATTGCCGCTGCTTCGACCATCGGTGCTCTGGCACTGGTTTCTGCCCCCGCCGCCGCAAACAGCGCCGCCGCCGACACTTTCCGCATCGATCCCGGCACGCAGGTGAACCGCGACATTACCGCACTGGGGGAGGCCGACGCCAATTTCCGCGCGCTCTATTCCGATTGGGACAATTCCAACGACAGTAAGCCCGATGTCATTCAGGCCATCACCGAGGTTTCGGTTCCGTCCTTATATCCGCTCGACATGCAATATGCCCGCAAGTCCAGCGGCTATGGCCGTCGCGGCGCGCCGTTGAAAGGCGCCAGCACCAATCACAAGGGCATCGACCTTGCCGCGCCGCTGGGCACCCCCATCTACGCCACCGCCGATGGCATCGTCAGCCGCTCGGGCTGGGCGAAAGGCTATGGCAAAGTGGTCTATATCGACCATGGCAATGGCATCCAAACCCGCTACGCGCACATGAGCGGCATCGCCGCCGGCGAAGGTGAGCGCGTGCGCAAGGGCGATGTTGTCGGCTATGTCGGCTCGACCGGCAACTCGACCGGCAACCATTTGCATTATGAAGTCCGCGTCGATGGCGTGCCGATGAACCCATCGAGCTTCATGCACGAAGAGCGCGAGAATGTGCAGTTTGCTGCCAATTAATAACGGGCAGTTGAAACTATCGGGGCCTTTTTGCGACACATTGCGACATTTCTGTTGCAACTATATGGTTCATTTGTTAGCAAGATAAGCGTTAGGACGGGGTTCACGCATTTTCCCCTTCCTTCTCAGTTCACCTTTGGGAGAGGGTGCATAGCTGGGCGGTAAGGGAAACCTTGCCGCCCCCTTTTTTTGTCCCTATGTTGGCGGCATGACCGACACCCCCATTTTGTCCGCCCCGCCCGCCGATGCCTCCGCTGAGGCTGCTGTCGCGCCCATCATTTTGATGCCCAATGCCGCCAAGCGCACCGCGTTTATTGCGCAAAAACAGGGGGTTCCGGCGATCCTGCGGCTGTCGGTGGAGGGCGGCGGGTGCAGCGGCTTTCAATATAAATTTGGGATGGCGGGCGCGATTGAGCCCGACGACACCGTGGCGGAATGCGACGGCGTGCAGTTGGTGGTTGATTCGATCAGCCTCGATCTGGTGCGCGGCAGCGCAGTGGACTTCGTCGAATCGCTCGGCGGGGCGATTTTTCAGGTGACGAATCCGCAGGCCGCGTCCGGCTGCGGCTGCGGCACGTCTTTTAGCGTTTGATTCGCCCCGTGTCCGAACGCCCCTTAAAAATCGTCAGCTTCAACATCAACGGCATCAAGGCGCGCCTGCCGCGTCTGTTGGAGTATCTAACCGAGCAGCAACCCGACATCGCGGTCTTGCAAGAGATTAAGACAATGGATGAGGGCTTTCCGGCGTCCGAATTTGAAGCCATCGGCTATCACGCCTTGTGGCATGGGCAAAAATCGTTCAACGGCGTCGCCATCCTAACGCGCGGGCAAGCGGCGGTTGAGACGCAGCGCGGCCTCCCCCTCCGCGATGGCGACGAACCCGATGAGCAATCGCGCTACCTTGAGGCCGACGCCTTTGGTCTGCGCATCGGGTGCCTGTACCTGCCCAATGGCAACCCAAGGCCGGGGCCGAAATTTGATTATAAGCTCGCTTGGATGCGGCGCCTCCGCGCGCATGGCCAAACACTTCTCGCCCGCGAAAAACCCACCATCCTCTTGGGCGATTATAATGTCATCCCGC
>JBGSOJ010000010.1:0-5067 GCA_041739175.1 Sphingomonadaceae bacterium
CGACGGCGTTGCCGAACCGCGCGCGGAGCAGGGCTGCACGGTCCTCCGCCGCCGTTTTGTCGCCGCGCCCCATGTCCTCAACGAGGGGGCAGACCCAAAACGCTTGGCGTCCGGCGGCCATATGACGGCCCAGCCCGTCGATAACCTCCTCCAACCGCTCCGCCGAAATCACCCGCGTGTCAACCGGCGTGCGGCCCGGCGGCAGTTCATCCAAACGGCTGACATCCATCTCGCCATGCGTCGCCAGCGTCAGCGTGCGCGGGATGGGCGTTGCCGTCATTACCAACAAATGCGCGGCGCGTTCGGCCTTTTGCGTTAACATCAACCGTTGTGACACGCCAAAACGGTGCTGCTCATCAATAACGGCGAGGCCCAGGTTGAGATAGGTCACGCTGTCCTGAAAAATCGCATGGGTACCGACAAGGATATGGATGCTGCCATCGGCGAGGCCCATCAACGTCGCCTCCCGCGCGCGGCCCTTGTCGCGGCCCGTCAAAACGGAGATGTTGACGGGCAGGCCGCCCATCATCTCGCGCAAACTCTCAAAATGTTGCCGCGCCAATATCTCGGTCGGGGCCAGCATCGCGGCCTGTTGCCCCGCCTCCACCGCGCGCAACATGGCGATGAGGGCGACGAGAGTCTTGCCGGACCCGACGTCCCCCTGAAGAAGCCGCAACATGGGTCGCGCCTGCGCCAAATCGCCGTCGATTTCGGTCAGCGACCGTTTCTGCGCGCCCGTTGGCTCAAATGGCAGGCGCAACGCGTCAGTTAACCGCCCCGTGCCAACAATCGGCGCGGCTCGCCGCTTCTCATTCGCCACGCGCACAAATTGCATCGCCACTTGGTTGGCGAGCAACTCATCATAGGCGAGCCTGTCGCGCACTGGCCCATCAATATCCGCCGCCCCGCCACCGTGGTGTGCAATGTCGAGACAGGCGCGCCATCCGGCCCATCCGCGTTGCTCCAACAACCCGCGCTCTATCCATTCGGGGAGGTCTGGCGCGCGCTCCAACGCGGTGTCTATCAACCCGCCCATACGGTGGTTGGTAATGCCATCGGACAAAGCATAGACCGGCTCCGCTTCTCGCAGGGCGGCCTCTTCACCGGGTTTCAGCACATGGTCGGGATGGACCATTTGCCATTCCTCGCCATATTGCTCCAACTTACCCGCGACCACCCGCACTTCGCCCAAGGGATGCAGCGCGCGGGCGAATTTCGCGGCCGCGCGGAAATAAACGATGCTGATATGATTGCCGATGCTGTCCACAGCATGGATGCGCAAGGGCGCGCGTGGGGACGAGCCGCTGCGGAACTCGGTCGCGGTCAGGGTGATGATGCATTGCGACCCAATCGGCACATCGTCCAACACGCTGGCCCGTACGCGGTGCACCCATCGTTCGGGCAGATGATAGGCCAAATCCTTAAGCCGCTCCATGCGAAGCCGCGCCAATGGTTTGGCAAGCGCGGTGCCCACGCCCTTTAACGCGGTGATTTCGGTGAACAGGGGATTGAGTATCTCGGGTCGCATGGCTATCTGGCCTGCTTACAATGCGCCGCGTCGCCTGACCAGTCCCGCAATCACGCCCGCGCAACAGGAGTTTGCCCCATGGACCCCATTGATACCGAAGCCCGCGCCCGCCGCGCGCATTTCCGCGCCTGGCATCGCGGCACGCGGGAGGCGGACATGATGGTCGGCTGCTTCTTCGACGCCTATGGCGCGGCATGGGGCGATGCGGAGCACGCGTGGTTCGACCTCCTCCTTGAGGAGCAAGACGCCGACATCATGGCATGGGGCATGGGGCGGGGCGAACCGCCAGAACATTTGCGCGGACCATTGCTGGATGCGTTTATGAAGCTGGATTACCTGAAATTGGTGAACCGCGACGGTGGGCCAGATGGGGGCTTTACCAATTAACCCATGAGCGACATTGCACGCCTCCTTAATGCACAAGCGCCCTTAACACTTGCCAGCCTGCCCGACGGTTTCCTGCCCGCCGCGCTGGCCGATGTGACGCGGGTAAGCAAGGGGCGGTGCGTGTTCATCGCGTCCGACGAACAGCAGATGCGGATGCTGGCCGACACTGTCCCCTATTTCGCGCCGGAGTTGGAGGTGATCCAATTCCCCGCATGGGATTGCCTGCCCTATGACCGCGCCTCGCCCAGCCTGCCGGTTACCAGTGCGCGGATGGCAGCACTGCATGCGTTGCAACATGGGCAAGCGGCCAAGCAACTGGTGCTGACCACGGCGAACGCAATGACGCAGCGAGTGTTATCGCCCTTCCGCCTTCGCCAAGTCGGGATGCGCCTTGCCGAAAAGGCGCGGATTGAGCGCGATGCGTTGATCCACCTCCTCCAAAGCAGCGGCTACGACCGCGTCGATACCGTTGCAGACGCAGGCGAATTTGCGGTGCGGGGCAGCGTGCTGGACCTGTATCCGGCGGGCTATGAAGGCGGCCTGCGGATGGATTTTTTCGGCGATGAAATCGAATCGATGCGCTGGTTCGACCCCGTCGATCAACGCAGCGTTGGGCGCGCGGAACCGTTCGACCTGCTGCCCGCGACCGAAACCTTGCTGGATGATGAGAGCATCAAACGCTTCCGCACGCGCTACCGCGACCTGTTCAGCGCGACCGCGACGGGCGATCCGCTGTATCAGGCAGTGTCTGAGGGGCGGCGGCTCGCGGGGATGGAACATTGGTTGCCCCTGTTTGAAGATCGATTGGTTCCGCTGACCGAGCATTTGGGTACAAATGACATCATCCTGCGCAGCAGCGGCGTCGATGCAGCCGTGGCGCAGCGGATGGAATCGATCAACGACTACCACGCCAACCGCGTCAAAATGCAGACGAAGGAGCCAGGCAGCTACCGCCCGCTTGCCCCCGATGCATTGTTTCTATCCGACGCCGAATGGGCAGAGCACATCGCCGCCGCACCCATCCATCTGGTGAGCAGCTTCGCCGAGCCGGAGAGCACCCGCACGATCGATATGGCCGTTGCTGGCCCGCGCGATTTCGGGCCGGAACGCAGCCGGCATGAAAATGTCTATGAGGCGGTGGCGAAATATCTCGCGGCGCTGAAAAAAAACGGCACGCGCGCGATTATCGCCAGCTATTCCAAGGGTTCGCGCAGCCGGTTGGCGTCGTTGCTCGCCGATCACGGGGTTAAAAACCTCGCCGAGGCCGATGGCTGGCAGGAAGCGCAGGGGCTGGCCGGGACAGGCAAAGTCGCGCTCACGGTCCTGCCGCTTGACCATGGCTTCACCGCGCCCGATGTCGCGTTGCTCACCGAACAAGACATGCTGGGCGACCGGCTGGTCCGGCGGCGCAAGACGAAGAAGAGCGCCGATGCGTTTCTGGCCGAACTCAACGCATTACAGGCGGGCGACCTTATCGTGCATGAGGAGCACGGGATCGGCCGCTACACGGGCCTGATCAGCGTTCCGGTGGGCAAAAGCCCGCTCGATTGTGTGGCGCTTGAATATGCGTGCGGCGATAAATTGTATGTGCCGGTGGAAAATATCGACGTCCTCTCCCGCTATGGCAGCGTTGAGGATGGCGGCGCCTTGGACCGCTTGGGCGGGGAGGCATGGCAACGCCGCAAGGCCAAAATGAAGGAACGCATACAGGCCATCGCCGGTGACCTGATGCGCATCGCCGCCGCCCGTGCGCTGCGCGAAGGGGCCGTGGTCGAATTGGAGGCCAGTTCCTACGCCAGCTTCGTTGACCGCTTCCCCTATGAGGAAACCGACGATCAGGACCGCGTGATTACCGAAGTTCTGGATGACCTCGCCAGCGGCAAACCGATGGACAGATTGGTGTGCGGCGACGTCGGCTTTGGCAAGACCGAGGTTGCAATGCGCGCCGCCTTTGCCGCCGCGATGGCGGGGATGCAGGTGGCGGTTGTCGCGCCGACGACCCTGCTGGCGCGTCAACATTATGCGGGGTTCGTCGCGCGGTTTGAAGGTTTCCCGCTTAAAATCGGCCGCCTGTCGCGCCTCGTCCCCGCCGCAGAGGCTGCCCAAGTCCGCGATGGCGCGGCGGATGGCACGATGGACATCATCATCGGCACGCACGCTTTGCTCGCCAAAAGCGTGGATTTCAAACGCCTTGGCCTCGTCATCGTCGATGAGGAGCAGAAATTCGGGGTAACGCACAAGGAACGGCTCAAGGCGATGAAGGCCGATGTCCATGTGCTAACGCTGACCGCAACGCCGATCCCGCGCACGCTGCAAATGGCGATGAGTGGCCTTCGCGAACTGTCCGTCATTCAAACGCCGCCGGTGGACCGGCTGGCCGTACGGACCTACGCGATGCCATGGGACCCCGTGGTCATCCGTGAGGCATTGCTCCGCGAACATTATCGCGGCGGGCAATCGTTTATCGTCGTGCCGCGCATATCGGACCTGCCCGATATTGAGCAATATCTGCGCGAGGAAGTCCCCGAAATTACCTATGTCGTCGGCCACGGCCAAATGACCCCGACCGAGGTTGAAGAGCGGATGAGCGCGTTTTATGACCGCAAATATGATGTGCTCCTCTCCACCACGATTATCGAAAGCGGCATCGATATTCCGTCGGCCAACACCATGATTATCCACCGAGCCGACCGTTTTGGCCTTGCGCAATTGTATCAGCTTCGCGGGCGGGTTGGGCGGTCAAAGACGCGCGCTTATGCCTATTTGACGACGCCCGACCGGATATTGACGCCGAACGCGGAAAAGCGGTTGAAAGTTTTGTCCGACCTCGATTCGCTTGGCGCTGGTTTCCAATTGGCCAGCCACGACCTCGACATTCGCGGCGCGGGGAATCTGGTTGGCGATGAACAATCGGGACATATCAAAGAAGTTGGTTTTGAACTTTACCAATCCATGCTCGAAGAAGCGATTATGGAGGCGAAAGCGGGCCTTGGCGGCGAACCGATGCCCCGCGATGCGTTCAGCCCCCAGATCACCGTCGATGCGCCGGTACTTATTCCCGAAACCTATGTGCCCGATTTGGCGCTGCGCATGGCGCTGTATCGCCGGATGAACGACCTAAAAGACAAAGCAGGGATCGAGGAATTTGCCGC
>JBGSOJ010000027.1:0-2680 GCA_041739175.1 Sphingomonadaceae bacterium
GCTTGCGGCTCAGCCGATTGCGCCAAGGCGGGCGCGGCAATCCCTAACGCTGCGGCAGCCAAGGGCGCGGCAAAGATGGCAAGTCGAGACGGATAAGCAGGCATTGCACAAAACCCTTTCAGAAAACCACATAGGCATCACATACTTCGTGCATCCGAGTATGACGGTTACGGCGCACGCTCAACTTCGGCGAATTCCAAATCGGCGTCATCATCAATATGGCCGTCAACCAACCGCGATGCCAGCCCCGTCAGACGATATTCCAACCCTTTTTCGGTAAGCGACAATTCGGCGTGCCCGCGCACGTCGGCGGGCAGAATGCGGAGCAAAATCTGGCTGCCGAACCCTTCGCGCCGATGGTCAAAGGCGGCGATATCGGCATCCGAATAATGGGCGTCGCCGCAATCCTCGGTCCATTCAAGCACCAATTTGCTGCGGTCGTCGTGCTGCGCGTACCAGCGGACATGCACCTGCCCGCCTTCGATCGCCAGGGCGCCGTGCTTGGCCGAATTGGTTGCCAATTCGCCCAGCATAAGCGTCAGCAGAAACGCCGCGCGCGGCGCGACGCAGAAATCGTCCTGCTGTTGCACATGAATGCGCGGCGACCCCTTGGTCACCCGCAAAGGGGCAAGGATCTGGTCGATCAAGCGAATGATCATGCCGCTTTGCTGATCATCCCCAATCAACAATTTTTGTGTCTCACCCAGGCTAACAATCCGTTCGCGCAACCGCGTTGCCAGCTCGTCCTTGGTCGCGCTGCTGCGGGCCAGAAGCGTGACCAGCGAGCTGATCAACGCGTAGACATTGCCCATGCGGTGGCGCAACTCGCGGTTGATTACGGTAAGGTCGTAGCGTTCCTGGCTGCTGCCAATATCATGCGCCAGCGCATTTGCCAGATCGTGCAACATCGCGCGCTGCTGTTCGCTCATCGCGGGACGCGGTTCGGTGTCGAGTACGCATACCGTGCCCAACGCATATCCTGCCACGACAATGGGGCATCCGGCATAATAACGCACGGCGGTTTCGCCGGTAACCAACGGATTGCTGGCAAACCGGGGGTCCAGCCGCGCGTCGGTTACCTCCATAATGGCATTGGGCGTCTCAATCGCGTGCGAGCAGAACGCGACATCGCGGTTGGTGCTGCACATATCGGACCCTGCGGCCCCTTTAAACAGCTGTTCTTTCTCGGTCAGGATGGAAACAAAGGCAATGGGTACGCCCAAGATGGTTTTGGCCAATCGAGCGTAGCGATGAAATCGTTCTTCTTGTCCCGGTTGATCAAGGTGCGCGGCGCGCAGCTGTTCCACCCTTAGCAATTCGCGCAGACGCTTTACTCCAAAATTGCAATTGCATCGCTTTTTTCGATACAAGCGTCCGGTATCGCCGACAAGCAGAAACGCCGTCGCGCGACCGCTTCTTGCCCGCCGATGTTACAATTTGCCGAGGCGGTGCAAATGCAAAGCAATGTAAACGATTGTAAATCGATGCAATTCCGCTGGATTTAAAGCAAGTTATCTGATTATCCCGAACCGATGCCAGAAGCAGAAAAATACAAATCGCATATGTTGTAATAGCAAGCCCCCGATTGGAAAATCCCCATGCGTATCGCAGTTGCCGATGACGAAGCCTTAACCGTCAGCTTTCTGACTGACATTATTCAGGAAATGGGCCACATTGCCGTACCGTTTTCCGATGGCAATGCCGTGGTCAATGCGTTGATGCGTGACACCTTTGATTTGCTGATCCTCGATTGGACCATGCCCGGCCGCGACGGTTTTGAAGTGTTGCAGTGGATTCAGGACTCGCTGGAGGTTGCGCCGCCGGTGATGATGCTGACCGCACGCACGGAGAAGGCCGACATCGTGCGCGCGTTGTCGCGCGGCGCCGATGACTATATTACCAAGCCAGAAGACCGCGAGGTGATCGCCGCGCGCATTGCCGCCTTGCTGCGCCGCGCCGCGCCAAGCGATGCTTTTGCCAAAAGTGTGCAGCACGGCCCCTATCATTTCGACCGGTTGGAACAGCGCGTGTCTTTCGCCGACACGCAGGTGGTGCTGACCGCGAAAGAATTCGATCTGGCCGATTTGTTGTTCCGCAACATGCACCGCACCTTGTCGCGCGCGTATATTATGGAAACGATCTGGCGGACCAGCGCGTCGTTATCGACCCGCACCTTGGATATGCATGTCAGCCGGCTTCGCACCAAATTGGACCTTCGTCCGGAAAACGGCTATCGCATACACACGGTTTTCGGCTATGGTTACAGGCTGGAAACGGTGCCGCAGGGATAGATGGGCCGTTTCATGCGCCGACGGGAGAATGCCATGGCTGCTTATGCTGTGCACCAAAACACCGCCGATAGGACGGCTGCGAAGCGGCCCATTTCATGGCGTCAGTGTTTGGTGATCTTGTGCCTTGTGCTTGCGGCCATGCTGGCCAGTTCGGTGCAGGCGAAGGGGCCGGCTGACGATGACACGATGGCCTATACCATGCGCCCCGGGGACACGCTGATCGGGATTGCCAACCGCCACTTTATCCGGCCACAGGATTATCCGGCGGTGCAGCGGCTGAACGCCATCCGCGATCCGCGCGCCATCGCGACGGGACGGGTGATCCGCATCCCGCGCGACATGCTGCGCTATGCCCCGATTGGTATTTCCTTGGCCGCCTTTCGTGGGCC
>JBGSOJ010000030.1:0-6132 GCA_041739175.1 Sphingomonadaceae bacterium
CGCCGGTCCATTCGGGCGCGTCTTTCAACGCATCGACCAGCATGGCGCGCGCTGCTTTCGGCTTGCCCGCCGCAATGGCCGCCGCCGCCTCTTTCTCCACCGCCGCCGGATCGGCACCAAAAGCGGGCAAAGCGGAAATCACAACTTTGCCAAGCAGCAGCAGAACGCCCAGACCCAAAACAATCGGCACGCCGCGCAGCAACCAGCGCGGCACCGCGCGCTGCTTATATATCGTCACCTGATGCGTGCGATAGCCAGGTTTTTGGGAAGGGCGACGGCGGGACATGGGCGTCAGTGGCTAATCTGATGCTGCTTCATCAGGTCATAAAGCGTGGGTCGCGAAATGCCGAGCAATTTGGCGGCATTGGAGATATTCCCCTCCGTCCGCGCAATCGCCCGCCGGATCGCAGTGCGATCGGCCATTTCGCGCACGGTTTTCAGGTTGATCAAATCGACCTGTTCCTCGGGCATTTTGCCAAAATCGAGATCATCGGCGTGGATGAGTTTTTCATCGGCCATAATCACCGCGCGCTTCATGCGGTTTTCCAACTCGCGCACATTGCCCGGCCAAGGCCACGCGTCAATCGCGGCAAGCGCATCGGGGGCAAAGCCCTTTATCTGCGGGTTCATTTCCTTGGCAAAGCGCATCAGGAAATGCTTGGCCAGCAGGACGGCGTCGCCCGGCCGCTCCGCCAGCGTGGGGATACGCACGACGATTTCGGCGAGCCGGTAATAAAGATCCTCACGGAAGCTCTCATCGCCAATCATCTTGTCGAGATCGCGGTGGGTGGCGGTGACGATACGCACATCAACAGGGATCGCGGCGCGGCCGCCAATGCGCTCAATCACGCGCTCTTGTAAGAAACGCAGCAATTTGACCTGCAATTGCAGGGGAATGTCGCCAACCTCGTCAAGGAAAAGCGTGCCGCCGTCGGCGTGTTCTATCTTACCGATGGTGGTTTTGACCGCGCCGGTAAACGCGCCCTTTTCATGCCCGAACAGTTCCGATTCCAAAAGGTTTTCGGGGATCGCGGCGCAGTTGATGGCGACGAGCGGCTTATGCTTGCGGTCGGACGCATCGTGCAGGCCGCGCGCGAGCAATTCCTTTCCCGTACCGCTTGCGCCCAAGAGCATCACCGACACCGATGTTCCCGCCACCCGCTCAATCGTGCGCGCGACTTTCTGCATTTCGGGCGCGGCGGAGATCAAGGAGCCGAGCAAGCGGTTCTCCCCGCCCTGCATTGCGGTGAGGCGGCGGTTCTCCGCCTCCAACGCAGCCACATGAAACGCGCGGCGGACAATGAGGTGCAGTTCATCAATATCGACCGGCTTTTGATAGAAATCCCACGCCCCGCTGGCAATCGCGCGCACCGCGCTGTCGCGTTCGCCGTGGCCAGATGCGACGATAACCTTGGTATCGGGAGCCAGCCGCATGATATCGGCCAGCGCCGCAAACCCCTCGGTCACGCCATCGGGGTCGGGCGGCAGGCCAAGGTCCAGCGTCACCACCTTTGGTTCTTCGGCGCGCAGCAGGTCAATCGCCTCCCCCCGGTTGGAGGCAATCAGGACGTCGAAATCCTCATACGCCCATTTCAACTGCTTTTGCAGGCCGGTATCGTCCTCCACAATCAGGAGCTTTTCGCGCGCAATAGTTTGGGATTTGTCGCTCATGCGGCCTTTTCCTTCATGGGTGTGGGTAATACCGTGTCGGGCGATGCCGCGCCTTTGGGGTCATTCAGCGGCAGATGGACGGTAAAGACGCTGCCCACGCCCAATTCGCTCTCAACCTCAATGCGCCCGCCCATTTGTTGCGCCATCATTTGCGCCTCATATGCGCCAATGCCAAAGCCGCCCTCTTTGGTGCTTTGGAAGGGTTTAAAGAGATGCTCGCGCAGGAAATCCTCGGCTATGCCCTTGCCATGGTCGATGACACAGATTGTCGCCATCCCCGCACGGGTGCCCAGCCGAACTTCGACATTGGCGTCCGGCGCGCTGGCCTCAATCGCGTTTTGGAGCAAGTGCGCCAGAATACTACCGACGCGGCCGCCGTCGGCAAAGGCCTCCACGCGGCGCGGGGCATTGATAACGATCGGGTGCAATTTCGCTTTGTCGCGCACCGCGTCCTCAACCAAGGGGGTCAACGATTGCACCATCGGCGCGGCGGATTTGCCCTTATGATGCTGCGACAGGCGGGCGAGCATGTCGTTCATTTTGCCCACCGACGCGCGCAGCGTCTCGACCATGTCGGCGCGAAATTCGGGATTGTCGGCGTGCCGTTCGGCATTGCGGGTGAGCAAGGACAATTGGCTGACCAGATTTTTGATGTCGTGCATGATAAAGGCAAAACGGCGGTTGAACTCGTCAAACCGTTGCGCCTCGGTCAGCGCCTCTTGCCCGCGCGCCTCGGCCAGATACGACGCCGCCTGCGCGCCCGCCACGCGCAGCATGTCGAGATCCTCCCAATCCAATTTCCGCGCAATCCGGGGCCGCGCCAGAATCGCGAGGCCAACCAAAGAACCGAAATGCAAAAACGGCATCATCACCCACGCGCGATTGTCCTGCATAATCCAATTGGGCAGCTCGCCCAGCGCCGCCAATGCGCCGTCCTCCTCACCCGCGCGCACTTCATCCAGATCGGCAATAAAGCCCGATTGCGCAAAGGCGGCCACGGTTTCTTGCGGCAACAAGCGCACGGGCAAGTCCTCTTTGCCCCAATTCCACCGCGCACCAATGCGCAGCCGCCCGATGTTATCGGGGACCAGCAGCAAACCGGCGGGACTATCGCAAATATCGGCCACAGCCTTTATCACCCGCATTTCGAGCAACCCCGCCGCCCCCTCGGCATCGCGGTGCGAAATCGTGTCGGTAAAGCGCATCCATTCGTCGCGGTAATCATACCGATGCTGATAAAAATTCTTCGCCAGCCAAACACGCATCCACGCGCGGAACTTGCCCGAGGGCATGACCAACAGCGCGCCGACAAACATCACGAACAACAGGCTGATCTGCGCAAGCCGCGCATAATCACCGCCGATTGTGGTGATCAGAAGCGACGCCAGCAACATCAGCAAGAGGTAGCCGCCAATAACAATCAACGACGCCGATTGAAACGCCGCCTGCCGCGACAATCGGACGCGCCACTTACGGTTGCGGTTGGTGCCCAAAGCAATCACCACCACCAACGCCGCCATTGCAAAGCCGCGCGCCGCCAGCAACTCCGGCGACAAATTCTGCGACAAATAGGCGTTCGTGTACAAATTGAGGTCATAGCCCCACATCCCGGCCAGCGCCGCCATCGGCAACGACACGCCCCAGCGCGCCTCCTGATCCATTGAGGTGTACAAATCATGCACCAACACCATCGCGCCCATCACGAACAACATGCTAAGCAGCCAATGCGCCGTCAGCAGGGCAACGGGCTGCATCGTCGGCTCCAACACTGTGCCGGGGCCCGCCAGCACCAGCACCATCTGCACGCCCAAAACGAGCGATAAGACGGTGTAGATATATCCCGCCGCCCCCGCGTTGCCCCGCCCGCTGCTGAAAAACAGCACCGCCATAAAGCCAAGCCACAGGCCATTGCGCGCAATCTCCGCCAATTCGGTCAGCGCCGATCCCGATGGCGTAATCAGCAGGGTTACCGCCCACACCGCCGTGGTCATCAACGCGGCAATCAGCACCTTTTGCGGGTTGGGCGCGGCCCAGCCGTCGCGGTGGATCAGCCACACCGCCAACGCCGCATAGGCCGCCGACGCCAGCGCGTGCCCGAACAACATAAAGCTAAGCAAGAATGACATCGTCATCGCCGCCCCCTCACCGCGCGCCTTCGGGCCACAGCACAACGCGGATCGTTTGCAGGATGATCAACAGGTCAAGGAAGGGCGTATAATTTTTGGCATAATAGAGGTCATATTCCAATTTATGCCGCGCATCCTCAATCGACGCGCCATAGGGATAATTAATCTGTGCCCAGCCGGTAATCCCCGGCTTCACCATATGCCGTTCGGCATAATAGCGCATTTGCGTTTCAAGCTCTTCGACGAACTCGGGGCGTTCGGGGCGCGGGCCGACAAAGCTCATATCGCCGCGCAGCACCGACCACGCCTGCGGCAATTCATCAATGCGGACCTTGCGGATGAAGGACCCGATGCGGGTAATGCGCGGGTCGTTTTCCGCCGCCCACACCGCTTTGCCATCGACTTCGGCGTCTTGCCGCATCGAGCGCAGTTTCAGGATGGAGAAATTCTGCCCAAACAAGCCAACGCGGATTTGCCGATAAAACGCGGGGCCTTTGCTCTCCATTTTAATGAGGATCGCAAACAGGATAATCAGCGGCGCGGTGAGGACAAGGAGCAATAGGCTGGCGCTGATGTCGAACAAGCGCTTCGCCGCGCTCGACACCATCCGCCCGCTGCTAAACCCGTCGGAGAAAATCAGATAGCTGGGGTTGGAGCTTTCCAAGTCCACGCGGCCCGTCTCCCGCTCAAGGAAAGTGGACAGGTCGTTGACATGCACGCCGGTGGTTTTGATACGCAGCAAATCTTGCAGCGGCAGCGCATTGCGCCGCTCCTCCAGCGCCAGCACAACCTCGCTTGCGCCCAATTTCACCGCGAAATCGGCAAGGTTGTAAATCGCGCTGCGGTTGATGGCCTCGGCCACTTCCTGCGGCCCGTCGTTCATGGCGATATAGCCGACGACGAGGAAGCCGCTGCCCTGCCGCGCTTCCAATTCCTTAATCCGTTGCGCGCGTTTTCCCGCGCCCATCACCATGATGCGGCGGCGAAACGCCTGCCCCCCGATGAGCGACCCCAAAAAAATGCGAAGCACCATCAACAGGAAAAACGCTATCCCCATCGCGTACGCCGAATTCGACCGCCACAGGGTGCTGCCTGGCCAGGCAAAGGCGCAAAGCGACAGGAAAATAATCCCAAGGCTAATCGACACCAACAACCGCGCCACGGCAAAGCGCAAAGATTGCAACGCCTCCGCGCCATAGACGCCGACCGCAATCGCCGCCATTTGCAGCGACACGGCAAAGGTGAACAACTGCGGCAACCGGTCACCAATCACGCCGGGGTCGGCGTTAATCTGATCCGCGCGCAAGAGCCAGCTTAGCTCCGCCGATACCAACAATAGGATGAAATCGATGAGGCCAAGGAACAAGACCGCGTACGGAACATAATGTTTGAACAATCGGATCACAACGCGCGCGCCTTTGCAAAAGCCTCCGCACGCGCCCGGTTCAGGATCAAAAAACGGGAATCGCGCCGAAGATTGCCGCCTGTTTAGCCTGCATAAGTAAAGTGTCGATTAATTTTACACCGCCTGTAAAGCGCAATTTTTGCGGTGGCTTAGCGCGGCTTCAACAAACGGAATTTCGTCACGCGGCATTCCGCGCCGCTGCGCGCGTGCAGGACTTCGCGGCCTTTGCAAAAATTGCCGTCCTTTGGCTTTTCGATGTAGAAACCGGAATAAAATTCGCGCGCCTCGCAATCCTTGTTGAGATAGGCGCGCACCTGATGGCCATCGACGGTGAGCAGTTCCAGCGTGCTTGCCGTGGACACCCGCACCCCGGCGATTTTCTTGATCATCAGGCAATTGCCCATTTTTTCCTCGGCCCAGTTGGTGCGGTCGGGCTTTAGGCTTCCCTTGCGCGGGTTGGCCGGCGCGCGTGGCACGCGGATGATGACGGTGTGCTCGATCCGGATTTGATCCTGCTCGGGCGGCGCAATATCGGTCCCGATGGGCATCGGCGCGGCCAAAGTCGTGGGCTGACCGCCGCCGCCGCTGGCGTCCGCCTCAGCCGTCAAAGCGCCAACCGACAGCGATCCGGCGACCAAGACCGACATCGCCGCCAACGCAAAGGAGGAAACCGAAAGCTGCAAAAAATATCCCTCTTTGTCCGCCCAAAATGGGGCCAAATTATCCCAACTGCCGCGCTTATGCGATTTGGCAATTGAACCGGTTATGAACTGCCCCCTATAATGTGATTATG
Source organism: Sphingomonadaceae bacterium (assembly GCA_041739175.1). GTDB lineage: Bacteria > Pseudomonadota > Alphaproteobacteria > Sphingomonadales > Sphingomonadaceae > JBGSSR01. The sequence goes on from JBGSOJ010000030.1 coordinate 5,996, forward strand.
ACACGATCAACACCACACGCCGCACCGATGGGTGCCGACACCGCCCTTTTGCTCGATGCCCTGCGCGCCGCCGTGGGCGAAAAATATGTGAGCCAGGACGCGGACGCGCTTTCCCCATGGCTGACCGATTGGCGCGG
>JBGSOJ010000354.1:0-7531 GCA_041739175.1 Sphingomonadaceae bacterium
CCCCGACGCAAAGGCGGCGGCAAGCCAGCGTCGGTCCGCTGCCCCCAGCGGCGATGATATAGGCCCCCCAGCCATATTTAGGCCTATTTGTCCGTTTCGGCTTTGGCGGGCGCAGTGGATTTCGCTTTGGCTTCAGCCGCCGCGCGCGCGGCGGCTTCGGCCTTCGCCTCACGCTCGATGGCATCGACGTCCATGCCCGATGCGCGGCCAATGGCCTTATAACGTTCGCGCACTTCGGCATTCTTTATCTCGCGCAGCCGTTGCCGTTCGACTTGATCGGCGAGGATTTCCTCCCGCGATCGGTCGAGTTTCCAGCTTTCGATGTACAGCACTTCGGGCGGCGGCGGCACGCTTTTAAGGCCGACATCCTGCATAATGCCGCCGATGATGAGGCCAGCGGGCAGGCACGCCGCGCCAAGCAACAGCACCCGTTCCAACGGTGTTTGCTTGCGCCAGACATTGAGCAGGTCGCCAATCGCGCTGGTCGGGCTAACCGCACCCTGGCGGAGTGAGAATTGCTTTCCTAACATGCGCCCTAAGATAGGGACTTTTGTGCCGTCTTGCTACTGTCATGTTGGCATTTGCCGCACAGCGTGGCTACATGGGGGTCAGCGATACTTTCTTGGCGAGGCTTTCCTGCATGTTTACCGGCATTATTACCGACATCGGCACCATCCAACGCGTGGAGCAGCGCGGCGATTTGCGGCTGGTCATTGCGTGCGGGTACGACATGGCGGGGGTCGCATTGGGCGCGTCGATTGCGTGCTCGGGCGCGTGTATGACGGTGGTGGATAAGGGCGCGGATGAGCACGGCGGCTGGTTCGCCATTGATATGTCCGCCGAATCCGTCGCCCGCACCGCGCCCGGGCTTTGGGTGGAGGGCGGACGCCTAAACCTTGAGCGCGCCGCGAAATTGGGCGATGAGCTTGGCGGGCATATCGTCACCGGCCATGTCGATGGCGTGGGGGAGATTGTCGGCGTGCGAAGCGAGGGCGATTCGATGCGGCTGACCGTGGCGGTGCCCGCTGACCTTGCGCCTTATATCGCGCCCAAAGGGTCCATCACGCTGGACGGCATTTCGCTGACCGTGAATGAAGTTTCGGATGAGGGCGGCACGACCTTTGGCCTCAACATTATTCCGCATACGGCGGAGTGGACGACGTTAGGCGGCGCGGCGGTGGGCCGCAAAGTGAACCTCGAAATCGACATATTGGCGCGCTATCTCAAACGGATGCGCGATTATGCGGCGGTTTAGGGAGGGGCTAGGCCGCCCATGTGCAACCTCTACCGCCTCGACGCCCCCGCCAATCAGATCGCGGCGGCCTTGGGGGCTGAGGCGGGGAAGGACGCTTGGACTGGCGGCTATGTCGCGCCCGCCCGCTTTGGCCCCGTGGTCACCCGCGGCGCAGACGGAAAAACGCGGATAATGCGCCCGATGCATTGGGGCTATCCACCGCCCGGCTGGCATGAGGGCGACCCCGCGCCGCGTTTCGTCACCAATGTGCGCAATTTGGAAAGCCCGTTCTGGATCGGCAATCTGCGTCACAGCACGCTCCGCTGCCTCGTCCCCGTCACCTCGTTTCAGGAATGGGGGGCAAAGCCCAATCCGCAAACGGGGCGCAAGGATCAGCATTGGTTCCATTTGCCCGCCGCGCCGATCTTCGCCTTTGCCGGTATCTGGCGCGATTTGACGGACATGCCGGTGTTCGCGTTCCTGACGACCGAGCCGAACAAATTGGTCGGCAGCGTCCACCCCAAGGCGATGCCCGTCATCCTGCACGCGGAAGATTACGACACCTGGCTCACCGCCAATTGGAAAGACGCACAGAAACTGGTCGCGCCGTTCCCGACGCAGTTGATGGGGATGGTTCCCACTGCCTCTGGGCCGGATAAGCCGCAACCGGACTTGCTCTAAATTCCCCCTATTCACCCAAATATGGGGCGCTATAGTCAGGCGGCAATAGGAGAAACCCATGCGCCTGAAATTGATCCTCGCCGCCGTTGCCCTTGGCCTTACCGCGCCTGCACTGGCGCAGGAAAAGCCCGAACCCGCGCGGGTGTATAAAGATTGGGTGGTCGGATGCCACTATATCTGTGAGGCTGTGGCGGTGATGCCGGAGGGCGATGCGGACGGCTATGCCATGACCATGGTCATGGAGGTTACCACTTGGCAAAACAGCAAAGTGCAACTCCACATCATGGCCGCCTATGTTGACGAACCGGTTGGGCAGCCAACGCCGCTGACCCTGAAAGTCGATAGCCGCCCGTTCGCTCGCTTCACAATGAACGACGACGGGTCGAAATGGACGGCGGAGATTCCGCGTGGGGAGGCGATTGTTTTGGCACGCGGCAAAACCGCCAGCGTGCATGACGAAACGGGCCGTCAGTTGTCTTTGGTTTCCTTGGCGGGGTCCAGCGCGGCGATGCGCGACATCGACGTCCGGTTGGGCGACGCCGGTTTCACCCATGCTTTGGTGGCGAAGGGCAGCAAAGTGGAGCCGATAACGCCTTCGACATTCATGTCGGCCCCTGTTCCACCGATTGCTCCACCGCGCCACACGCCGCCGCCGGCAGTCTTGGCGGACGCGATTGCCCGCAGCGAATGCACCGATGACCGTGATGAGGTGGACGCGCAATTTGATGCCATGCATCCCCTGCCCATGGCCGTAAGCGGCCCCAGTCAGGCGCTGGTGTTTGTCGGATGCGGGCACGGCGCCTATAATTACAGTGTGCAGCCAATGCTCGCCACACGGCAGCGGGACGGCGCATGGATCTTATCCGATATCATGGTCGAGATGGACTATGCAGGCAAAGTGAAACAGCCGATGGGCCTGCTCACCAACGCATCATGGGATGAAAAAACGCGCAGGATCACGCATTATGGCAAAGGGCGCGGGCTTGGCGATTGCGGCGAGTCGGCGGAATATGAGTTTTACGCCGTCCACACCAGCCGCACCGCCTTTCGCGTTATCGAAATCCGCGAAATGCCCGTTTGCCGGGGCGCAATCTATTGGCCGCGCATCTGGTAGCGACCCCCACCCCATAATTCCCGCTTTGTTCCAAACCCTCGTGACATCCGCGCCCGCCTGCCCCATATAGGCAAGCATGGCAGAACTCATCATCCGGCGCGGCTTGGCGGAGCCCGACACCGACGGCGCATTTGTGCCGCATAAGCCCACGCGCCCGCAAAAATCGGACGGCGGCAAACCGTTCAAACTGGTCAGCGAATATTCGCCCGCCGGCGACCAACCGACCGCCATTGCGGAGCTATGCGAAGGCATCCAGAACGGCGACGCGACGCAGGTTCTGCTGGGCGTTACCGGGTCGGGCAAGACCTTCACCATGGCGCAGGTGGTGCAAACGTTGCAACGCCCCGCGCTCGTGCTGGCCCCCAACAAAATCCTCGCCGCGCAATTATACGGCGAATTCAAAAGCTTCTTCCCCAACAACGCGGTCGAATATTTCGTATCCTATTACGATTATTACCAGCCAGAAGCATACGTCGCGCGCAGCGATACCTACATCGAAAAAGAATCCAGCGTCAACGAAGCCATCGACCGCATGCGGCACAGCGCCACCCGCGCGTTGCTGGAGCGCGACGATGTGTTGATCGTGGCATCGGTGTCGTGCCTCTACGGCATCGGGTCGGTCGAAACCTATTCGGCGATGATTTTCGACCTGAAAAAGGGTGAAAGCGTCGATCAGCGGGAGATCATCCGAAAGCTCGTCGCGCTGCAATATAAACGCAACGACATGGCCTTTGCGCGCGGCAATTTCCGCGTTCGCGGCGATAACCTCGAACTGTTCCCATCGCATTATGAGGATATGGCGTGGCGCATTTCCTTTTTCGGCGATGAGATTGAAAGCATTGCCGAATTTGACCCGCTGACCGGCACGACGGGGGCGAAATTGGACCGCGTGCGCGTTTATGCGAACAGCCACTATGTCACCCCCGGCCCAACGATGAAACAGGCCGCCGACGCGATCCGCTTTGAACTCACCGAACGGCTGAAAGAATTGGAGGCGGAGGGCAAATTGTTGGAAGCGCAGCGGTTGGAGCAGCGCACCAATTTCGACCTTGAGATGATCCACGCCACGGGCAGTTGCGCGGGGATTGAGAATTACTCCCGCTTCCTCACGGGACGCCTGCCGGGCGAGCCACCGCCGACGTTGTTCGAATATCTGCCCGATAACGCGCTGCTGTTCTGTGATGAAAGCCACCAAACCGTGCCGCAAATTGGCGCGATGGCAAAGGGGGACCATCGGCGCAAGATGACGCTGGCCGAATATGGCTTCCGCCTACCATCCTGTATCGACAACCGGCCCCTGCGCTTCAACGAATGGGACGCGATGCGCCCGCAAACGGTGGCGGTTAGCGCGACGCCCGGCAAGTGGGAGATGGAGCAATCGGGCGGCGTCTTTGCCGAACAAATCATCCGCCCCACGGGCCTGATCGACCCGCCGGTGGAAATCAAACCCGTCGAGGAGCAAGTGCAGGATTTGATCGTCGAAGCCAAAGCCACGGCGGCGAATGGCTATCGCACGCTTGTCACCACGCTGACCAAACGCATGGCGGAAGACCTCACCGAATATCTGCACGAGGCTGGGTTGCGCGTGCGCTATATGCACAGCGATGTGGAGACGTTGGAGCGGATTGAGCTGATCCGCGACCTGCGGCTCGGCGTCTATGACGTGCTGGTCGGCATCAACCTGCTGCGCGAGGGGTTGGACATTCCCGAATGCGGATTGGTGGCGATTTTGGACGCGGATAAGGAGGGCTTCTTGCGTAGCGAAACCTCGCTCATCCAAACCATCGGCCGCGCAGCGCGCAACATTGATGGCCGCGTCATCCTTTACGCCGACCGCGTTACGGGCAGCATGGAGCGCGCGCTGGGCGAAACCGACCGGCGGCGGGAGAAGCAGCGCGCCTGTAATGAGGCGAACGGCATCACGCCGATGTCGATCAAGCGCGACATCGCCGACATCGTCGCCCACGCGGCGAGCCGCGATGGCGTTGTCGTGGACACCGGCGACGATGAACGCAACAACATGGTCGGCCACAACTTACGCGCCTATATCGAGGATTTGGAAGCGCGGATGCGCAAAGCCGCGGGAGATTTGGAGTTCGAGGAAGCAGGCCGTTTGCGCGACGAAATCCGCCGGTTGGAGGCGGAGGAGCTTGGCCTCCCCGGCCCGCACGAGCAGAGCAAGGCGCCGCGCGTGGGACGCAGCAATGAGGGGAAGCCGGGCACGCGGAAAGGGCGGTTTGGGAAGTCGAGCAAGAAGTGGGGGAGTTGAAAATTAGATTTGGCGGGTAACATCTCTTGGTGATTGCTTTGAAGGGGGGAGGTTTCCCCTAATCGTCATGCTAGATAGTCAGATAGGACCAAATGACAGCGCGACGGGGAACGGTTACATTTGGTCTGCCACCGCAACTTCTAGAAAGTCGGACCATGACCAAACCCGCCAAACTTTATGCGCTCTTGCTGCAATCCACCAACCGCAGCGTGTCGTTCCGCGATTTTGAGCGATTGCTCGCTGCATTTGGGTTCGAACACACGCGCACTACAGGCAGCCATCGGCAATATACGCACCCCAAGCTGCCGCGTCGCTTTCCGGTTCAGCCTGAAAAGTAAGATGCCAAACGTTATCAGGTCCGCGAATTGCTTGAATTGGTAGAGGAATATGGGCTATATATTGAGGGATGACTGAATCTCGCTATCATATAAATCTTTTCTGGTCTGTTGATGACGGCTGTTGGATTGCGGACGTCCCCGATTTGCGCCCATGCTCCGCGCAAGGGGAAACAAAAATGGAGGCCATTGCCAACGTGAATGATGCGATTTCAGGATGGTTAGAGGTTGCTCGGGACAAGGGTTTCGGCATTCCTGAGCCTAGCTATCGGCCCGCAATATATGCGGCGCGGTAATGTGCGGCGTTTAAAATGCCGAGTTCTGCGCGCCCCTTTGACCCCGCGCGGCACATTGAAACCGCCGATGACGTTCTCACATATTTAGAAGCCGCGATGGAGGGGAATGACCCCAAGCATATCGCCGCCGCGCTCGGCGATGTCGCCCGCTCGCGCGGTATGACAGAGATAGCCGCCAAATCCGGCCTTGGGCGGCAGGCGTTGTACAATGCCTTGTCCGAAAACGGCATCCGACGCTGGAAACACTCACCGCTGTGCTTGATGCCTTGGGCCTACAATTGACCGTGGTGAAGAAGGTCGCCTAACCCCATCAAAAATCCTCGGTCCATACGCCTTCTTGCAGGCTGGGGCTGTAGCGCTCGCCCGCGATGGTTTCCTGATTAATCACCGCATCCACCCGCGCCATTGTTTCTTCGTCGATGGCGATATTCCACATTGCGATATTCTCCTCCAGATGCGCGATATTCGCGGTGCCGGGGATGGAGACGATGTGCGCCGCCCGCGCGTTGGTCCAGCTAAGCGCCAATTGCGCCGCCGTCATCCCGATCGAGGTCGCAATCTCTCCAAAGCGGACGTAAAGCGCGCGGTTCGCCTCCCACTCTGCACCCGAAAAGCGCGGCAGTTGACGGCGCAGGTCATTTTTCACAAACGCCGTCGGGTCCATATTAAGGTCCGCCAAAGCGCCGCGCCCGACGGGCGAGAACGCGACGAAGGTAATCCCCAACTCTGCGCATTTGTCCAAAACCGCGATCTCCGGATTGCGCGTCATCGGCGAATATTCGGTCTGCACCGCGATGCATGGATGCACGGCGTGCGCCCGCGCCACCGTGACGGCGTCCATTTCGGACAGGCCATAGCCGCCGATTTTCCCCGCCTCAACCGCGCGGACAAGCTCGCCGACCGAATCCTCAATCGGCACATTGGCATCGGGGCGGTGGAGGTAATACAGATCAATAAAATCGGTCTTGAGCAGCCGCAGCGACTCCTCAATCGCGCCGCGAATCCGCTCCGGTGAGCAATCAATGACGCGACCGCCGTTTTCAAAAAAGATGCCCGTCTTGCTGGCAAGATAAAATTCATCGCGGCGGTGGCTGATCGCCTCGCCAATCAACGTCTCGCTTTGCCCCAGGCCGTAAATTCGGGCGGTGTCGATATGGTCATAGCCGATATCAAGCGCGTGGTTGAGCAATTGCTTGGCATAGTCCGGTTCTGGCGGCGCGCCATAAGCGTGGCAGATGTTCATCGCGCCAAGGCCGATGGGATTGACCATCCGGCCGCCCAAATTGCGTTTGTCGATGCTAACGGGACCATATGTCATATTGGGAAATCCTTCGGGGAGGGGGGGATGGCGCATAAGTGGCGGGCGGACGTCGTCCTGTCAACCGCCGCCCTTGACGCCTTCCCCCCATCCGCTTATTGCGCCCACGAACCTAGGCCTGCCCAAATGCGCGGCCCACAAGCAAAGGCATTGCGTCGAGTCCTGTCGAAGGACGCAATCGCCTCTCCCGGCAGGGGAAGGACTCTATCCAAATGGCAAATGTAACCGTAATCGGCGCGCAATGGGGCGACGAGGGCAAAGGCAAAATCGTCGATTGGCTATCG
>JBGSOJ010000059.1:0-2376 GCA_041739175.1 Sphingomonadaceae bacterium
AATTGCGCACGATCGGCGGCGGGGATGTCAGCGGGCTTTGCCGCGCCTTCGCCCTCCAGCATCCGCATCAGCGCTGTCGCTGTTTGCGCAACGCCATCGTGCAAGTCGTGCGAAACCCGGCGGCGCTCCTCCTCCTGCACAATCAGGACTTGCCCCACCAGTTTTTCCAGCCTTGCCTCCCGGTCGCGCAAGGCGTGCAGCAAGTGAACATGCTCCTCGTCGCGGGCAATGCGGGCCAATGTGCCGCCGATCATTTCCAGCAGCATCCGCACCGCCTGCGCATCCTCATCATCCGCAACATCGGACAAAGCGCCGATCCCCTCTATCGCAATCCGGCCAAGGATGCGCGGCTCCGACCCCGGCGCGGGAATCGGCAGTCCATCACCATCTGCGCCATAATGCATCGCGCCGCTGCGCTGTCCCAGAAAATGGGCCAATTGCGCCGCACATTGCGACAATATGGCGTCGATAGTCCCCGCCTCAGCCATCGCCAATTGCCGCGCGGCGGTGGACATCAGGCGGAGCCGCGCCGCGCGCGCTTCGGAAGCGCGATAAAGCTGCCGCAATTCCGCGACCGTTTCAATTTCAGGGGACAGGACGGATGGAGGGGCGTGCATGGGTTTCTCATAGCATCGCTTTGGCGGAGCGCATAGGCCACCCGGCCTAGGCCGCATTACCCGCCACGCGGCCAATATTGCGGGCCGTTACGACACCATAACTAGGGGACAGCGCCATGGAGCCGATGTTCGGCCCCAATCGCCAGACCATCGGATTGCCGATCCGATCCAATTATTCTTAGGGAGTTTATAGGATGAAAATGTTGTTTGCCCGTTACGCCGCCGCCGCTTTGTTGCCGTTGTCGGCGCTTGTCGCACCCGCTTATGCCGATAATCACGCCACGCACAACATGCAGGCCGCCACTTACGCACCAATTACGGTTGCTGAAGTGGAGGCCGCGCAAAAGGCGTGGGGCGATGCCCTTGTCGCTATTTCGATGGAATATGAAACCAAGGGTTTTGAAGCGGCCAAGGATATGGCCGAGGATGTGCTCGATGCCGCTTATGGTTACAATATGGGGCCAGTGCTGTTTAAGCCTACCTTAGCCTATGGGGAGGGGCAGCAAACCTTCCGGACCAGCCGCGATGGCGCATTATCCTATTTCGTGGGCCGCGATCCCAATTACAAAATTGATGGCGGCTTCGCGCTTAAAGGCTGGCGCAAGGTGGAGCCAGTGAATGCCGGCATCATCATTGCCGGCAACACCGCGACCTCCATGGGCCATGTGAAGTTCACCGACAAAAACGGCAATGTGACCGTGGTTGACAAGACATGGACCTACGCCCGCGATGGTGAAGGCAAATTGCGCATCATCGTCCACCATTCGTCGATTCCCTATTCGCCGAAATAAGACGCCGTTATGGGGCGGCAAATCCCGCCGCAAATCCCGATGCGCCGCCCCATAATCCATACCGTTTGCGCACAAAACCTCCCAAAAGGGCAAAGCAGATGTTTCGTAAAGTTTCGGCCTATGCCGCCACCATCGCCCTCGCCGTGGTGCCGTCCGTCGCTCACGCGGCGGAGGAGGACATTAATATCTGGCTTTCCCAAACCGCGTCAATCAACGCAGGCGACGATGTCGTCATCTGGTTAGAGGCGCAGGAACGGTTCACCAATGACGCCAGCCGTCTCGGCCAAATATTGCTGCGCCCTGCCGTCGGCTATAAATTGGACAAAAGCACCACCGTTTTCGTTGGCTACACCTATGTCATGACCGATCCGGTTGGCCCAGCGAAAACCAATGAGCACCGCGCGTTCCAACAATTGTCCTTTCGTCTGTTGGGCGATGGCAAAGGCGTGACGTTAACGGGCCGGACGCGATTGGAACAACGGTTTTTGGAGGAACAGCCCGGCACTGGCTGGCGGCTTCGGCAACAGTTTCGCTTAACCGCGCCGGTGTCCGAAACAGTCACGGGGGTTGTGTGGACGGAGCCGTTTGTCGGCCTTAACGAAACCGGCTTTCAACGGGGCGGCGTGGCGGTTTGGCGCAATTTCGTGGGCATATCGGTGCCGGTCGGCAAAAGTTTCCGGCTTGAGCCCGGCTATCTCAACCAATATGTCGTGCGCGATGGCCGCGACCGAATGGATCATACCGCCAGCCTCAGCCTATCCGCCAATTTTTGAAGGCATTTGCGTTCAGATACGGCCTATTTCGATTGATACACCTTTCCAGTTGGCAATGCCTCACGCACCGCGCCGCTGGCTTAGCAGCCATAGGTACAATGCCGGGTCATCATAGGCCGGATCCCATGCGTTGTGCCCCCAATTGGGATAAATCGTCAATCGCGCCGCACCGCCACAGGCGTAAATAGCGCGTTG
>JBGSOJ010000083.1:0-5346 GCA_041739175.1 Sphingomonadaceae bacterium
GATCGAAGCCGCTTTCGCGCCGCCGTCGATAGCAATTCCATCTTGCGCGCATCGGACAATCGGCGCGCGCCAACCGACTGGCCAATGCGGCGGATAGCCGGAAAGTCGGGACGCAGCCAGGCATTCGCCGCGCGCCACCCCGCCAATGCCGCCGCATCTTCTGGTAAGGCCGCAACCGCACCCGCCGCGCGATCGCCGCATTGCGCGCATACATCGAATTGCCATCCGGTATCGCGGACGCGTACACGCTGCCCCGGAAGGACCGGCGGCGCAACGGTATCCGCCGCAATCGGCATAGTGAAACGGTAACGGATCTGTCCCTTCAATGCCGATTGGCTGAGCCGATAGGACAAGGCCAAATGATCATGCGGGATCGACGGTCCGCGTCCGCTAGGCACGGCAAACGGCGCAACCTCCCGCGCCGTCAACGCAAAACCAACCATGGGCAGGGCAATATGGTCCACGCTGCCATCGCCATTATAGTGAACCGCGCGCACTTGCAGCAGCCAGTTATCGGCCAAGATCAACCGATACACGCTGCGCTCCGCCTCTGCTCTGCCCGGCACGACACGCACACGGCCACGCACCGCGAAGCGATAGGGCAAACCAAAGATCAGCGCGGTGTGTTCCCCCATCGTCAACGGTTGCATCAGCGGCGCAAACCCCTGCGCATCAAGCCAATCGGGGCGATCAAGCGTCGCCGTGACCGCCCGCCTTCGTCGGCCATCGCGGCTAGCGAGCAGCGACCCGTCAGGCTTCTGCGCCACCGATATTTGGTCGGTAAACCGGATCGTGCCATGCCCGTGCACCTGATAGAGCCAGCGGCTGTTCCGGCTGTATTGCATGGCATAAGACGTATCCGCGGAGGCATAGGTCTCCGTCTGCGTGGCGACGGCCTGACCTTCGGCATTCACAATTTCGAACGTTCGGCTGCTGGCGGTGGCGTGCGTCGCGCCGCTGAGGGCAAAGGCCATAACTGCACCGGTTCGCCAAGATGAAAGCCCGTGCCGCATTGTTCACCGCAGCCGTGCGCCAATCGCGTCCCAAATCATGCCCGCCAAGTTCGTCCCATCAAAACCACTAATCGCCACAATCCCCGTGGGCGACGTCACATTGATTTCGGTCAGATACTCGCCGCCAATGACGTCGATGCCGACGAACAACAGCCCAAGCCGCTTCAAATCCGGCCCCAATTCGGCGCAGATTTCCGCCTCTCGCTCGGTCAGCACCGTGGCCTCCGCCGAGCCGCCGACGGCTAGGTTGCTGCGGAACTCCCCCTCCCCCGGGCGGCGGTTGATGGCACCGGCGACTTCGCCGTCGATGAGCACGATGCGCTTGTCGCCCTTGGCCACTTCGGGGAGGAACGGCTGCACCATATGAGGTTCGCGCCATGTAGCGTTGAACACCTCAAATAGCGCGCCCAGATTGCTGCCGTCCGCCTCAATCTTGAAAATCGCCTTGCCGCCATTGCCGTGCAGCGGTTTGACGACGATGGCGCCGTGCTGCACCATGAACGCCCGTGCCTCCTCGACGCTGCGCGTAATCAGCGTCGGCGGCATATATTGGCGGTAGTCGAGGACGAAGACTTTTTCCGGCGCGTTGCGCACGCTGGCCGGATTGTTGACCACCAATGTCCGCCCCGCCAGCCGCTCCAGCAAGTGCGTGGCGGTGATATAGCCGACGTCGAAAGGCGGGTCTTGGCGCATCAAGATCACGTCGACGTCCTCTGCAAGGTCCAGCCGGACAGGTTCGCCGAAGCGGTAATGGTTGCCCTGCTCGCGCTTTAGGTCCGAAACCGGGTGCGCCACCGCGAACAGGCGGTCGTCGGCGTCCAGCGTCAGACTCTCCACGTCATAATGATAGATGGCATAGCCCCGCGCCTGCGCCTCCAGCATTAGGGCAAAGCTGCTGTCGCCCTTAATATTGATGCCATCCATCGGGTCCATCTGCACGGCGATGCGTAGTGGGGCGGTCATAATGGCGAATCCTTATCCAATCCAGACATGCTCCATGTGGCGCGGCCAGCGCCCCGGCGCAACCAGCATAACATCGATGCGCATATCATCGTCTGCCTCAGCATAGTCAGGGAACAGCAATTCGGCGGCGGCGGCGACGCGGGAGAGGCGGTGTTCGTCGATGGAATCCTTTAAGGTCGCGGGATCGGCGCGCCATTTCACCTCGACAAAGGCGACCATGCCATCGCGGCGGGCGATGAGGTCGATTTCGCCGAGCTTGGTTTTCACCCGCTTGGCGAGGATGTCCCATCCTTTCAGGTGGAGGACGAGCGCGGCGCGGTCCTCCGCGTAACGCCCCGCGCTGTCGGCGGCTTTGCGTTTCACAGTGCCCCGCTTGGCCGTCATTTGCCCTTCAATTCCAGCGCGCGGTTATAGAGCGTCTTTCGGTCCAACCCCAACGTTCCCGCCAAATGCGTCGCCGCTTGGCCAACCTTCATATCCTCTAAAGCCGTCAAAATATGCGCATCAATCGCGCCCTGATCCAACACCTCCGCCACCTGAGCCGACGGCGCAATCAGCACGACAATCTCCCCACGCGGAGCCTCATCGGCATAGCGCGCGGCCAATTCAGACAGGCTGCCCCGCGCCACTTCCTCAAACTTCTTGGTAATCTCCCGCACCACCGCGCCGTCGGTCGCAGGCCCAAACACCGCCGCCGCCTCCGCCAGCATTGCGCCAAGCCGCGGCCCGCTCTCGTAGAATATACGCGTTGCCGGAAACGCCGCCAGTTCCTCCATCACCCGCCGCCGCGCCATGGCTTTGGCGGGCAGAAAGCCTTCAAATACGAAGCGGTCGCTGGGCAAACCGGATAGGGTCAGCGCGGCCATCGCGGCACACGCGCCGGGCGCAGTCGTCACCATCACCCCCGATTCGTGCGCAGCGCGGACCAATTTATAGCCGGGATCGCTTATCAATGGCGTCCCCGCATCGCTGACCAACGCCACCACGCCCATGCGCGCCGCCGCGACTATATCATCACGGTCGCGCGCGTCGGAATGGTCGTGATAGGGCCGCATTCGCGCCTTTATGCCCAGATGATGAAGCAATTTTCCGGTCACGCGGCTGTCCTCCACAACCACCAAATCCGCTGCGGCCAAAATGTCACACGCGCGGCGCGTTATATCGCCAAGGTTGCCGATTGGCGTGGCGACGATATAAAGGCCGGGCGAAAGCGGATGGTTAACGGGCGCATCGGCCCCGGCGTCCTCCGTCAAACGAACGTCGTCTTGGCCGCCTAAATGCGCGGCTTCTGGGTCAGCAGGGGCGATGGGTAAGGACATGGAGATGGACATGACACGAATAGCGCAATCGGGGCAAGTCACCCGCCGCACCTTTTTATCCCGCGCGCAGCAATGGGCAGGCGCATTGGCTGCGGCGGCTGTACTGACAGGCTGCTCCACAATCCTGCCGTCCGCGGGCCAACCAACCTCCCCTGTCGCGCCGACCGAGACGATCCACAAGGTTGCCATTCTGGTGCCGTTGACGGGGCAGAATGCGGACATTGGTATCTCGATCGCCAATGCCGCAACGATGGGCTTTATCGATACACAGGCCGCGACGGTGCGTATGACCAGCTATGACACCGCTGCGGGTGCCGATGTTGCGGCGCAGCGGGCGTTGGCCGATGGCAACCGGTTGATTTTGGGGCCGCTGCTCTCCGATGATGTGGTCAAGGTCGCGGGCTATGCACGGCCTGCTGGCGTACCGATTATCAGCTTTTCCAATGATGTCGGCTCCGCTGGTCCCGGCGTGTTCCTGATGGGGCAATTGCCTAGCCAATCGGTAGAGCGGGTAGTCTCTTACGCGTTCGCTAAGGGCAAACGCCGGTTTGCCGCATTGGTCCCCAACACGGTCTATGGCCAACGGGCATCATCGGCCCTGCAAGGGACCGTGCGCGGGCTTGGTGCCACGCTTACTGGTATCGAGGTCTATGATCGGACCAGCGAATCCGCCGCCGCCGCCGCCAAGCGTTTGCAGGCGAAGGGCGGCTATGACGCCCTGCTGATTGCCGACAATGGCCGCGCGGCGATGATGGTTGCGCCGCATGTGCGCAAATTCGGCGGCAGAAATGCACAGATTTTGGGCGTTGAGCTCTGGAACAACGAAAGCGCGCTCGCGGGCGATGCTAACCTTCGCGGCGCGTGGTACGCCAGCATATCGGACAATCTCTACCCACAATTTGCCGATGGCTATAAAAAGCGGTTTGGCCGCGATCCCTATCGCCTCTCCTCGCTTGGCTATGACGCCGCGCTGTTGACAGTGCGGGTGGCGCGGGAGTGGCCGTTGGGTGCGCCGTTCCCAATGAGCCGGTTGATGGAACGTGACGGTTTTGTCGGGTTGGACGGGACATTCCGGTTCTTGGCCGATGGCCGGTCGGAGCGGATGCTGGAAATCAGCCAGGTGAACGCGGGCGGCTTTGCGGTGATTGATGCAGCGCCAGCGGCGTTTGCAAACTAATCGCCGCTGATCCCCTCCTTTTCAAAGAAGGGGTAGTGAGGCTTAGGCATTGACGCCTTAGTCGCAACGGGGTGGTTCCCGCAACGGCGCTGCGGCCACCCCAACCCCTCCTCTAAAGAGGAGGGGCTTCGTCAAACTCACCCCTGATACAACAACACCGGCTTGCGCGCCGCCAATGTCTCATCCAACCGCGCGCGGGGCGCAAAATGCGGGGCGGTGGACAGCGACGCATCCCCTGCCCTTGCCCGCTCCACCACCGCGCGAAACGCGCCGAGGAATTGGTCCAATGCCGCTTTGCTCTCCGTTTCCGTCGGCTCAACCAGCATCGCGCCGTGGACGACCAATGGGAAATATACCGTCATCGGGTGATACCCCTCATCAATCAGGCCCTTGGCAACGTCCAATGTGCTGAACCCATCGGCAAGGCCCTTATCGCTGAACAACGCCTCATGCATACAGGGGCCGGACGCCGCGAACGGCGCGTCGAGCACATCCTCCATCACGCGCAACACATAGTTGGCGTTCAGCACCGCATCCTCCGCCACCTGCGCCAATCCATCCGCGCCATGCGACAAGATATAGGTCAGCGCGCGGGTGAACATGCCCATTTGGCCATGGAACGCCGTCATCCGGCCAAAGCTTTGCATCGGTGCGCCGAAATGTTCGCGCGCGAAGGATTCGGCGTCCTCCTCCTCAATCAAATGCACCACGCCATCGGCAGTCCGCGCGGTGTAGGGCAAGGGACCAAAGGGGGTCAGCGCCTCGCTAAGCACCACAGGCCCGCTGCCCGGACCGCCGCCGCCGTGGGGGGTGGAGAAGGTTTTGTGGAGGTTGATGTGCATCGCATCGATGCCCAAATCGCCGGGGCGGACCT
>JBGSOJ010000100.1:0-4568 GCA_041739175.1 Sphingomonadaceae bacterium
CCGCACGATTGCTGCCATGGAGACACTCGGCGCGCGGGCGGATCGCATCCACGCCGCGATTGGCCCGTGCATTGCGCAGAAAAGTTATGAAGTGGACGCCGCATTCCTGACCCGCTTTTGCGAATCGGACCCCGAAAACGAGCGGTTTTTCCGTGATGGACAGCGTGCGGACCACTTCCAATTCGACCTAGAGGGCTATGTCGCCGCGCGCCTTGCCGCCGTGGGGGTGCGCACGATTGAGGCGATGGGGCTCGACACCTACACACAGCCGGATCGGTTTTACAGCTTCCGCCGCGCCACCCATTTGGGGGAGCCGAATTACGGGCGGCAAATGTCCGTCATTGGCCTGCCTCCCCGTTAATTGCGCGTCGCATGGTAATTCTCGACTAAAGTGGCATACCCGCTTATCGAAACCGCGTTATTGTGCATTGCACCATGAATGCTTATGTGTCTAGAATGTATGTAACAAAGACAAAAGCGGATTCGTTTCCGCGCAGGGGGATTAATGCTCTACGCAAGCTATGAATTGCAGAAAAGCTGGCTCGCCAGTGCCAGCAAATTCGCCGATTTCGGCGCGCAAATGCTCACCAGCCCGCTTAACCCTCTATCGTACACCGGCCACGGCCCGATGGTGGCAAGCGCGTTGGAGGTGTTTTCCCACGCCGCCGCGCCCTATGGCAAACCCAAATTCGGACTGGCTGAAACGGTAGTGGACGGCAAAACCGTCGCCGTGCGGGAGGATATTGTTCTGCGCAAACCCTTTGGCCAGCTAAAGCGGTTTGTGCGCGAAGGCGTGGCCGATGGCGCGCCGAAATTGCTCATCGCCGCGCCCATGTCAGGGCATTTTGCGACGCTCTTGCGCGGCACGGTGGAGCGGATGCTGCCCGGGCATGATGTTTATATCACCGATTGGCGCGATGCGCGCAATGTGCCGTTATCTGATGGCAAATTCGACCTTGACGACTATGTCGATTATCTGATCGAATTTCTTGAACATATGGGGCCGAAATCGCACATTTTGGCGGTGTGTCAGCCCTCCGTGCCGGTCTATATGGCGGCCTGTGTCATGGCGGCGGACAAGCACCCTGCCCGCCCCGCCACCGTCACGATGATGGGCGGGCCGATCGACACGCGCGAAGCACCGACTTTGGTCAACACCAGTGCGACCGAGCGGCCATTAAGCTGGTACCGCGACAATGTCGTGGCCACTGTACCGCCTTATTATCCCGGCGCGGGCCGCCGCGTCTATCCCGGCTTTATGCAATTGTCGGGCTTCCTGTCGATGAACCTTGGCAATCATATGATGAGCCATTGGGCGATGTTCCAAAACCTGATTAAGGGCGACGACGACAGCGCCGATGCCACCAAACGCTTCTACGAAGAATATCGCGCGGTGTGCGACATGACGGAGGAGTTTTATCTGCAAACCGTCGATACGGTGTTCCAGCGCCATCTTTTGCCCAAGGGCGAAATGATGCACCGTGGTCGCCCCGTTGACCCCGCCGCGATCACCGACATCGCCATACTGGCGATTGAGGGCGAGAATGACGATATTTCAGGGCTGGGCCAGACGAAGGCGGCGTTGACCATCGCCACCAACCTCCCCGACACGCTAAAGCAATATTATATGGCGGAGCATGTCGGCCATTACGGCATTTTCAACGGCAGCCGCTGGCGCACCAAAATCGCGCCGGTGGTGGAGGATTGGATCGCCAAGCACGCGGGGTAAAGTCCGAGCCTAGGCTGCGCTATTTGGGCACCGCATAGGGCATCACCAATGTTCCGTCGGGGGCCGCCGTATAAGTGGTCTGCGTGGGGTAGGCGAATTCGTATCCCTCGCGCGCAAACAGGTCGATTAGGTCCATCGCAACCTTGTGGCGATAGGCGAAATTGACATCGGCGTCGCTGCTGAGCACATCAAACACCAATTCAAAATCGATTGCGCTGGCACCAAAGGCGGTGAAATTGGCGCGCACGAAATGCGCATCATTCGCCTCCACCACTGCCCGCAATCGATCGGGCAGCGCGCGCAGTTTCTCAGGCGGGGTGTGGTAGACAAGGCCTAGGACAAAGCGGCTGCGACGGCGGAAAAGCTGGCTTAAATTGTCGATTTGTTTGGCCAGCAATTGCGTGTTCGACACAATCACTTCCTGCCCATCCAGTGCGCGCAGGCGGGTGGATTTCAGGCCGATTTTCTCAACTGTCGCCACCATCGTATCAAATTGAATAACCTCGCCGCGCTTAAACGGTTTGTCGAACAGGATGGAGAGCGCGGCGAACAGGTCGCTGAAAATCCCCTGCGCCGCCAAACCAATGGCAATGCCGCCAATGCCAAGCCCGGCGACCAGGCCGGTGACATTGACGCCCAAATTGTCGAGGATGACAATAAGCGCCACCGCAAACACCGCCACGCTGACCAACAATCGGATCAGCGTCATGGCGTTTTCAAGGCTTTCGTTGCTCCCCTCGCCCGCGCTGGCACGGCGCTCAATCAGGCCGAGGATAAGCTCGCGCACCCAGACGGCAACTTGCAACACGGCAATAATGGTGAACAAAACAACGATCAGGCCATACAATCGCGTCGGCGTGTTGGCATAGCCCGCAACCAACACGGCGGCGGTCATTATGCGGAAAATCCGCCCCGTCCGCCCGACCACGCGCAACGCAATCGCGGGGACATCATGCGCGCCCGCCCGCTGCTCCGCCATCGCCTTTGCGCGGCGCTTTACAAAGCTAAGCGCCACATAGATCAGGAAACCGATGACAAAGGCAATCGCCAATTCCAACCAGTGATTGGTCAGCCAATTTTCCACCGCGCGGTACAGCCGAAAGCCGTTTTCCTCCAGCGATTGCGCCTTTGCAATCGTCGTGCTGGGGTCAAGGGGGTCGATGGCCGCACCCGTCGCGGTGGCGGATTGGGCGGGAAAATTGGGCACCGTAGAACGCTTTCATCAATCGGAGCGGATACGCTTACCCCACCGTAACGAACGCGCCCAGCCGTTGGTTGCATCCCGCCACCGTTTTTGCACCGCTGTTTTTTAGGCGGTTGTTTTTATTGCGTTGCGGTCTTGCGTTTCATCACGCTGGCAATCGGGCGGAAGGTCTGCTCGCGCTCCCGCCGCGCCAGATAGCTGTCAAAGGCAATGGCAATCGACGCCATGGCGAGCGGAAACGGCTGAAACGCGATGCCGACGAACAACGCCCCGACCATGAAGATGATAAGGAAATTCTGCAACGCCTGCGCCAGCGGGGCAACCCATTCCTCCCCCGGCTGCGCGCGCTTTTGATAGCGGCGGCGGATGATCTCAAGGCGGATGATGCTGCCCACGAAAATGAACAGCCATAGAAACAGCCCGGGCCAGCCCGTCTCGCCCAGCATTTCAAAATAGCTGCTGTGGAAAGCGCGCGATTCATCCTCGACCACAACAGGACCAGAGCCAGCGGCAGGATCAAGGTCGGTTGGTGTGTCGCCGGGCTTGTCGCTTTCTTTCAGTTCATACGAAATCTTGTTCATTTTGTACATGTTGAAGCCGCCGCCCAGCGGGTGCTGCTGCACATATTCCCATGTCCATTTCCACACGGCGATGCGCGTCGAGGCGCTTTCGTCGGTCTTGGGATCGGTGATTGTGGACATGCGGTCCATAAAGCTGGCGGGCAGAAACGGAATAGCCACCGCGCCCAACGTCGCGACTAGCCCCATATACAAGAACCGCCGCTTGCTAAAGCGCAGCACCAGCACAAGCAGAACCGCAATACACACCAATCCGGTGCGCGCCTGCGTGCCAACGGGGATCAGCAAGCAGGCAAAAATCAGGCAAGCGGCATAGGCCTTTATCTTCCAGTCGATTTTGAAAATCGTGCTGTATTTGGCGATCCACAAAATCAAGGGGATAATCGAAATCGCCACGGTGGAGATAATCGAGCTTTCGTACAAACCGCTGTTGTCATCGATCAGGATAACCAGCGTGCCATAGCCATTGCCACCGCCCGACGCCGCAGTCTTTATCCCGCCGGTGACAATCAATGCGGAGGCGCACAGCACATAGACCGTGATGGCCGTCTCAATCCGCAATTTCTTATGCAAAATGAACGGCAGGAAGAAGGCGAAAATCATCGACCGTGACACCCACGACCATTTGTCCAGCGCCTCCAACGGAAACTCCGACCGCGTCAGCATGAACGCGCAATAGATAAACAGGAGCGCAATCGCCCCCTGCCGCACCGTCATACGGGCGTCGAGTTTCTTGTCATCGATAAACGCGCCAATCACCGCAAGGCCAAAGGCGATAAGCGATATCGGTATGCTGTTCAGCAGGAAATAGCTTAGCCGCTGCGGCGCGACGATGTCGATATAGACATAAATCATCGCAAACAAATACGGCCGCCGGAATGCCAGCAGGAACAACATGCCCAAATAGGCGATGAACACCAAATCACGCATCGCGCCGCCCCCCGCTGTGTGGTCCCCGTTTCCAAGCAGGAAGGGGCCGGCTGGCGGCCTTGCCCTTGGCCGCGCGCGGCGGTGTGGTGGAGTCGGGATCGGCGCGTGTGCGCTGTGCCGCCTTTTT
>JBGSOJ010000103.1:0-5054 GCA_041739175.1 Sphingomonadaceae bacterium
CAACGCGACGCGCTGGCGCGCATGATGGCGCAGGCGGAGGCAGAAGAAGCCGCGCAAAGTGCGGCTCCTTCCGCGCCCGCAACGGTTACCCCATCGGGCCCGGCATCGGCGCCATAATCCGCCCCATCGATTCCGATTGCACCGCCACGGGCATCAATGGTAATGGCGCGGCCTTTCTTGGGGCGCGCCGCCGCAATCGGTTCAGATTGCAGGGCGATTCGGGGGCAGAAACGGCATGGATGATATAAGCCACACGGCGGCCAATCAGGACGGCGACACCGCCGCCTCCCCCCATGAGGCCCATGATTTTTCGGGGCATAAAAAGGCGTCGATCTATACGCTGTGCATTGGCGCAATCGGCGTGGTGTTCGGCGACATCGGCACCAGCCCGCTCTACGCGTTTCGCGAGACATTCGCGGGGCACCATCCACTCACGCTTGATCAACTGCATGTTTATGGCGTGATCAGCCTGATGTTCTGGTCGATGATGCTGGTGGTGACGTTCAAGTATGTCACCGTCATCATGCGCGCCGATAATAAGGGGGAGGGGGGCAGCCTCGCTTTGCTCGCGCTGATCAATTCGCAAACCAGCACGCGCAAATGGTCGGCGGGGATCATCATGCTGGGCGTCTTTGCCACATCGCTTTTTTATGGCGACAGTATGATTACCCCCGCCGTATCCGTGCTTGGCGCGGTCGAGGGGATTGGCGTCTATGCCCCCGCGTTTCAGGCGTTGGTGGTGCCGCTCGCCATTTTCATCCTGGTGTTCCTGTTCTTCATTCAGGCGCAAGGGACAAGCCGCGTGGCGATGTTCTTTGGCCCGATCATGTTGCTGTATTTTGCCACGATTTCGGTGCTGGGTGTGATGAGCATATTGCAAACGCCCCATATTTTGGTGTCGTTGAGCCCGCATTGGGCGGTGCTGTTTTTCGTCAACAATCCGTTGGAGGCATTTTTGTCCTTGGGCACCGTGGTGCTGGCGGTGACGGGGGCGGAGGCGCTTTATGCCGATATGGGGCATTTCGGGCGTAAGCCGATTGGCGTTAGCTGGCTGACCTTTGTATTGCCCTCCTTGATCCTCAATTATATGGGCCAAGGCGCGTTGTTGATGCGCGAAGGCAGCGCGGCGTTGGTCAGCCCGTTTTACCTGCTCGCACCCCAATGGTTCCAATGGCCGCTGCTGATTATCGCTACTTGCGCCGCCGTGATTGCGTCGCAAGCCGTCATCAGCGGGGCGTTTTCGGTGACGCAGCAGGCAATCCAATTGGGCTTTATGCCGCGCCTAAAAATCGAACATAAATCGGCCAGCCAAGCGGGGCAGATTTATATCCCCACAGTCAATTGGGGCCTGATGGTGATGGTCATCCTGCTGGTGGTGGTGTTCCAAAGCTCATCGAACTTGACTGCGGCCTATGGCATCGCCGTGACCGGCGCGATGTTCATTGACACCTGCCTGCTTACCGTCTTGCTCACCCAATTGTGGAAATGGAAGTGGTATTACACCGCGCCGTTGCTTGCGGTGTTGTTCGCGGTTGACGCCGCCTATTTCGCGTCAAACCTCACCAAAGTGCCCGATGGCGGATGGGTTCCGTTGCTGATTGGGGCAATCATTTTTACGCTTTTGATGACATGGTCAAAAGGGCGCAGCCTGATGCGCGAACGCATGGCGGAAAGCGTCCTGCCGATGGAGGTGTTCACCAAATCGGCCAGCAACAGCGCGCATCGCGTGCCTGGAACCGCGATCTTTATGGCGAGCACCGACAAGGGCGTGCCATCGGCTTTGCTCCACAATATCAAGCATAACAAAGTGCTGCATGAGCGGGTGGTGATCCTGACCGTGCGGATTGCCGATGTACCCTATATCCGTTCCACCGACCGGCTGACGGCGAAGGATTTGGATAACGGCTTTTACCGCGTCATCCTGAACTTCGGCTTTTTGGAGGAAACCGACGTGCCCGCCGCGCTGAAAGATGTCAGCGTGTGCGGGGAGCCGTTCAACATGATGAACACCAGCTTCTTCCTGTCGCGGCAGACATTATTGCCATCGAAAAACCCCGGCATGGCGATCTGGCGCGAGAAAATCTTCGCTTGGATGCTGCGCAATGCGGCGAACGCGATGGAGTTTTTCCGATTGCCGACAAACCGCGTGGTGGAATTGGGCAGTCAGGTCGAGATTTAGAAAATCCTCCCCATTATGGGGAGGGGGACCATCCGCAGGATGGTGGTGGGGTTGCAAGGTTGCGTTATAACCCCTCCGTCAGCCTTTCCGGCTGCCACCTCCCCATGTTGGGGAGGATCGTTTGCCTAAACATCCTCAACCAACCGCCCGTAAAGATTCGGCCGCCGGTCGCGGAAAAATCCCATCCCCGCGCGGTGTTTCGTCGCCAAATCCAGGTCCAAGGTGGCGACCAACACGCCGGTTTCCTTTGCGCCGTAGTCCACCACCAAATCGCCCCATTCGTTGGCAACGAAGCTGTGGCCGTAGAAGGACTGCTCGCCCGCTTCGCTGACCTCCACGCCGATGCGATTGCTCGCGACCACGGGCATACAGTTGGACACCGCGTGCCCCTGCATCGCGCGCCGCCACATGCGGGAGGTGTCCAGCGCGTCGTCATACGGTTCCGACCCGATTGCGGTGGGGTAGAACAGCACCTCCGCCCCCATCAACGCCATCGCGCGCGCGCATTCGGGATACCATTGGTCCCAGCATATGCCGACGCCGATCTTAGCCCCAAAGACGTCCCACACCTTGAACCCAGTATTGCCGGGACGGAAATAATATTTCTCTTCATATCCCGGCCCATCGGGGATGTGGCTTTTGCGATAGACGCCTTGCACCGCGCCGTCCGGCCCGATCATGGCCAGCGAATTGTAATAATGCGGCCCGTCTTTCTCAAAGAAGCTGGTCGGGATCGCAACGCCCAATTGCCGCGCCAGTTTCGCCATTGCCCGCACCGCCGGATGCTCCATCGTGGGCTTGGCCTGTGCGAACAACGCCTCATCCTCTTGCACGCAGAAATACGGCCCCTCGAACAGTTCGGGCGGCAGTATCACCTCCGCCCCCTCCGCCGCCGCGCGCGCGACAAGGTCGCAGGCGGTGTCGATATTCTCCGCCAGATCAGGCCCAAAGGCCGCCTGCGTCGCGGCGACGGCCAAAGTGCGAGGAGGGGGGCGAGTCATGCGCGTTTACTTCTTCCGGAACAGCAAGGTCATGCGGTCGCTTTCGCCAATAGCTTGCAGCTTTGGCTTGTCCGCCTCATTCGCGCCGCGCAATGCGGGGGGTAGGGCCCAGACGCCCTCGGCATGGTTCGCGGGGTCCATCGGGTTGGCGTTAATCTCGCTTTTGCCGACCAGTTCAAAGCCGTTGCGTTCCATAATGGCGATCACTTGTGCTTCTTTCAGATAGCCTTTGGAGCCATCGACATAGGATTCGGGCGCATCGGCCTTGGCGCGGTGTTGTTCGATGCCGATCATGCCGCCGGGTTTCAGTAGGGTGCCCATCGCCTGAAACTCACGGTCAATCACGCCCCAGCGGAGCATGTTGTGCATCATGCGGGTCGCCATGATGAAATCAAAACTGCCCTCATGCCCGCTCAAATCGCCCAGATGGATCGCGCCAATGCCGCTGGTGAGGCCAGTTTTGGGGGCCATCCGTTCGGCAAATGTGGTTGGGAAATTTCTGGCCCCCGTCATGCCATTCTCGCCCAGCGCAGGCGTGTCGGGGTTAAAGCCGATGCCGTAATACTGCCCGCCGTTCGCCGCAACCCATGGCGCAAGGATGGTCGTCCACCACCCGCCGCCGGGCGCATATTCACCGATTTTGCCCATTGGGTTGATTTGGAAGAACGCGACGGTTTCCTTCGGGTGACGATACTGGTCGCGGCCTTTGTCCGCTTCGGTGCGAAGCGGGCTGGCAAGGAAGGGATCAATGCTGGCCATCATAGGCGCGGCCATTTCGCCCGCGGTCTCGGCGGCCTTATCGTAACTGCACGCGCCAAGGCTCAGCGCGGCCACAGCCATCGCGGCCATGCTGGATTTCACAAAACGTCCGGTCATCACATCGTCTCCCAAAATTGGTTCGCTCCACCCTACGCGCGCTATATTAGAGCGGCATTTGTTGAGAGCAACAATGAAGCGACCCACCGCCCGAAAGAATCCCGTTGGCGCGCACGCCGACTGCATCACGGCCAGGGAAGAGCGCGGCAATGGCGGCCACGGCGCGGTCGTCATTCGGCTGCCCATAGGTCGGCACAATCACGCGGTCGTTGGCGATGTAGAAGTTCATATAGGATGCGGGCGCAACCTCGCCGTTCACTTGCATCGCGCCGACAGTGGGGATGGTCACGACAGTGACGCCAAATGCTTGCGCCCGCGCGCGGGCATCGGCAAAGACCGCGGCATTGGGATCGCCCGCGACGATCTCAGGGATCGCCAGCACATTGGGCGCAACGAAGCGCGCCAGATTATCGACATGGCCGTCGGTGTGGTCATTGGTGAGGCCCTGACCCAGCCACAGGACGCGCTGCACGCCCAAATCGCGCTGCAACCGCGCTTCAATATCGGCGCGCGTGAGCGACGGGTTGCGGTTGGGGTTTAGCAGGCATTGCTCGGTCGTCACGCACAATCCCGCGCCATCGACATCAATCGCGCCGCCCTCCAATATCCAATCGCATTTGGTGATGGGCAAGCCAGCCTCCGCCGCCAAGGCATCGCCGATAATATCGTCGCCGGGCATGTCATATTTCCCGCCCCAAAAATTGAAGCCGAACCGGCGGGCGGTGCGCGCTTCGCCCCCCCCAGCATTTTTGGGCCCGACTATCACGGGGCCGGTGTCGCGCACCCATATGTCGCCAAAGGCATGGATGCGCAGTTCCACCTCCGGCACCACCAATTCGGCGGCGCGCCCACGGTTATACTCATCGCGCACGACAAGCCGCACCTGCTCGCCCGACGCCTGCACCGCATTGGCAAAGGCGGCAACATCGGCGCGCGCCTTGTCCAACGTGCCGGGCCATTCGTCGGCGTTGTGGGGAAAGCCGATCCAGACGAATTCG
>JBGSOJ010000107.1:0-2445 GCA_041739175.1 Sphingomonadaceae bacterium
ACGACCTCTTCCGGCGGCGGCGTCACGGTCTCCACGCCGCCGATAAGCGGCCCCGCATCGGGCTTAGCATCCGGCGCACCCGCAACCAGCGCGTCGCCCATGCCCGCAATCGACACCTCCACCGGCGGCGGTTCCTCTGCCTCCAGTGGCTTTGAAAACAGGAACGCAGCGCCCATGCCACCGGCCAGCGCAATGTGCGCCCCGACCGCCAGCATGATTCCCTTGCGTTCAAAACTGTCCATGCGCCTTGCCTATTCCGCGCCCGATGAACCGGTGGTGACCAGCCCGATTTTGGTGATCCCCGCCGCGTTCATTTCACCCATGACCTGCATCATCCGCCCATATTGCAGGCCAGTATCGCCGCGCAGGTTAATCCCCTCCGCACCCGGTTGCGTCTGCAATTCGGCCAGTTCCATGAAACGTACCCGCAAGTCGGTGTCGCTAATTGGTTCGGCCCCGATGTAGACGATACCCTGCGGATCAATGCTGACCTCAACAGGTTTAGCATCTGATGGCAGCGGGTTGGCCGCGCTTTCGGGCAATTCAATGGGCACGCCGGAATTCAGCAGCGGCGCAGTAACCATGAAGATAATCAGCAGCACCAGCATCACATCGACAAACGGCGTTACGTTGATTTCGCTCATTAACGCCGCTTTGCGCCCGCGCCGCCGCCGCCGCGAACTGCCGCCGCCGGAAGAAGGGCCGGACATAGCCATTATGCTTTCTCCAACTCGCGGCTCATCGTGGCGTGAAAGCCATCGGCAAAACGGCCCAATCGCGCCTCATGCTGGCTGAGCTTGTGGCTGAACCGGTTGTAGGCGATGACGGCGGGGATCGCGGCGAACAGGCCGATGGCAGTGGCGAACAATGCCTCTGCAATCCCCGGCGCGACGATGGCCAGCGACGTGTTCTGTGCGCCCGCAATCGCGGTAAAGCTGCGCATGATGCCCCATACGGTGCCGAACAGCCCGACAAACGGCGCAACCGAGCCCGTGGTGGCAAGGAAATTCAACCGGTTGGAGAGCTTCTCCATCTCACCATCAATCGCGGCGTCCATGGCAAGGCCCAACCGCTCGCGCGTGCCTTCGCGGTCGATGGCTTTGCCCGACGTACTGCGCCGCCATTCGTTGAGGCCTGCAGTCAGCACGCGCGCAATGGGGAGGTTCAACCTACCGTGATTTTCATGGAATTCATCAATGTCCGATGCGCTCCAAAAATTGCGCTCAAACCCATCGGTCCCGCGCCGAATAGTGTTCATGCGCAGCGTAAAGCTGAAAATAATCATCCAGCACCACAGGCTGGCGATGAGCAGGCCAATCATCACCGCCTTTACCACAATATCCGCCTGAAGGAACAATTCCCAGGGATTGATTTCGGCGGCTGCGGCGGCGGTCATTAGGAGGGGAAGGCTAGTCACGGTGGCGTCTAATCCTTTAGCGCGATTTGGTTCATGCGCGCGTCATAGCGCGGCAATCGCCGCCGTCCAAGCCTTTGGTAGCTTTTTCGGGCGGCCATCGGGGGAGAGGAACGCGGCGCGGACCTCCGCCTCGAATATCGGGGTGGCGTCGCGGCGGATGAGTTGGTTGAGGGTGAACGACGCGCCGCCCGATTTCAAAATGCGGCTGACCACGACCAGCGCGTCGTCGAATTTGGCGGGGGCGAGGAAGCGGCAATCCATGCGGGTGACAGCAAACGCGCCTTCACCGCTGTCGTGCACGGCGCGTTGGTCCAGCCCAAGGCGCGCCATAAAATCCGACCGCGCGCGTTCGCAGAAATGCAGGTAGCGGGCGTGGTAGACAATGCCGGAAAAATCGGTGTCCTCAAAATACACCCGCTGCGCAAAGCGGTGTTCGGCGACGGCTCCGCTGCCGATGATGCGGCCCGTGTAGGGTTGGTCAAGGCTGTCCATGTATCGCCTTGTAAAGCAAGCGATTCCCAGCGGGAAGGGCAGGCTAGGCCAAGGGACTCGCTTCACCGCGTTTTCGATTCGGGTCGGCGCAAGAGAACCTCCCCAGCATGGGGAGGGGGACCGCGAAGCGGTGGAGGGGCGGCGACAGTGCGTCCCAACCCCTCCGTCAGCCGTTCCGGCTGCCACCTCCCCATGTTGGGGAGGATTTTCATTTAATCAAACAAACTATCCTGCGCCCCACTGGCGGGTGGGTTAAGCCCCAAATGGGTCCAGCCCCGGTCGTTCAAACAGCGCCCGCGCGCGGTGCGGGCGATCAGGCCGAGTTGGATGAGATACGGCTCAATCACATCCTCAATCGTGTCGCGCGGCTCGGACAGGCCCGCCGCCAAAGTCTCCACGCCCACCGGCCCGCCTTTATAAATATCAGCAATCATGTGGAGGTATCGCCGGTCCATCGCATCGAGGCCGATGCGATCCACCTCCAACCGAGTGAGCGATTCGTCCGCCACAGTTGCAGTCACCACCGGCTCGCCGAG
>JBGSOJ010000367.1:0-2750 GCA_041739175.1 Sphingomonadaceae bacterium
AGGATCTTGACGGCCTGAAACTGCTGAGCGCGGGCAAACCCAAAACAGTAAGCGAAGAGGAATTGTGCACCGATTGCCAGGCGGAGAAGCAGGGCGTGACGTTGGGCGCCAAGGCCGAAGCGCAAACCGCCTCGCGCGGTAAAGGCACGTGTGATGCCAAATTGTCCTATGACATGGCATGGGCAACGCGGATGCCGGTGGAATTCCCCGTCTATCCCAAAGGCCGCGTGATGGAGGCGGCAGGCGTCGATGGCGGCATTTGTGACATCCGCGTGGTCAGCTTCGCCAGCGCCAATACGATGCAGCAGGTGGTCGATTATTATTACACCCGCGCGATCAAGTCCGGCTTCACGGCCGAATATGTCCTGCGCGATGGGCAACATGCCTTGGGCGGGACGCGGTCCGTGGATGACGGCGCGTTCTATATCACCTTCACCCCGCGCAAGGATGGCGGGACCGATGTCGATATTGTGGCGAACAACGGGCGATAAATCACCGCAACACGCATAAAAACGGGGGCCGCGTTCGGACGGCCCCCTTTTTTTTGCGTTCAAAAAGGGGAGGCTTACGCCGCCTCAATCGAGCGGATAATGTCGGCGACGCTGCTGTTGGTCAGCGTTTTGTTGATTTCGCCCACCAACGCGCCTTGCAATTCAACATGATAATGGTGCCGCATTTCGCCCAAAGTGTCGGGATCGGCGATAATCAGCAGCTTTTCGATTTTCCGGTTCAGCACGCGCGCATTCAGATATTCGGCGACGCCTGCGCCATGCGCGAGTTCGGCCAATTCCTGACCGTTCGAATGGCCTTGCGTCGCATCATGGTCGCGCACACCGGCGCTTTTGTTGGTATCCGATATGTCGCCGGTGTCCAACGCCTCCAGCGTAATGGCACCGGCATGCCCGGTGTTGCGATAGAGTTGGAACTGGCGGCCATCCAATACGGCAACATGGGCGTTTTGGGGTAATTTCATTTCGGGTTCTCCTCAAGTGATCCTGCTCCATCAACGCGCGGACGCCGCGTTCGGGTCCATCGATGCAAGCGAATGCGGTCAAAGGGCACAAAAAAGGGCCGGAGAGATTGCTCCCTCCGGCCCCGATTTTGTGTGGTCGAGTGGTTGAGCTTAGAAGCCCATGCCGCCCATGTCGGGCATACCGCCGCCAGCGGCCTTATCCTCTGGCAATTCGGCAACCGCAGCCTCGGTGGTGATCAGCAGACCAGCAACCGATGCGGCGTCTTGCAACGCGGCGCGGACAACCTTCGCAGGGTCAATGACGCCCGCTTTCACCAGATCCTCATAGACGTCGGTCGCGGCGTTGAAGCCGAAGTTTTCGTCCCCTTGATCCAGCAACTTGCCCGAAACCACGGCGCCGTCAAAGCCAGCGTTCTCCGCGATTTGACGCAAGGGCGCGACAAGCGCTTTGCGCACAATGTCGATGCCGCGCGTTTGGTCTTCGTTGATGCCAGCCAAGCCTTCCAGAGCCTTGGTTGCATACAACAAAGCGGTACCGCCGCCGGGGACGATGCCTTCTTCAACGGCTGCGCGGGTGGCGTGCAGCGCGTCATCGACGCGGTCCTTACGCTCCTTCACGGCCACTTCCGAAGCGCCACCGACCTTGATGACGGCAACACCGCCAGCCAATTTGGCCAAACGCTCTTGCAGCTTTTCTTTGTCGTAATCGCTGGAGGTGATTTCGATTTGGCTCCGGATCGCTTCAACGCGGCCCTTGATTGCGGTCGCATCGCCAGCGCCATCAACGATGATGGTGTTGTCTTTGTCGATGGTCACTTTCTTCGCTTGGCCGAGCATGTCGACGGTCACGGTTTCCAGCTTGATGCCGAGGTCCTCGGAAATCATTTCGCCGGCGGTCAGGATCGCAATGTCTTCCAACATTGCTTTGCGACGATCGCCAAAGCCGGGGGCCTTAACGGCGGCGATTTTCAAACCACCACGCAGCTTGTTGACAACCAGAGTCGCAAGCGCCTCACCCTCAACATCTTCCGCAATGATCAGCAATGGACGACCCGATTGCACGACAGCTTCCAGGATGGGGAGCATCGCTTGCAGGTTCGAGAGTTTCTTCTCGTGGATCAGGATGTATGGGTTTTCCAACTCAACAGCCATTTTTTCGGTGTTGGTGATGAAATACGGCGACAAATAGCCACGGTCGAATTGCATGCCCTCAACAACGTCGAGTTCAAATTCGAGGCCCTTGGCTTCTTCGACAGTGATCACGCCTTCTTTGCCGACTTTGTCCATGGCTTCGGCGATTTTGTCGCCGACTTCATTGTCGCCATTGGCAGAGATGGTGCCGACTTGCGCGACTTCTGCCGACGATGCCACGTCTTTCGCGCGCGCTTTCAGGTTTTCGACAACCTTGGTCACGGCCAGATCAATACCGCGTTTCAGGTCCATCGGGTTCATGCCAGCGGCAACCGATTTCATACCTTCGCGCACGATGGCCTGAGCCAATACGGTCGCGGTGGTGGTGCCGTCACCGGCGATGTCGTTGGTTTTCGACGCCACTTCGCGCAGCATTTGTGCGCCCATATTTTCGAACTTGTCTTTCAATTCGATTTCTTTGGCAACCGACACACCGTCCTTGGTAATGCGGGGTGCGCCGAAGCTTTTGTCGAGCACGACGTTGCGGCCTTTGGGGCCAAGCGTCACTTTGACGGCATCGGCAAGGATGTCGACACCGCGAAGAATGCGTTCACGCGCATCGCGGCCAAATTTTACGTCTTTTGCA
>JBGSOJ010000139.1:0-1529 GCA_041739175.1 Sphingomonadaceae bacterium
AGCTTTCCGCCGAGAGCGTGGCGGAGGTGCCCGTCTTGCTTGACGCACTCCGGCGGGCGCAAGGCGACGGCCTGCACGCGGCGGGCTATTTGCACTATGCGGCGGGCTATGCGTTGGAACCGAAGCTGGCAGAAAAGGCGGCGCGCGAGACGGGCCGCGTCGCGTGGTTTGGCCTGTACGACGGCTATCAGGATATTGCCCCCGATGCCGTCCCGCTGCTGCTGCCCAATCCGGCGGGCGCGTATTTGGGGCCGCTATCGCCTGATTTGTCGCGCGAGGCCTATGCCGAAAAGATCGCGCGGCTGCTCGACTATATTGCGGCGGGCGACATCTATCAGGCGAACATGACCTTCCGCGCGACGGCGCTGGCTCACGGGCATCCCGCCGCGCTCTATGCGCGCATAAGGCCACGCGCAGGGGCGGGCTATGGCGGGTTGATTGACGATGGGCAGCGGCAGATTTTGTCCTTCTCGCCCGAATTGTTCTTTGCGTTGAAGGACGGGCGGCTGACCACCAAACCGATGAAGGGCACCGCGCGGCGGCTGTCCGATGCGGACGCCGATGCGGCGGCGCGTGACCATTTGCAATCCGACCCGAAACAGCGCGCCGAAAACCTGATGATTGTCGATCTGCTGCGCAACGATTTGGCGCGGATTGCGCGGCCGGGCAGCGTGAAAGTGCCCGACCTGTTCACAATCGAAACCTACCCCACCGTCCACCAAATGGTCAGCACCGTGACTGGCGAATTGGCCGATGGGTGCGATGCCATCGACGCACTCGCCGCGCTTTTCCCCTGCGGATCGATTACCGGCGCGCCGAAAATCCGCGCAATGGAGATTATTGCGGAATTGGAGGACAGCCCGCGGGGCCCCTATTGCGGGGCGATTGGGCGGATTGACGCCAATGGCGACGCGGCGTTTAATGTCGCCATTCGCACGCTTTGGCCCGCCGAAAACATCGGCGATACGCGGCTTTACCAAAAGACATTTTGCCTTGGCCTCGGTTCGGGCATAGTGGCGGATAGCGTTGCGGCCTCCGAATGGGCCGAATGTTTGGACAAGGGGGCGTTTGCGACAATGGATGGGCCAGAAAGCGGAAGGTGCGCGGTTGATTTGATTGAAACAATGAGGTTTGAGCCGGCGGCGGGGCTGATCCGGTTGGAGCGGCATTTGGCGCGCCTGAAAGACAGTGCGCGCGCCTTGGGCTATGAATTTGACCGCCATGTCGCGCGCAACGCGCTGCACGCCGCGTGTTTCCACATCGACGCCCCCGCAAAAGTGCGCCTTATGGTCAGCCGCGCTGGCAATCACGCGATTGAAATTGCGCCGCTCCCTGCCTCCAAAGACAATGACCTGTATCGGGTCGTGCTGGTGCCTTTGCCGGTGGAGCCGCACGATTACCGGCTTTCCCACAAAACCAGCGACCGCGCGTTTTATGACGATGCACGCCGCGAAGCCGACGCCGATGAAGTCGTGTTCGTCGGCGCGGACGGCTGCGTGACCGAGGGCAGCTTTACCTGCGTGTTTGTC
>JBGSOJ010000146.1:0-1698 GCA_041739175.1 Sphingomonadaceae bacterium
CAACGCCGTCTGCCGCCGCTGATTGCTGATAACGCGGTCCAGCATTGCGCGCTCCGCCTGCACTTGCCGCAATTGTACATAGGCCGTGGCGATGGCACCAACGACGGCGACTTGCGTGGCCGCTACCCCTGCCGAGGCAGCCGCATAATTGGCGCGCGCGGCCTCATTGGTCCGGCGGGTGCCCCCAAATATATCGGCCTCCCACGATGCCGAACCGTTGAGTGCGAAATTCTCCTGATTGCGGGGATAGCCGCCGGGCAGACCGGTCAGAAACGCGCCGGGGGCAGCGGCGACCGATTCGTAGGAATTGGTGTAGCCGCCATTGACAGCGCCAGAGGGCAGCAACGCCGCGCGCGCCATGTCGAGCCCTGCGCCCGCTTGGTCAAGCCGCGCCGCCGCTTGTTCCAGGTCCAAATTCTGCGCCAATGCGCGGTCGATCAGCGCCAATAATATCGGGTCATTGGTATGAGTCCAATAGCGGCGCATGTCGGCGGCGGGCAAGGCTTGCGCCGCTTGGGCTGTGTTATAGGACGCCGCGAGCGGCACATCGGGGCGTGCATAATCGGGGCCAATCGTGCATGAAGCCAAGGCCATGGCCAGCACGGGCGCAAGGGCCATAGGCGACCACGGGATAGCGGAAGGGTTCGCTCGCATGCGCTGTTCTCGATTAAAAGTAGACAAAATCTGTTTTTTGGATACAGTTAAATATAGGGAATAGGAAGAGGAAAATACACTGCCGCATTCGCAATCATCCACCGACACGGCTGTCCCGGAGCGTATCGTGCGCAGCGCCGAACGATTGTTCCGCAGCTTTGGCTACGAAAAAACGACGGTCGCAGAAATCGCCCGCGATGCCGAAATCTCACCCGCCTATCTCTATCGCTTTTACCCGTCGAAGGTTGCCATTTGTGAGGGCGTGTGCACCGCCGTGCTGGCGCGGCTCACCGAAGTGATGTGGCAGGAGGCGCGTTCCACATTGGCCCCCGTGGCGAAACTTACCCGCGTATTTGTTCGGTTGACCGAGGAAAACATGCGATTGTTGTTTGAGGAAGAACGGCTGCTCGACATCGTCCGGGTTGGCCTTGACCAAAATTGGGCGGCCATTGACATTTATGTATCCGCGATGGGCGAAGTGGCGCGGCACCTCATCGACGAAGGCATCGCAACGGGCGATTACCGCACGCCGCCGGATGCGGCTGAGCGGGCAAAGGCGCTTGCCGCGACGATGCTGTTGTGCAGCCATCCGGTGTTGTTGAATGAGGCACGCAATCAGGATCCCGTGGGCCGCGCGCGCATGGTGGCGGCGCTGGTCATTGATGGATTGCGTATTTAACAAGTATACGACTTGACTATTTTGTCTACTGTTCGTATTTTTGGCTTATCCGGATTTTAACGGGACATTTGGTCAATGCGCCGCGCTTCTTTATGCCTCTCCCTTGCCGTTTATGGCGCACTTGCCGGGTGTTCGACGCCCGAGCCTGCGCCCAAACCGCCCTTGGTGGAAACCGTAACGGTTGGCGAGGCAGCAGCGGTGCAGGCACCCTTATCCTTCACTGGCACCGTGCGCGCCGAGGTGGAGAGCGATTTGGGCTTTCGCATCGGCGGCGTGATATTGGACCGTTATGTCGATCGCGGCGACCGCGTGGTGCGGGGGCAACCGCTGGCGCGCGTCGATGCCGCCGATTTGAACGACAGTGC
>JBGSOJ010000172.1:0-3443 GCA_041739175.1 Sphingomonadaceae bacterium
CGAATGCACCAACGACCTGACAATTCCGATCGCCAGCCAGCGGGCGATGCAGGCGATGTCGCCCGGCGCGGCGGTGGTTACTTTGGACGCCGACCACTCGCCCTATTTGTCACGAACAGTGGAGCTCGCGGCGGCGTTGCTTGCGGCGGCGGCAGGCGTTTAGCGCCGCGCCTTTGCGTCGTAGCCGTTGATCCATTCCATCGTTTTGGTGAGGCCGCCGAACGGGTAGAAATGCAACCGCACGCGGCCATGCGCCTCGCTCAGTCCACGCGCGAATTCATCAACCAATTTGTCCGGCCCCGCGCTGCCCAACAGGTTGGTGATCGATACGCCGTATTTTTTCATCACCGATGCTGATGCGCCGACGCCACACCGCGCGGCGAAACGGAGCAAAGCTTTGATACTCGTCGGCCCCGGCACGCCCAAACGGATCGGAACATCAATCCCGCGCCGCCGCGCCTCCAGCACCCATTCCATCATCGCATCGGGATCAAAGGCGAATTGCGTCACGATCAGCGCCGCCATGCCGCGTGTTTCGATGGCGTCAATCTTGCTGTGCAGCACCGACCAAGTGTCATGCTTTGCCATCACCGGATGCCCCTCAGGGTGGCCGCCGATACCGATGGCGGTGATGCCCGCCCGCTCAAACGCGCCCGATGCGATCAACGCACTGCTTTCGAAATAGGGCCCAAGCGGTTCGGCGGGGTCACCCGCAACAACGAAACACCGCCGCACGCCGGCTTGCTCTACCACCGCGCCAAGGTAATTCTCAAACTCTGTCGCCGACAAAATGCGCCGCGCGGAGAAATGCGGCATGGGTTCAAAACCCAATTCCCGCACCCGCCGCGCCGCCGCCACCCGCGCCATTGGGTCTTCACCGGGGAGGAACGTGACCGCAACGGGGGTTTCGGGAGCAATGAGAGGCGCAGCATCGCCCAGCGCCGCCAAATCCTTCGCGGTCATTTCTAACGAATAGCCGTCGGTAATGACCTCGGGGCGTTGATCCCAATTGGGATGGATGGGGTGGCTTGCCATCTTATGCTTTCGGGCGCCAGCTGGTCGCATATTCGGACCGCGCCGTGGCCGAATACGGCGTGGGGGAGACGATGGCGCGGACCTCGATTTGCTCATGCGGCTCGACGGTCGCTTTGCCGCTGCCGCCGTCGGGTTCGCCCCAAGTAACCGTCACTTCATGGCCGAGTTCAACATCGGCATCAACGGTCGCAAGGCTCAGCACAGTGCGCTCATTATAGCTGTATCCAGTGAACATGGAGAAGCCGACATGGTGGCCATTCGCGCTAACCGCGTCGTAATTCGACGAGGCGTAGTTGGCCAAGGGCATATCGAACCATTTGTAATTGGTATCGCCGCCATTGAAGTAGCTGTTGAAGATTTTGGCGACATCTTCGCCATTCCACGCCAGCGTGACTTTCTTGCGTTGCGGTTGATCCGCCATCGCTTTCAGCGCGTCCGCGCCGATGAAATCATGGTCATGCTTGATGAACGGACCGTAGCCGAGGTCCCACGGCGTGACGTAATAATCCTCAATATTGTCGGACACGAACGACCCGCCGAGCGACCCCATCGCCTCATAGCTGTCCGCGCCCAGCCATTCGCGATACGATTTCATCTTCTCGCCGGTGTAAATGCCGGGCAAAGGCGATGGAATCCAGCCGCTTTCCAAGGTGTTGGTCGCATAGGTCCGGCTGCCCACGGGGATTAGGCCGAATTCTGCGCCAGCCGTCAAAATCGCGTCGCGCACGCGGTCCTTGTCGGCATACGGCCCCCAGATTTCCAGACCCGGCGCGCCTGCCATGCCGTGCCGCAAAGTGCGGACCTGTAGGCCATCGATGTTCATGTGGCTCATGTGGAAGAATTTCAATTTTTCGAGCGGTCCGCCGTGCAATTTCTCAATCACTGCCCATGCGTTCGGCCCCTGAATTTGGAAGCGGTATTCCTGGCGGGTGACGAGCTTACCATCGGGGATGGAGGGCGAGCGGTTGTCATAAACCGTTTCCACATTATAGCCGCCGGTTTCGGCGTGGAATTGAATCCAGTTCGCGGTCGGGTTGCGGCCAACGAACACGACTTCTTCCTCGGCAAGACGGAACAGGATGCCATCGCCAATGACAAAGCCGTCGTGGCTGACCGGCACCATTTGCTTGGCGCGGTTGATTTCGAAATTGCCGAAGCTGTTGATCGACAGATCCTGCATCAATTTTACCGCATCGGGCCCCTTGGCATAGATGTTGACCATGTGATGCGATTGGTCGAACAAAACCGCGGTTTCGCGCCACGCGCGCTGCTCATTGCGCCAATTGGAAAACTCATAAGCGACGACCGGATAAACATATGCGCCGATTTTGGAATTGCGCAGCATCTCCACCGTGTTACCCGATGCCTGTAATTTCTGTTCAAGATTGGTCGCAGTCATCATCGCTCTCCATTTTTTGCAGGGCCGGTTGACGGCGGCCCAAAATTCTGTTGCTTTCAGCATAGCAAAATTTGTATGTAACACAAACAAGTTTTTAAAAACAAAAAACGCCGGAGAGTGACCATGCCCCAAAGTCCATCGTACATATTGTCCCTATCCTGTCCCGACCACGCAGGATTGGTTGCCGGCGTTACGCGCATTCTGGCCGATCATGGCGGCAATATTCTGGATTCGCAGCAGTTCAACGATAAGGAGACCGAGCGGTTTTTCCTGCGCGTGGTGTTTGAATTGCTGGGCGATGCGTCGTTTGCGGCGTTGCAGGCGGGATTTGCGCCTTATGCCGATGGCAATGCGATGAAATGGTCCATCCGCCCTTCGGATGCGCGGCGCAAAGTGCTGCTGATGGTGTCGAAATTCGACCATTGCCTTGGCGATTTGTTGTACCGTCACCGCATTGGCGAGTTGCAAATGGAGCCGGTGGGCGTGGTGTGCAACCATCCCAAAGAGGCGCTAAATATCACCTTGCTGGGCGATATTCCGTTCTATCATTTCCCCGTGACCCCCACCACCAAACCGCAACAGGAGGCGCAGATCAAGGCGCTGGTGGAGGAAACCGGCGCGGAACTGGTTGTGCTGGCGCGCTATATGCAAATTCTGTCCGACGATATGGCGCGGTTCTTATCGGGGCGGTGCATCAATATCCACCACAGCTTCCTGCCCGGATTTAAGGGCGCAAAACCCTATCATCAGGCGCACGCGCGCGGGGTGAAGATGATTGGCGCAACCGCGCATTATGTCACCGCCGACCTTGATGAAGGCCCGATTATCTATCAGGATGTCGAGGAAATCAGCCACGCCGACAGCCCCGACGATCTGGTGCGCAAGGGCCGCGACATCGAACGCCGCGTATTGGCGCAGGCGGTGCATTGGCACCTCGCCGACCGTGTGTTTAATAATGGCAATAAGACGGTGGTGTTTAAGGATTAGGGGGCAGTTTATAGGGGCCGTC
>JBGSOJ010000206.1:0-14647 GCA_041739175.1 Sphingomonadaceae bacterium
CCGCACCGCTGCGCTGATTGTGGAGGGGCTCGCCAATTGCGCGCCCTGCTGCGGCGCTCCAGAGCCTGGCGATGGATTGGGCGTCATTGGCGCAATCGACCACATACGTTCTGACCAAGTCGGCACCATACCGGCTGCCTCCGCTTGCCGTTGCAGACTGCCCGCCCATTCGAGGATGCGGCGGCATATGTCGGCCATTAGATTAATCGGCTCCCCTGCCGCCACGGCATCAAATTTGCCCGCAAGGGTCAGCGCCCAATTGCCCTTGAACAAGCCGCCCGGCGCGCGCAGCCGCGCCTGTGTCTCAAAATAGTTGAAATGGGCAAAACGGAGCATGTTCTGCAATCGCGCTTCGTCATCCGATGCGAAATGTGATGATGCAGGGTGTCCTTCACCATACATTCCCGCATCACCCGCCCCGTCCAAATAGGCCAATGCCCGAGCGGCAGCGATCAATTCCAGCGGCATCGAAGGGTTACACTGCGCCCGTCCATTGCGCGCATGGTGTGACACGGGCGCGAAATGCTGAGCATGAATATTGATTTGGTCGACGGGTAAGGTGGCCAAGGTTGACATGGCAATGTCTGTTCGTTCGCGCAAACCGTCGGCGGCTACACCATAATCAAAATACGGAGGCAGCAGCATTGCCCCAACCGCCATATGTTTTGCACGGCCTCCCACAGCCGGCAACAGCGTACGCGCCAGTGCCATGCCCGCGCCCGCGCCCGTTCCGCCAAAACCGGAACCAATAAGCATGATCCGCGCACGCGACTCCCGGGCTTCGCGCAAACTGCGCATCACCGGATTGTTGGCGTCATTGAACAAAGCGCCGAAAAGCGCCGCGCCGACATGTGCCTGTCCGTTCAGGCCACTTTGAATGGGCCGCTGCGCCTCAAGGTTAGAATGATGGAATAGCGCATCCATTATCCCGTGCGCCACCGGCATCGCGGCATTTTGAGCGAGACTTCCTAAGCTTACGATTTCTGGCGGAGGGGTCCATGCCCATTGACCCGATGGCAGCAATGGCTCCACCGAGACCCTTGCAAAATCCGGTGCGTCGGCCGCGTCATGGTCGATATGGTGCGCCGTATTGCCGGTCCAAAGCTGCCGGAGCCGATGATAACGCAGCAGGGCATCGTGGGTACGTTGCCCATTGCCATGCGTGCTATCGGTATCAATCAGCAGAACCGATACCTTCGCTGGGCCGATGCCGGCGGCAGAGAGCATAAGCGCGGCTTCAATCACGCGCGCGCCGGTCCCACCTATGCCAATCAGAATATGCCGTACTGTCATCGTTGCTTTTTCGGCCTTTAGTCGCGCCCCCGATGGCGATTAGCCCAGATTGCTCCCGAAAAACAGCGCAATGCATGAAACTGTGTCGCCAATGCCGCAATTGGCATCTCGCACCTTGCCAAATGCCCGCGGCGTCCGCATGTGGTTGTGACATAACGCACCAACCTCTCCCTTCGGACGCCCATTTGTCACACGATTTTGCCCTGATCAGTTTTGAATATGACGGCACCGCGCGC
This sequence comes from Sphingomonadaceae bacterium, assembly GCA_041739175.1. GTDB lineage: Bacteria > Pseudomonadota > Alphaproteobacteria > Sphingomonadales > Sphingomonadaceae > JBGSSR01. The sequence continues at coordinate 1,530 of JBGSOJ010000206.1, forward strand.
GAGTTGCTGAGCATTGAGGACGCGCGCCGCGCCGTTGCCGACCACACGATCACGCCAGATACCGAGCTTACATTCTACGCGCCCGACGGCAGCATCCGTGTTGACCGCGCCGACCGGTTCGCTTTGTTCACGGCGCTGTTTGCGGCGGATTCGGTTGAAGAACAGGCGATTGAGCCGGTTGAAATGCAGGCCGCGCCAGACCCGTTGGTCGACGCGGCGACACCTGCACCCATCGATTATGTCCTGCGTTTCACCAGCCCCTATGCCAATTGCCGTAGCGGTCAGATCGCCCGTTGGTGCGTGCATCCCGATGAGCCATTTGCGGTGGGCGATGTGGTTTGCGTGTTACAAACGGAGCGTGCATTTGTTCGCTTTCTGGCACCCGGTGCAGGTATTTTGCGGCGCAAACTGGTGCGCGCGCAGAATAGTGTCGCGGTTGGTACACCGCTGGCGATGCTGTCGCTCGACTGGCGGGCCGAGAGCGATTTGCCGCCGCAGGTCCATTATTTTGACCAAGGCTCCGCCACGCCAGATACCCCTACCCACGCCATCGATCATGGGGGCCCATCCGCAATAGCGGCGGTCAGCGATGCGCCACCGCCGCGCCGACGAGGGTGCGGGGCCTATCTCATCGTGATCATCATCGTGCTCGCCGCGCTGGTCTTTGCCAAAAATGCCTTGCTATCCGAGGGACAGGACAAAGCACGCAATGCCGCTTTGCCCGTTGACACCGCCGCGATCGGCGAACCCGATTTCCGGCCACCCGGAGATGTGGTCAGCCGTTTTTTGGTGCGCCGCGCCGATGTTTTGGCGCGACCCGAATTGCTTGCAGAACGCCTAAGCAGTCTGGAACGCGGCGGCAGCATCAACGGCATTTTCATTCGCGATCCGGACGGCGTGGACTGGCTGTGGCTCGCCGATGGCGAGGGCAAGGGCGGCTTTGTTCTGGCCTCAAATCTGGCGCAAAGGTCGCCACCGCCATTGCTGGATCAGCGGGAGCGTGGGGCCAAGCTGGTCGCCGACGCGCCGGTGTTCGCTTGGCCTGACAACGCATCCTCGGCGCAAGTGGATGGTGATGGCGCGGCAATATTGATTCCCTCCGGCGAAGTGGTGACCGTGACCGGAAGCACACAGAGCGAGTTCTATGAAATCACGCTTTCGCCGCGACAGGGTGGCGGCGTGGGATACATTGCGCGCGCGGCAATTGACGGGGGATTGGTCGCCGCGCCGTCGGATTCTCTGTTAGATCGCGGCATAGCTTCGGCAAGCAGCGCGTTGAAAAATACAGCCAAAGTCGCGCTGAATGGCACATCTGCGCCTGCCCTAAAGGTAACAAACGGATGCAAAACGACGGCAACCGTGTTGTTTTATTATCGCGGCGAGGCAGGCTTCACGCACCACAATGGGGCATCATGGGATTACCGCAGCGGGGACAGCGGCTATCCCACTTTGCCAAATGGCGACCGATTATACCCGGTCAACGGGGAAGTATATTACGCCGCTGCGCCGATTGGTCAGGGACCGTTGCGGCAAGGCAGCTATGACAAATCGGTCATCGTAAACGGACAGGAATATCACTTTCGCCGCGCGAAATTGGAGACTTTGGCCAATGGCGACTACACGTTTCGGCTGCGTTGTTAATAGTCTTTAGATACCCGCGCGCTGACACTTTGTCGGCCAAGCGTGGAAATGCTCGACAATACCGATAGCCAACGGGTGATGCGGAACTCAATCTGAGTCGCACTATAGCCTTTCCCGTCCGTGATAATCTCGACATAGGTGTTGCGGGTGATGTATTTGCCCGCCGCAATCGCCGTCCCCTGTCCTGCTGCTTCATCGGCGGAGAGGAACCGCAGCCGGTCAAGCCCCGCCGCCTCGCGCAGCGCGTTAATGGGGTCAAGCGAACCGGTGCCATCGCTTTGCAGGCTGGCGACTGCGGCGGCGAGTTGCAAGGCCTCGGGCGCGGACAATTGGGTGATTGATGAACCAAACAACAGTCGCGACAGCAATTCCTCCTGCGGCAATTGTGGATTGCTGGTAAACAGGATTTGCGGTGCTAGCCCCCGGCCAGTCACCGTGACCTCGGCATCAAGTCCGTCAACCGAAGCGCTGGCGGACACATCAATTGTGGGGTTGGCTGGCACTTCGCCGGCAAAGCGAATCATTCCTTCATCAAGGCGAAAACTTTTGCCCGCGAAATCAAAATCACCGCGCACCAAATCGGCCCGCCCGACAAGCCGCGGATTGTCTATCTGTCCGTCGATATCAAGCCGCGCCGACCATTCGGATTTCAACCCCATGCCGGTCACCGACAGGCGTCCCGGAGCATCCGCTTTGACCGCCAATTGCCAAGGCTTAGTGCGCACAATGGCAACGGCCTCATCCTCATCACCGTTTATTTCGCGGACATCCAATTGCGGCAACGCTTCATCCACATCGGCCTGCCCCAGTCGGAAGAAGGATTCGTCGAGCACAACATCTCCGGAGATAACGCCACCATTCTCATCCAGCCGCATCGACAATGGCCCAGTCATTTGCGCCGAAATATCATCGCGGTTAAGCAACAAGGCATTGTTGGCCTGAAAATCCAGTTGCATGCCCAGCCCGCCGATACCGGCAAATCGTATGTCACCACTGCCCGTCACGCTGCCGCCGCGATCGGTTTTGCCGCGAATGTTCTCCATAACCAGGCGCGATCCGTTGAAACTTCCGCGTGCAACGATGTCGGTCACAACCGTGCCCGAGGCACCGCTTTCCAAACGTCCATTGTCCGTTGCCAGGCTGCCAACTATGATGGGGTTTGCGACGCTGCCGGTGGCATCCGCGCCGACTTGCAGAGAACCGCTAATGTCAATCAGATCGATGCCCGCCAACCGCCATAAAGACGCCGCCGAGCCATCATAACGCGCCTGTGCCTGCAACTGTCCGGCGTTTATGCGCGTCACCAAATCGCCATCAACGGGCAAATTGCTCACTACCGCCTGCGCGCGTCCAATAATATCGCCTTTGTTGCTCATAACGAGGCGCATACCCAATGTCCGCGCATCCAGCTTTGCATTGACCGCGATGTTGGCCGGATCTGCGGTAAGAACCAGGCCAGACCGGCTGAAATTGCGGATTTGTAATTGCACTTCGCCTGTCGGGACGGGGCCATCGGCTTGATAGCTGACGAGGCCCGACGCTCTTCCCAAAAAGCCCAGATTGCCATAGGCCAAATCGAGCAATTGCAACGGCATGTCGTCCATCTCTGCGGCAATCAGCAGACCGTCACCGCCGAATTGCCCGCCCAGCACGACATTGCCGCCTTCGTAATTGATTTGTGTTGGCTGTACTTCCCACACATCGCCGCGCCGGATTAGCCGTGCCGGTCCGGACAGGGTAATCGGGCGGCGCTGATAGCTGCCGTCAGCCAAAATCTGCACGGCGTCGGGGGAGACGGCGGCGTTTAGCTGAAGGTCAAAACCGCTGCCGCGTGTGCCGCCGACCGAAGCGGTTATCGCGCCGGTGCCGTCGATAATGTTTGCTTGCGCCGCGACACGTCCCAAGCTGACCCCGCCGCTGCGCACACCGCGCGCCATCAGCGTCGCCTGAATGTCCGACCGACGGGTCGAAAATAGCGCATCAATGTCAATCGTGCCCTCACGCACATACAGCGCCACGGGACGGGTCAGCGTCAAATCGGCAAGCGCCAACTGTCCGGCGATGCGTTGCCCCCCACCCTCAGCATTGAGCGCGATATCGCCCGAGAGCTCTTGCCCAACCAAATCGATTTGGCCTGAAAGCGCGCCATTTTCGGGACGCACAAGGCCGGTGGCGGTGCTGCCTGCGACATCCAGACGGTCGATCCGCACCGCCGCGCCGCCGCGCGCAGGAAGCAAAAGCTGCCCAACACCGTCAAATTTTCCGAGCAACGACCCGCCGGACGAGACCAGCGCAAAGCCTTTGGCATTCGGCGTCAATTTCACCCGCACACCCACCAGTTCTGCTGCGTCAAACGGTCGGTCAAGCACCAACGCCACCACCGGACGGTCGAGAACGCCGGTTAGGGTCATTGCCAACGGACCGTATTGGCTATGCCGCCCGCGCCCACGAATATCGAATGTGCCATCCGAGTTCCGCACACCATCACCCGAAAAGCGGAATTTGGGGGAATTAAGCGTAAAGTCGCTAAACCGGAACAAATTGTCCCGGCCCAGCGAAATGTTGGTATCTAACGACGGTAGGCCACCCGCCAATTCGCGAAGAAATTCAATATCCAACCGGTCCATATCGGCGCGCACTTTGCCGCCTATCGTTAAAAATCCGGCGGAGTCGGGCCGTATCAAAACATCTGCATCAAGGTCGACCTGCCCAAATCCGTCGATAGTAAAGTCGGAAATCACGCCCTTTGCCGCGACATCATAGCGGCCAGTGTCCAAATTGGCATCCAACCGGACAAGGCCGTCGATTTGATCGGTGCGCAGGCGGATATTGTCGCCGGTCACGCGCCCATTGGCGAAAATCACCGCGCCGTCGACGTCCAGATTGTTGAGCACTTCGCCTGCCAAATCGCCGGTGCCGGTCACGCGCGTCGCCGTCAATTGCACGGGCACGCGCAACACGTCGCCAAAACTTGCGCCCTCACCCGCCGCTGTCATGTCGATAAAGCCGGTATCGCCGATGGCAAATTCATCCGCGCGGGCAAAATAGTCAAACCGTGGACGCGTCAGCGGGCCCATCAACAGCGCGCGGCCGGTCAAGTTCGTGGCGCGGGCATCGGGCAAAACCGCCGCAACATCGAGTCGCTGAATATCGACGCGCATGGCGTCAAAGCTGCTATCGGCAAAATCAATCCCGCCGTCGATCAGCATCGAGGCAACTGAGCTACGCGCATCGCCCTCTAGATCCAGAATGGAATTGTCAAACTGCCCGGACAGATTGACCAAGGCACCGTCATCGCCCAACAAAGTCGCCGGAATACCCTTGAGCAGATCAGGATTGTTGAGCCTTCCAGAGATTGTAAACACGCCATCCAACGCCGCAACTTGCAACGCAGCGGCGCGCTGACCACCATAATCGGCGAGAAGATTTCCGTCCCAACGGGTCCAACTTCCTTTGCCGGTCAATTTCGCCGCAAGCGCGCGGTTCACGCCTGCGATACCCGCCAGAACGCCGGTTGCTGGTCCCGTTATATCGGCCTTGGCGAGGAATTTGTCACGGTCCGGTTCGGCGTCCAAGGTCAGCAAGACGATATCGCCTTTGTCGCTGCGCGCGTCCAAATCGACCAACGCCCGCCCGCTGCGTATATCCGCCGACCCTTTTGCCGCGACCACAACCGGACGCCCGGCAATGGCCTCTGCGATTTCAAGCCGCTGTATATCGAAACCGCCAATGACGATGTCAATTTCGGGCAAGATGGGCTTATCCTCGCCAGTGTCAATTAACTCCGGCATCCGAAGCCACTGCGCGCGCGTGGCCGTCAAACTATCAATCGACACCCGGTTTGAGAAATAGGCAAATGGATCCCACCGCACATCGGCTTCATCCACCCGCAGAAATACGCCCTTTGGATCGGACAAGGTTAACCCAACCATACGCGGCGTCGAATATATCGACCCATCAATGCGCTCGATCCCGATACGAAGGCCGTTTGTTGGCTGCTGCGCGACGATTTGCTTGCGCACAAAATCGCGGCCACTGTCGCTGTCGAGCCAAATAACACCGCCAATCGCGGCAATGATCAGCAACAGGGGAATCGCCAATACCACTTGCAACCAAACCGAAAGCCCGCGAAAAAAACGCAGGCGTCTTGGTACCATCGACGGCTCGGGTGACTGCGGTTGTGAAGCGTTGTCGATTGTCTCGGTCATTAAAACGACTGGCCTAAGGAGACGTAGACTTGAATCCAGCCATCGCCCTCACGGCGGCTAAGCGGTGTAGCGATGTCAATACGGATTGGGCCAAAACTGCTGTAATATCGGCCGCCGATACCCGCGCCAATGCGGATGTCATCAAAACTTGGCGCTGGCCCTTCATTTACTGTGCCGATATCAATAAAGGGCACTATCCCAAAGGTACCAAAACGGTACCGACCCTCAATGGATGCCTCGAACAGTCCGCGCCCGCCGATGGGGTCCCCGCTAGCGTACAGGGGACCAATACGCTGATAGCCATAACCACGCACCGATCCGCCACCACCCGCATAAGATCGCCGCGACGGCGCAATGGCGTCTACTCCGGTGCCGCCTCCCACAATCGAGCCCAACCGAACGCGACCCGCCATCACAAAGGCATCGTTGAACGGGTAATACGCGCTGCCGTCCAATTGCATCCGAACATATTGGCTCGTGTCATCTTGCAAAGATATTTCCGGCGACAACCGTGCACCAATGCGGAAACCCGACTTCGGATTGAGTAAATCATCGGTACCGTCAAAAAACAAACCGACCGGCACAGCGGCGATGTAAAATACCTGGCGGTCAATGGTCAAATTATCGAGCACGCCTTCCTCATCAGAATACAGGATTTCCGCGCCCGCAAACCAAGTCCATTTCTTTTGGAAAATCAGCGTTGTTTTGCGCTCAAAATTGATCCCCAATTGCACCGTTTTGGCATCATAGGCATCGCGCGATGTGTGGCTTGCCAAGGCATTGATGCTGAGCACGCGGTCGCGACCCAACCAATTGTTGCGGCGGAACGAGACGCCCGCCAGCTGTTCCTGTGTGCCCACGACGCCGCGCAATTTTAACGCACCTTCTGGCGGAAAGAAGTTGCGATGTTCCCAACTGACCTCCGCGCGGAACCCTTGCCCCGTGTCATAACCGACCTCACCAGCGATCGTCCGCGGGGGCGCAGGGACGATGTCGAGTGCGATATCCACTTGGCCGGGGTTTGTGGCGGATTTTACCGGCGCAATTGTCACTCGGCTGACGAGGCCTGTAGCAACCAACGCCTGCCGCAAATCCTCAATGTTGCGCACATCGTATAACTCACCCGGGGCAAAGCGCGATATACGCTCGACATGACGCGCACCAAATATGTCGCCGGAGTTGATTACGACCTGACCAAAATTAAAGCGGCCACCCAATTCGCCCGGAACTGTCAGCAGGCCCGCACTGCGCGCGTGATCAATGAGCAATTGCGGCACACCAACGCTGGCAAAAGGATAGCCGATCTCTCCAGCCTTTACCGCCAAAGCGGTCCGCCCCGCATCAATTTTGTCTTGATCAATTAAATCGCCCGCACGCACGCCAAAGGTTTGCTCAAAGACGGGCACATCCGTGGGGTCAGCGGTTGCCAAAGGCTCTAACACGACCGAATTGAGGCGATATCGCGCGCCGGGCTCTACATCATACCGCACGACAACTTGATTGGCCGCGCCCGCCTCCAGCGTGAAGAACACCCGCGCATCGGCATAGCCCTCAATGCCCAGCAGGCGTTTGAGTAAGTCTTGATCTTCCGTCGCGCGTCGCTGAATTTGTGCCAAATTGGCCGATTGGTCCTTCTCATCTAGCAAAACGGAGAGCCTGTCGAAACGCGGGCGGATATCGATGTCTTCACCATTCAGTGCATCAATGCCATTGATGGCAACAGTGTAGGTTGTATCCTGCCCCACATCGGCAACGAGAATGTCATTGCGCGGAGGGCGCGGCGTTTGGGCGGCGGCACTATTCGCTTGTGCTGCGAAGAAAGCCGTTAGCCGGGGATCCGCGACCAGGATGTCACGCTTCTTAACCAAGTCCCGAAAACGCGCGTCGGTGAATTGCAGCGTGTCGGTCAACTCCGGCCACGCGACATTCATTCCCGGCAAGTCGCGCATGGGTGAATCAGGGCTTAAAGGATCGGGGTTTTGTGCTGACGATGTGCTATCCTGCGCGCGTGCGGATGCGTCCTGTGCAAGCACGGGTGACGCAAACGCAACGATGCTTATGGTTCCAAAAATCGTTAGCAATAAAGGCGAGCTACGCACCATAAAATGGGAATCTGTCCCTAAAACAAAACTATCCGGTACCAACGCACCATTGGCCCATTTCGTTGCATAACCCCATGCAGAACGAACCACAAAGCAAATTCGATACCGCGATCAATGTTGGTGGGGAAAGCCGCCACAAACCGCAAAATTGCGAAAAACCAAACCGATGCGTCAATTTTTGCATTTTTATAAAGCGGTCGAAATGGTATCAGTATCGCCGATAAACAATAAAATTGGTCAGCGACGCATGTATCTTAATCAACAAGCCGTCCCTCCAGACATCATTCTGGTCCCCCACGCGCTTGTGGATGCCATGCGCGCGCGCGGCGAGGTGCTAAATTTTCGTAAGGGCAATGTTATTCTGACCGCGAACACCGACTCGCAAGAGGTATATCTGATACAGCGCGGGTCATTACAGGTCACAATGTTGGCGCCTAACGGACGAGAGACTATTTTTCGGACGATTGGTGCGGGACAGTGCTTTGGGGAATTGTCGGCGATCGACGGTTCGCGGCGCTCGGCGAATGTAACTGCGCTTAGCGATGGATCGGCGCTTTGGATGACCAAGCAAGCGTTTTTAGGCGTGCTGCGCGCATCAGGCGAACTCAGCCTTTGGTTCCTGCAGCAATACACCCACCAAATCCGCGAATTGACCGACCGGATCTATGAGCTTTCCACTTACGCGGTAAGCACACGGTTGCAATGCGAGCTTTTGCGACTGGTGATGCAGGGCGGAGTGGACACGGGGACTTTTGTGATTCGGCGCGGACCGACCCACGCCGAACTCGCCGCGCGCATCGGCACCAACAGGGAGAGCGTTACGCGCGAAATGGGCTTGCTCGCCGATGCCGGTATTTTAACGCAAAAGGGCCGCAGCCTGACCGTCCATTCGGTCAGTGCGCTACGCGCGCTGGTTGCCGACAAAATGAGCTGACTTCGCCAAAACCTGGCTTGCGTTCGCTCTATGTTCTGATAAACCGTGCCAATGGCAAAGGCAAAGCGCAAATATGTGTGTCAAGCATGCGGGTCGGTCGCAACCCGGTGGCAGGGGCAATGCGCGGACTGTTTGGAATGGAACACTTTGGCGGAGGAGGCTCCGGCGACGGTGTTCTCCGCCAAGCATGACCTGTCCACTGGCGGGCGGCGGGTGCAGTTGGTTGGCCTCGACACCGAGATCGCGTTGCCGCCGCGTTTGGAAAGCGGGATAAAGGAATTTGACCGCGCTTTGGGCGGCGGCTTCGTGATTGGCAGCGCAACGTTGTTGGGCGGCGATCCCGGCATTGGCAAGTCCACATTGCTCCTCCAAACCGCCGCGAATTTGGCCCGTGCAGGCCGCCGCGTGGTGTATATTTCGGGTGAGGAAGCCGCCGATCAGGTCCGCCTTCGCGCCCGCCGCCTTGGCCTTGGCGATGCGCCTGTGGAACTCGCCAGCGCGACGAGTGTACGCGACATTTTGACCACGCTGTCCGATGGTAAAGCCCCCGATTTTGTCATCATTGACTCCATTCAAACGATGCACAGTGACCTGATCGAGGGCGCGCCGGGCACGGTCAGCCAAGTGCGCGCCTCCTCCCAAGAACTCATCCGTTTTGCCAAAGAAGCGGGCAGCGCGTTGGTCCTTGTCGGCCATGTGACAAAGGATGGCAGCATCGCTGGCCCCCGCGTGTTGGAGCATATGGTGGACACCGTTCTGGCCTTTGAGGGGGAACGCAGCCACCAATACCGCATCCTGCGCGCGATCAAAAACCGCTTTGGTGGCACCGATGAAATCGGCGTGTTCGCCATGGCGGAGGGCGGATTGGCGGAGGTGTCGAACCCATCGTCGCTGTTCCTCACCACCCGCAAAGAGGATGTGGCGGGGACCACAGTGTTTCCTGCGTTGGAAGGCACGCGGCCTGTGCTTGTCGAAATCCAGGCTCTCACTGTGCGCCTCTCCAGCGGCGCGACCCCCCGCCGCGCAGTCGTCGGATGGGACAGCGGGCGGCTGGCCATGATCCTGGCGGTGTTGGAGGCACGATGCGGGTTGAGTTTCAGCAGCGCGGAGGTATACCTCAATATCGCGGGCGGTTACCGTGTAACCGATCCCGCCGCCGACCTCGCGGTCGCTGCTGCGCTGATTAGTGCGATGAGCGAACGCCCCGTGCCACTCGACGCCGTATTGTTCGGTGAGATCGCCTTGTCGGGCGAAATCCGCCCTGTGGCCCATGCGCCGCTCCGCCTAAAAGAATCCGGAAAATTGGGCTTTTCGCAGGCTTGGCTACCCGGCGGCACCATCGCCAGCGATTCCAATGTCAAATCGGTAACCTTCACCCGCCTCACCAACCTCGTTGACCATATGTTGGGGAGAGGGTAGCAGGCGCGATGAGGGAAACAGGAAGGATGCACGCATGACAGCACTCGATGTTATCGTTTTAGCCGTGCTTGGCGGCGGGGCAATTTTTGGTTTCATGCGCGGGTTTGTGCAAGAGGTTTTGGCGCTGACCGTTTGGCTCCTTATCCTGTTTGCAATCCGCTTTCTGCATACGCCTTTGTCCAATGCGCTGGTCGATTCGGTGGGGAGCGAGGGCGGTGCGGGCGTTGCAGCGTTCTTGATCCTGTTCGGCGGCGTCTATATCGGCGGGCGGATGACCGCGCGCGCCATCGGGCGGCGGACGCGCAGTTCGGTGATTGGCCCAATTGACCGGATTTTGGGATTGGGCTTTGGCGCTATTAAAGGGCTGGCGATGTTATCGCTCCTTTTCCTGCTGCTCGTTCTCATCAACGACACGATTTACGGCGACGGGGCGGAGCGGCCAGAATGGATGACCAGTTCGCGCACTTATCCTTTGCTGAACGCAAGCAGCGCCGAACTGTCCGAATTTATGCAGGAAAATAGAGGCCTCCTGTTGGAGGATGACACCGAAATCCCCGCTAACCCGCAATAAAGGCCGACCGATATGACCATCCAAATTTGCAGCGCGTTTGATAGCGGCAATATTATCGTCCACGCGGTTGCGGGGACCACCGCACGCCTTGGTATCCGAAAGGACAAGGATAGCGAATTCCTCCAATGGTTCCATTTTCGCGTCACGGGACAGCCGGGCGATGAATTGACGCTAAAAATTGAGGGGCTGAATGACAGCGCCTATCCCGGTGGCTGGACCGATTATAACGCAGCGGTAAGCGAGGACCGCGACAATTGGCTGCGCGCGCCATCGTCGTTCGATAAGGATGCGGCGAACGGGACGTTGACCATTCGATACACGATGATGGGCCACATCGCCTATTTTGCCTATTTCGCGCCGTTCAGCATGGAACGCCATCACGATATGATTGCGGCGGCGGCGGCGTGTGAGGGCGTTGATTATCAATGCCTTGGCTATTCGTTGGAGGGACAACCGATTGACTGCCTGTCGATGGGCACGGGCGAAAAAGTCATCTGGCTCTACGCCCGCCAACATCCCGGCGAGAGCATGGCGGAGCATTGGATGGAGGGGGCGCTGGATATGCTCACCGACGCGTCCGACCCGCACGCACGGCTTTTGCTTAGCAAAGCGCGCATCCATATCGTGCCGAATATGAACCCTGATGGGTCGTGCCGAGGCCATCTGCGCACCAATGCGGTGGGCGTGAACCTGAACCGCGAATGGGCCAGCCCGTCGGCGGAAAAATCACCCGAAGTGCTGTGCGTTTTGCAAGCGATGGACAAAACCGGCGTCGATTGGGCGATGGACGTCCACGGTGACGAGGCGATTCCCGCCGCCTTTATCGCCGGCTTCCACGGCATACCATCATGGACCGACGCACAAGGAGCGGCCTATGATGCGTTCGTGAATCGCCTCGCCGAGCGCACACCCGACTTCCAAACGCGCCTTGGCTACCCAATCGCGGCGGCAGGCAAGGCGAACCTCACCATGTCCACAAACCAAGTGGCGGAACGTTTCGGCGCGGTGGCGATGACGTTGGAAATGCCGTTTAAGGACAATTTTGACTTGCCCGATCCGGATGCCGGTTGGTCGCCGGAGCGCAGCCAAATGTTGGCGCGGGAATGTTTGGCGACGTTGGCGGAGATGGTTGGGGCGGAACAGATTTAGGTCAAAGGCCCACCCCCAGCCCCTCCCGCAAGCGGGAGGGGAGAGGAAATGCGCAATTCATCCCTTACCGCTTGCGGGAGGGGCAGCGAGACTTAGCGGCTGGTCCGCTTAGCGCAGCGGGGTGGGCAACAGCCCCCGCGAACAAAAGCATTAACCCGCTTCCCCTGCCCGCACCCCTCTGTTACGCTAATCCCCATGTTAAGCGCCGTCCAATCCGCCCGCAATATCCTCACTGGCCTGCACGAAGTCATGGGCGGCCGCGCCGCACCTCAGGCGAAGCTCAACCGCGTGGTGGACATAATCGGGGAGGCATTGGCCAGTGAGGTGTGCTCGATCTACCTGTTGCGCGAAGGGGTGTTGGAACTGTTCGCCACGCGCGGGTTGAACCCTGAATCCGTGCACGTTGCCAAACTCGCCATGGGCGAAGGGCTGGTCGGGACGATCGCTGCCAATGCGGAAACGCTGAACTTGGATGAGGCCACCGCCCACCCTGATTTCCGCTATGTCCCTGAAACCGGCGAGGAACGTTTCCACAGCTTCGCCGGCGTCCCCATCATCCGCAACGAACGCGCCGTGGGCGTGCTGGCGGTGCAACATGCCGACCCGCGTGCCTATGAAGAGGTCGAGATAGAGGCGCTGCAAACCGTGGCCATGGTGCTGTCGGAGATGATTGCGAACGCTGAACTCATCGACGAAAACGACCCCGGCATCATCCCTGATACGGGCACCGTCGAACTGCGCGGGTTGCCATTGGTCACTGGCATGGCGGCGGGGCGGGCGATTTTCCACCAACCGCGCGTGCGCATCGAACACACGGTGGCGGAGGATACCGAGGCGGAGCGCGCCCGGGTCTATTCCGCGTTCGGCAAAATGCGCGAGCAGATCGACAAAATGGCGAGCCAAGCCGAATTCGGCAGCGGTGGTGAGCATGACGAGATTCTCGCCATGTACAAAATGTTCGCTTATGACGAAGGCTGGAGCCGCCGGATTAACGAAGCCATCGACAGCGGCTTGACCGCCGAGGCCGCGATTGAGCGCGTGCAGCAACGCACGCGGGTGCGGATGCGGCAAATTGATGACCCGTTGTTGGCCGA
>JBGSOJ010000209.1:0-1654 GCA_041739175.1 Sphingomonadaceae bacterium
ACTTGCCGAACAGAACGCGGTCGCCGGCCTTGACGTCGAGCATCACGAGGTTGCCCTTGTCGTCACGGGTGCCGGTGCCGACGGCGATGACTTCGCCTTCCTGCGGCTTTTCCTTGGCGCTATCGGGAATGATAATCCCGCCAGCGGTTTTCGCCTCAGCCTCAATACGGCGGACGAGCACGCGGTCGTGTAACGGACGAAATGCCATAATAGTCCCTTTCTCTATAATGGTTTACGGGACGGCAAGCGGCGGTATTGCCACCCGCCCGTCCCATAGGAATGCGTGTTGGCACTCCAAATGCGTGAGTGCTAACAGGGGCCGATATAGGGATGAAGGGATGGGAGTCAATGGGGCCGCAAGCGCGGATGCCTTATTCCCGCGCCACAAAATAGTGCGCCGCGCGAAATTTAAACAGAATTGCGGAAATTTATTTTCGGAATAAACATTCGGGGCCATCTGATTGTGGGTGGTGTTATGCAAAAGGCTTCGATTATGAAGTACATTCAATGCAAAAAACCCTTGGCCGCGTTGGCCGCGACTGTGTTGATGCTAAGTGGGTGCGGGTCGGCGGACTCTGTTGAGGAGGCACCTACGGAAATGGCGGAGGCGGCTTCGGAATCACCGCCACCGCCGGAGGCGATGACGCCAAGCGATGCGGCGGTGGATGACGGCGCGACCTCCGTCGGGATTGATCCCTCCGCCAACCCCGATGTGGCGTTCCGGTACAGCTACGCCTTCACCGTGCCGATTGCCCAAGTCGCCTCGGTGCAGGACCGCCATGCCGAGGCGTGCGAAGAGCTGGGCGCGGCCCGATGCCGCGTCATCGACATGGAGTTTAATCAACGCGGCGATTCGGATATCGAGGCCAGCCTGACGCTCGCCGTGGCGCACGACGACGCCCGCCGCTTTGGCCGCGAAGCGCTGGCCATCGTCACCAAGGCGGACGGACGTGTCGCCAACACCACGATCAGTGGGCAAAGCAAGGCGGACGAGTTGGAACGCCTGTCCGACTCGGGAAAAGGGATGAAGGATCGGCTCGCCCAAATTGAGCGGCAGTTGCAAAAGAAAGACCTCGCCCCCGGCCTGCGCCAATCGCTGGAACGGCAAGCGGCCGAATTGCGCAATGATGTCGGCAGCGTTCAGGCGGACCAAAAGGCCGTCGACAAAGAAATCGCCATGACGCCAATGCAATTTGTCTATTATGGCGAGACCGCGACGGGTTCGGTCGCGAAGTCGGTAGGGGGCGTGTTGTGGTACATCCTGCCGCTGGGCCTGTTGGGATGGTTGCTCTTTCTCGCCTATCGCAAGTTTGGTGCGGGGCGAAAGGAAGCCGCCGCGTAACGATAGGATATTGACCTGAAACGACTCCGCCCGTGGCAGACATGGGCGGGGTTTTATGCGCCGACCAACCCCAAAAACCCCACCGCATTCCTAAAATCAGCCTCCCGATCGGCGCGGTGTTTGTCGGCCCAGTGGTCTTCGCCCCATAATTCCGCTTGCCACAGTTCATCAAGGATGCTCGCCGCCCATAAGGCGTCCGCGTCCACCGCGCCCTCATGCAGCGCCAGCGCGCCGATGAGGGTGCCGGTCAGGTTCACAATCCGCGCCATCGCCGCCAATTGCCATGCGCTCATCGCGGCGACGGCTTCGCGT
>JBGSOJ010000217.1:0-5042 GCA_041739175.1 Sphingomonadaceae bacterium
AATGCTGCCACGGTCAGCCCGTCGCCCGACAGCCGCGATGGCCGGTTGCATCTGTTGACGGCGAATCTGGCCTCCATGCCGCACCGCGCGATGGAGGCGGCGGAGACGGGGCGCAATCTGACCGCGATTTTCGGCGGGGCAGGGTGCATTCATCCGCCGGTTCCCGCCAACTTTGGCGATGAAGGTGCGGCGAACCACATGCGGCTATGCGACGGCCACGGCGCTGAAGGCGTGCAAGTGTTTGTCTATGGCAGCAACCCCACGGGCCGCTTCCCCGCGCGGCAACATCTGGACGCCAGCCAAGCGGTCGCGCGCGCGTGCGGCGTCAAAAACGCGTTGTTCGTGCAGCAAAGCGACGCCGCGATTGAGGCAGGGGCCTTTCACAACGATGTCGTCGCGGTGGCGAATGAGCGGGTGCTGTTTGCGCATGAAATGGCGTTTGCGGACGCGGCCCGGTTCTACGACGACCTGCGCGCCGCATTCCCTGCCTTGCAATTGGTCGAGGTGCCTGAAGCCGCCGTATCGCTTACCGATGCGATTGCGTCGTATCTGTTCAATTCGCAATTGGTCACTTTGCCCGATGGGTCAAACACGCTAGTCTGCCCGATGGAGTGCGCCGAAAATGCGGCGGTGAAGGTGTGGCTGGACGGGAATATTGGCGGTAATCGCGCCATTAACGCGGTAAAGTTTGTCGATGTCCGTCAATCGATGCGCAACGGCGGCGGCCCAGCGTGCCTTCGCCTGCGCGTGGTGATGAACACGGCGCAGCGCGCAGCGATGAACCCTGCCTATTTGCTGGACGCAGTAAAAATTAACGCGCTTGAGGCATTGGTGCACGCGCATTGGCCCGATGCGATCGCGCCGTCGGATCTTCAAAATCCCGACCTATGGCATCAATTGTGGCACGCGCATCGGCAACTGACCGACTGGATCGCGGCTCAATAAAAGGCGACTTCAAAATGCCGCGCATGTTCGCCGGTGCGGGTCAGCCGATAGGTGAACGCTGGCGCGCCGCCGCCCGGTTTCGCGTCTGCGGGGCCTAGGCCGACGCTCCACACATTGGTCACTGATTTGTCCAACCCATTGGCGCGGAAATTGGTGACGCTTTCCGCATCGACGGGAAAGTCGAGCCAAAGCTGTGCGCCCTTAGCGTCTCTATGCGGTGATGGCGTCGTCAGTGGTGCCGTGCCGCCATAATTGGTGACGGCGTCGGGGGTGCCATCGTCATGCCGATGGTCATGCTTCAACTGCACACCGTCCATTGTGCGGCGCAGCACCCATGTGCGCGATGTGTCCCACTTTCCGCCCGGTTCGTTCGGTCCGACATGGAAGGGAATGAGGATTTCTTCGGCGGTGCAGGAGGCGACCGTCATCCGCATCGGCTTGCCTGCCATATCGTCATCGACTGCCTCTGTGCTGACCATCGACCCCGATAAAGTGCGGCCGCATAACGCCGATAGCCGTTGCCAAAATTCGGCCTGTTGATCCTGTGCGCTTATGCCCATCGGCGGCAAAGGTGCGCAGGCCGAAAAGGCGATAAACAATGCGCCCGCAGTGCAAATGGATAATGTTTTCATGCCGCGAAGCTGTCACATGCCAATGGCGTTGGCAAGCACACAATCAATGCTGCGTCATGCGCACCAGTGACCAGTCATAGCCCAATTCGCGCACCCGGCGCTCCAATAGGCCTTGCGTTGCGGCATCCGGCTTTGCCGCACGTGTTAGCATCCACAGATACCGCCCCGATGGTTCACCAACGATGGCCCAACTGTAATCCTCGGCGCGGTCGAGCACCCAATAGTCGCCGTAAAAGGGACCGAAAAAGCTGACCTTCAATTTGGCGTTGGTGGTTGTATCGACGATTTTCGCCTTGCCCTTGGCGGTGTCCAATTTGCCATCCACTGCGCCTTTGCGGCAGGAATTGAGCACCGCAATCATGCCATCCTGGCGCAGGCTGTATTCGGCGGTTACCGCCTCGCATCCCTTTTGAAAGCCCGCCTCATACCGGCCAAATTCGTACCAGCGGCCAAGATAGCGGTCCAAATCGACGGATTTCGCCGGTTGCGGGACGGCCGCGTTGCCCACGGGCCCTGCTTGCATCGCCGAGCATGCGGAGAGCGCAACCGGCAGGAGCGCCAATGCGGCGATGGTTGCGATTGGTGCCCAATGACGCTTTTTGATTTTCGGCATGATGAAAAAGACTTTCTGATTTGGCGGGTTGACCGAATGGATCAACGCACCCCGGCGCGGTCAAGTTCCGCCGACAATCGCCCGGTTAGCCAATAGGCCCACATCTTAAAATCCGCCGCCAGCGACCATAAAGGATATTTGAAGGTCGCAGGCCGGTTTTTTTCAACGCCAAAATGCGCCGCCCACGCAAAGCCATATCCCGCGATAGGGACGAGCCCCAACACGGCCCATGCCCCCGTCACCACTGCCCAAATGGCCAAAGCCACGACCAGGCTGGTGCCGATATAATGCAGCATCCGCGTGCGCGGTTTGCTGTGCTCCCGCAGGTAAAAGGGCCAAAATTCGGCAAAGCTGGTGTAACGCGGCTCCATCGCGGTGGCTCCCTATCCCTTTTTGGATGCAATCCAGCGGTCGATTTTCGCCTCCAACACCGGCAGGGGCAATGCGCCCGTGTCGAGGATTTGGCCATGGAATTCGCGAATATCGAATGCCTTGCCAAGTTCGCCCTCCGCCTTTTTGCGCAGGCGTTGAATGGTCAACGCGCCGATTTTATAGGCTAATGCCTGACCCGGCATGGCGATGTACCGCTCCACCTCGGCGGTGGCGTCGGTTTTGCCCATTGCGCTGTTGTCGAGCATAAACTGGATCGCTTGCTCCCGCGTCCAGCCTTTGGCATGCAGGCCGGTGTCCACGACCAAGCGCATCGCGCGCAGCATTTCGTCGTCCAACTGGCCGTAATGCTGATAGGGATTGTTGTTATACAACCCCATTTCAAAGCCTAAGGTTTCGGCATAGAGCGCCCAACCCTCAACATAGGCGGTATTGCCGCCAAAACGCATAAAGTTTGGCAACGCCTCATTTTCTTGCGCCAACGAAATCTGGAAATGGTGCCCCGGCGCACCCTCATGCAGATATAGCGTGGTTATGCCGGTGGTTGAACGGCTCGGCAAATCATAGGCGTTGAACCAGAATGTACCCGGGCGGTTGCCGTCGGGCGTGCCCGGTTCGTAGCTGCCCCCTGCCTGAAACTGCTCACGGAAGGGTTCGTAGGGTTTTATCTCCAGCTTCGATTTCGGCAAAGTGTTGAACAGCGCGCCGACACGCGCGTCGACGTCCTTCCCAACGCGGTAATACGCCTCCGTCAGCGCCTCACGCGAGATTGGATGGAATTGCGGATCGGTGCGGATAAATTGGAAAAATTCGGGCAACGTCCCTTCAAATTTGGCGGAGAGCATGACCCATTCCATGTCGCCCTTAATACGCGCGACTTCGGATAGGCCCAGGTTGTGGATCTCGTCAGCCGTCATTGGCAAAGTCGTCTGCGATTTGATCAGGAAATTATAGTACGTCTCCCCGCCTTTCATGGACGATAGGCCGACAGTTGCCCGCGCGATGGGAAGATATTCCGTTTCCAGAAAATCGCGCATTTTTTTATTGGCCGCATAGATGGCTTCGGTCTTGGCGCGGTATTCGGCGGTGAAACGCGCCTTGTCCGCGTCAGTGAATTCGGCGGGGAATTCCAGCGTTGGTGCCATATAAGGCGATTCGTCGATAGGCGTCGCAAGTTGCGTATCGAGTTGCTGAATAACGATCCCGATGGTCAATTTGGTATCGACCACCCCGCTTTTTATGCCTTCACGGAACCGGCCCTGCGCACGGTCCATGAACAGAATGTAGCCGTCATGGCGTTTCAGAGCGTTTTCATAATCGGTGACCGTCTTAAATGGCGCGGCGCTTTTTCCACTGGAGAAGGTCGGATAAAAGGTGTGTAGGCCTGTGAAGTGGTCAATCGGACGCACCACGCGGAGCGCCAGCATGTCTGGTGCCAATTCCTCCATTGAGCGTTCCAGTGTTAGTTGGAAAACTTCGGCGGCAAGCGCGTTGATCGGCGTCAACAGAGACCGGTCAATAGAGCGCAGCTCGGCCAATTCCGCCGCAACGGTATTGCGCTGCTGCTCATAAAAGCCATCGCTAATATAGTCACCGAACTGATCGGCATAGCGCATGTCGCCGCGGAACATGGCCTCAAGCGGGCTGTTCGCGAGCTTGTCCTCATCCGATTTCGCGAACAGTGCCAAAAGCCGTGCGTTCGCCGCTTCCTGATCGCCCGTTTGCGTCGCGCTTGCCGTGCTCTGTGCTGAGGCCATGTCGGCGACAGGGGCGACCAAGGAAAGCCCGGTGGCAAGGGCAACCAAACCGGTCGAAATGAAAATGGCGGGCATACGCATAAATGGAGAGCCTTCTAAATTTGAGATAGGGCACAAAGTTACGCGCACTCGGGCGTTATCGCAAGCTACGCGCATAAAAATACCGGCCCCGACGGTTGCAGTCGAGGCCGGCTTTTGCATTCCATCGTCTGGTGCTCACCAGAAGAAATTATATTCCACATCAACGACGCGGCCATTGCGAACGTCGACCAGCAAGACATCGTTATAGTACCGAACCCAACGATAGGGACCATAAACGGCGGGGAGACGATACGAATAGGGATCGTTGATCCAATAGTTCGACGCATAATAGGGCGTGCCAATTGTGAACCCTATACTGAACCGCGAATATCCACGACCCCGCGCCGGTGCGTAGTAGCGGCCCGACCGATAGGCATGGCGATTGGCATTGCGGTGATCGCGCCAATTGTAACGGCGATCCTGACGCCAATTGTTGTTCCAACTGTTATACCGCTGACCGCGATATTCGAACCGATTGTCCTGACGGCGCTGTGTCTGGACATAGCGCTGATCCTGACGGCCATCGCGATAGGCGCGGTTTTCGCGGCGGTCGTCGCGACGCTCATCACGGCGTTCGGCGCGTTGGTAGTTTTGCCGCGCCTGTTGCGCACCGTCGCGGCGGCC
>JBGSOJ010000219.1:0-1913 GCA_041739175.1 Sphingomonadaceae bacterium
GGCTGGCCTTATTTGCGGGGCAAGCGGCGCGCCATCCGGAATGGGCCGGAGCCGCGCTGGGCGCATTTTGCGCCGATCTGACGGTCATGCCCAAAGCCACCAAGCCGCAGTGTGCCGAATCTGCGATTGATAGCAAAAGTGAACACCCCGTTTACCTTCACGGTTCAAACAATCGCAAAGTCCGGGGCTTAGAACCCGATTATCGCCGGGCCGTTGCCCATGATGCGCCCCGCACCGCATCCGCTGCGTACCTTTTTTGAGTTGAGGATGATATGATCGAAAATCAGAAGATCAAACCGGCACAGGTCGTTGGCCCCTTGGGCGAACCGTTAACGCTTGCCGATTTGCCGCCGCCATCGACGCGGCGCTGGGTCGTGCGGCGCAAAGCCGAAGTGGTGGCCGCGGTCAACGGCGGACTGTTGTCCATCGACGAGGCGTGCGCGCGGTATGACCTGACTTTAGAAGAATTTGCCGGTTGGCAACGCGCCGTGGACCGGTCGGGGATGCCCGGCCTGCGCGTCACCCGCCTACAACATTACCGCGACCTGTATGAGCGGCAGCAGAAATACTGATTTCTGCGCGCTCGGCTAGGCCGCTTCCCCGTTTCCTTCTGTGACCCGAAGGACGCATGAAAACCCCCGCCCGGCAACAGGCGGGGGTTTTTTCTGCGCGTGCGTAGCCCGCTGACGTGAAACATCAATTTACACGAAGCGCGGGGCGGCGTTTAGATGTGGCTTTCTTTCCCCGCCTTCTTTGTTAGGTTAACGCACCCGTCACAGGGATTCGGAAGAACAATCGGAGGAAAAGCAATGGAAGTCGGATTTTTCGGCACAATCATTATGGGCGGCATCGCCGGTTGGTTGGCCAGCAAGGTCATGGGCCGCGATGCCTCGATGGGTATTTTGTGGAATATCGTTGCCGGTGTCGTTGGTGCGATGGTTGCTGGCTGGCTTGGCGGCGGTTTCATCAATCTGGGCAATTCGTGGCTCAATTATGGCGTGCTGGGCTTCATCGGTGCGATCATCGTGCTGGGCATTTTGAACTTGGTGCAACGCGGCCGCGTGCGCTAAAGCCTGTCGATTACGACAGCAAATTTCGAGGGCTGGGTGGAAACATCCGGCCCTTTTGGTTTGCCGGTGGCCGCAAGCAGATTCATGACGCGGGGCGATTGTTTTGTTTTCCCTTTGGCAAAATAGCTGCTATCGCTCCAATGACAAAACCATCTGCGGCTTAGCCTTTCGTAAGCAACGGCGATGTGCAGGATCAGACCAATGGGGTGGCAGCATTGGTGTGATGGTTCGGGATAAGCACGCAAAGATGTAATGGCCATGCACAAAGATTCTATGACTATGAACTCTCCCTCAGGAGCAGACGCGACCTATGCGTCCGATTATGCCGCCCCCTCTGCGGAGGGGCGAAAATCCAATATCTGGATCTGGATCGTTGTCCTGCTCCTGCTTCTTATGGCGGGCGGCGCGGGCTGGTACCTGACACAGAGCAGCCCGGCGGATGCAACGGCAAGCGAGGAGGGCGTTGAGGAAACGACCGCTTCGGTGGTCACGGTGGTCCGCCCCGGCACGCAAACCATCACGCGCGAGATTACCGCCACCGGCACTTTGGCCGCGCGCCGCGACATTCCCGTCGGCGTGGTTGGCGAAGGCGGACAAGTGGTCAACATCCTGACCGACGAAGGCCGCTGGGTGAAAAAGGGGCAGACTTTGGTGGTCGTGGACCGGCAAGTGCAAAACGCGCAACTGGGCGTCTTGCAGGCCCAAGTGAAAAGCGCCGAAAGCGATGTCCGCCTCGCCGAAAATGAACTCGCCCGCGCCGCCGCTTTGGTTGATCGCGGCTTTATTTCAAAAGCTGATGTCGACCGCAAACGCGCCTCACGCGATGCCGCCGCCGCTCGGCTT
>JBGSOJ010000009.1:0-4922 GCA_041739175.1 Sphingomonadaceae bacterium
CCATCGCCCACCGCCAGCACTTCACCCGCCATGTCGGATAGAGGTATAGAGTCGGCGGGCACGGGGCCGCTGAAATATTTGCCCTTGGCAATGGAGAAATCGCGGAAGTTCAGCGACCAAGCCCTTGGCGCAATCAACACCTCGCCCGCGCCCGGCGTCGGGTCGGGCAGGTCGGCGGCGAACAATTGGTCAAATCCGGTTGCCCCTTTGGGCAGCATCCATGCGCGCATTACAGGTTCCTTTGGTTCGGGTGAGGTGTTCCTGACCCTAGGGCCATGGTACCCCAAAACAATCCCTGACTTGGCGGGCGCGGCATTCGGCGGAATAGCCGTCTTATCGCCCGCCGCCTAAATGCGCGCGTCGGCGATATCCGCGCCTTCGCGCAGCGCGGTGAGTTTCTTCCACGTCACCGCCGGGTCGATTTTGCCGTAACCGGCAAAAGTGCCAAATCCGCAATCGGTGCTGGCGACCACGCGGTCCTTGCCGACAATCGCGGCATAACGTTCGATACGTTGCGCGATCAGTTCGGGGTGTTCGACATAATTGGAACAGGTGTCGATGCACCCGGGGGCGAGGATTTTGTTGTCGGGAATATCCGCCGCCGCCCAGACTTTCCATTCATGCTCATGGCGCGGGTTGGCCGCCTCAAACAAGATTGTCGATGGCCGCGCCGACAGAACAGTGGCAATGACTTTTTCCAGCGCGATGTCGTAATCATGCGGCCCTTCATAATTGCCCCAGCAGACATGCATCCGCATTTGCTCCGGCGCGATGTTGGCGGTGGCGGCGTTCAATGCCTCTACATTCGCGGCGGCGATTTTCACGAATTCTTCGTCGGAGAGGTCCTGGTATCCGGTATGGCGGCTCATTGCCAAATCAGGGCAATCGAGTTGCAGGTAGAATCCGGACGCGGCAATTGCCTCATATTCGGGGCGCATGGCATCGACGAGGTCGGCCAGATACGCCTCATGGCTTGGGTAAAACTGGTTCGGCTGAAACGCGGTAATAAGGCCCGGCGACGCCGCGTTCATAAAGCCGCTGACGGGCTTGCCCGCCATCGCCTTTTGAAAGCGGCCGATATCTTCGTGGCATGGGTCCAAATTGACCAGTTCCACCTTGGAAATCGCGGCGGCGCGGACGAATTCCTGATCGCCCATAATCGCCGCCAGCTTCTTGCGGAACTCCGGTAACGACGCAAGATCGAGCGCGGGCTTGCGCGGGACATCGCCGCCAAAGCCGCTTAAACGCTCGGTAATATAGGTCGAATAACCGACTTTGCCGAGTTCCCCGTCGCTGACCACGGTAACGCCGCATGCGATTTGCTTGTCCACAGCGGCATCAATCGCCGCCTGCACCTTTGCTTCAAATTCGGCGGCATCGTAAGGCTCCCCATGGTCGCGCGCGAGCAACAACGGCACCAACTCGTCCCCGCGTGGCAGGCTTCCGACATGCGATGTGGCAATGGTCATAGCTATCCCCTCCAATTTTTGGCAAATTCGCGTTCTGCAAATTCGGCCTTGCAATTTGTATGCTTTACATACAAAACCAGCGCCAGAGGAAACGCAAGCGAAATCCGCATTGCGCGCAATTTTAACGGAGAGGCCTTCCCATGACCCAGACGCTTGACCAAATTCTAGCCGGACAAGACGACATTGTCCACTTCTTGCGCAACCAGCAGGTTGGCCCCAATGTCTACCCCGGCGTCCCCGCCGAGTTCTCCAACTGGCGCGATGAGCAAATCGCATGGAATGAGGCCGCTGTCCTTTTCAACCAAAGCTACCACATGGCCGAATTGATGGTCGAGGGGCCGGGCGCGTTTGATTTTTTGAACGGCCTTGGCATCAACAGCTTTAAGGGCTTTGTCCCCGGTAAGGCAAAACAATATGTGCCCGTCACACCTTATGGCCATGTCATTGGCGATGTGATCTTGTTCTATCTGGCCGAGGAAACCTTTAACCTGGTGGGCCGTGCGCCGACGCTTAACTGGTTGATGTTCCATGCAGAGGGGCGCACCGATGTGCGCCTTACCTATGATGAGCGCACCGCCGCGCGGCCTGATCCGGAAAACCGCCGTCATTACCGCTATCAGGTGCAGGGGCCGAACGCCGCCGCCGTGATGGAGGATGCACTGGGCGTGCCCGCGCCGGAATTGAAATTCTTCAACATGTGCGAGATGATCATCGCGGGCAAAACGGTCACCGCGCTGCGCCATGGGATGGCGGGGCAGCCGGGCTATGAACTCATGGGCCCATGGGCGGACCGCGATGTCGTTCATGCTGCACTGGTTGAGGCGGGCAAAGCGCACGGCATGAAATTGGTCGGCGGGCGGACCTATTCGTCGAACACATTGGAATCGGGCTGGATTCCCTCGCCCTTGCCCGCGATTTATACGGGCGAGGAACTCGCGCCGTATCGTGCGTGGCTGTCCGCCAACCACTACGAAGCAAAGGCATCGGTCGGCGGGTCCTATGTCCCCGACAGCGTTGAGGGCTATTACCTCACCCCATGGGATTTGGGGTACGCACATATGGTGAAATTCGACCATGATTTCGTGGGCCGCGCTGCTCTGGAAGAAATGGCGACGAAGCCACAGCGCAAGAAGGTAACCCTCGCGCTTGACAATGAATCGGTATCGGAGGCGATTTATGGCCAATTCGGCAAAGGTGAACTCCGCCCCAAATATATGGAATTCCCCAGCGCGGTGTATGCGATGCACCCGTTTGACCGCGTCGAGAAGGACGGCAAGCTGATCGGCCTTTCGACGTGGATCGGCTATACCGCGAACGAGGGTAAAATGCTGACGCTCGCCATGGTCGATGCCGAATTTGCCGAACCCGGCACCGAAATCGACCTCATCTGGGGCGAGCCCGATGGCGGCACGACCAAGCCCACGGTCGAAAAGCACCGGCAGATTACAATCACCGGCGTCGTTGCGGCGGTCCCGTACAGCGAAGTCGCGCGTACCCAATATGCGCCAAGCTGGCGCAACAAAGAGACCGCGTAAGATGACGCCACTTGACCGCCTGCTCGCCGAACACGCGATTGCGCGCATGATCATCGATTATGCCGCACTCAACGATGCCGGTGACTGGGCGGCGGTGGCGGATCTGTATGTTGAGGATGGCCGGATGAGCCGCCCGACTGCGCCCGATGATTTTACCGAAGGGCGGGCGGCGATCCTGTCCGCCTTCCTCTCCCGTCCCGAGCGCAAAAGCCGCCATGTCTGCGCCAATATCCGTGTTGATGTGGCGGACGACGGGTTAAACGCGACGGCGGAGAGCCAAATTCTGCTGTTCCTTGCCAAGGGACAAGCGCCCTTGGTCGGCGGATACCGCGACCAGTTGGTGCATACGCCGGACGGTTGGCGCTTTGCCGAACGTCGCGGCAGTCTCGATTTCCCGGACTAAAGACTTATATGGGCGGCTATCGGGCGCAGTCCTTGCGCGAGCTTAGGAGTTTTCATGACACGACATGCGGCAAGCGAATGGGCGGGTGCCATGGGCGACCGCTGGGCGGCGAGCGTTGATAGTTTTGAATATATGATCGCCGATATGGGTGAGGCGTTGTTTGCGCACGCGGGCTATACGGCGGGCGAAAGCGTGGTCGATGTCGGCTGCGGCGCTGGCCCGACCAGCCTGCGCTTGGCCCAATTGGTGGGGGCCGAGGGCCGCGTGCATGGCGTCGATATTGCGCCGCAACTTATCGCCATTGCCAAGACGCGCGGGGAGGGGATGGCCCATCTTTCCTTTGAGACCATGGACGCGCAAACCGGCCACGCGGCGGGCGCGCCCTTTGATCGGTTGTTTTCCCGCTTTGGCGTGATGTTCTTTGGCGATAGCGTGGCGGCATTCCGCAATATGCGCGGCTGGTTAAAACCCGGCGGGCGCG
This sequence comes from Sphingomonadaceae bacterium, assembly GCA_041739175.1. Lineage (GTDB taxonomy): Bacteria > Pseudomonadota > Alphaproteobacteria > Sphingomonadales > Sphingomonadaceae > JBGSSR01. Next base: position 3,889 of record JBGSOJ010000009.1, read on the forward strand.
TGGATTTCGCCGCATGGGGTCCGCCCAAGGCCAACCCCTGGTTCGCGCGCAATGGCGCGATATTGCAGGCGCATTTCGATGTACCACGGCCCGACCCCACCGCGCCCGGCCCGATGCGCTTTGCCAATGTTGAGGCGACGATGGCGATGCTATCGGAGGCGGGCTTTGCCGATGTGGCCTGCCATGTCCACGACGCGATGTTGCCCATCGGCGATGCCAGCGGCAGCGTTGAGGCCGCCGTCGCCTTCGCCATGAACAGCGGACAAATCGCGTCCCTGTCCGCTGAGAACCCCGATGTCTCTCTGGATGCCGTGCGCGCGGATGTCACCGCGATGGTGGAGGAATTTGCCACCGCCGACGGCGTGCGCGTGCCGGGGCAGGCGGTGTTCTTTTCCGCGCGCGCGTGACACCGGAACCCTTGCGCGTGCGCAAGGGTTTGCTAGTCTAACCGCCAACCCATAGGAGCCTGACCGATGTGCGATCCCCTGACCGAAGCCGAAAACGCCAACTTCCTCTCCCGTGCAGCGTTCAATCGGCGGCAAATCGGTGCGATGGGCGCGGCGGGCGTGGCGATGGCGGCGATGCCCGCCTGCGCGGCGGATGGCGCAGTCAACATGGCGGACAGCAATCAGATGACGATGGGGGAGATGGTCAATATTACCACTCCCTTTGGCACCTGCGATGCTTACTTCGTTGCCCCGCGTACGGGCAAGCACCCCGCCGTTATCCTGTGGCCCGATGTCGCAGGTCTGCGCGATGCGTATAAGCAAATGGCGACCCGCCTCGCCGATTTGGGTTTTGCCGTGCTGGCGGTTAATCCCTATTACCGCAATGCAAAGTCACCCATATTGGCGACCTTTGCCGAGTGGCGGACCGAAGAGGGGCAAGCGAAAATCAAGCCCATGCGCACGGCGCTGACGCCCGAGGCGATCACCGGCGATGCGCAGATTTTTACCGCGTGGCTGGACCAGCAGGGCCAAGTGGACGCGGCGAAGAAAATCGCCAGCATCGGCTATTGCATGGGCGGGCCGTTC